>JBEGVG010000099.1:0-28118 GCA_041178445.1 Pseudomonadota bacterium | reverse complement strand
TGATTTCGTCTTCGACAATCAGGATTCTTTTCATGGCGCGCATCCGCGCGCGGGGGCGACAATGATTTCGTCTTCGACAATGAGGATTCTTTTCATGCCGTGGTCCCGCTTTCGCAGTTATTCGAGTTTCATGATCCATTCGCAGACAAACCCGTCGGCCGCGAAGTCCAGCCGCACCATCCCGCCCAGTTCGCGCCCCAGCCCATGTTCGATCAGCCGAAGGCCGAACCCCCTTTGCCGGGGATGCACAACCGGAGGCCCGCCGCTTTCGCGCCAGGTCAGCTTCAGGGTCTTGCCGTCGGGCGCGATCTCCCAGCGGACCGCCACCAGGCCGGTGGCATTGGAAAGGGCGCCATAGCGGGCGGCGTTGGTCGCCAGTTCGTGAAAGCCCATGCCCAGCGCCAGCGCCCGCTTGGTGTCCAGATGCACCGCCGGTCCGTCCGTGGTGAAGCGCGCGGTGCCTTCTTCGCGCCAGGGGCGCAGGGCCCGGCGGATCACCCCTTCCAGCGAGGCCCCTTCCCAATTGTCCATGGTGAGGAGGTCATGCTGGGCCGACAATGCAAACAGCCGCGCCAGGAAGGCGTCGCGCGCCGGCGCATCCACGCCCTTCAGGGTCTGCATCGCCATGGCCTGCACCGTGGCCAGGGAGTTCTTCACCCGGTGATTGAGTTCATCCAGCAGCAGATTCTGATGCCGTTCGATGCGGCGGCGCTGCTATGGGCGGCGCTGGCGGCCCTGCTGTGGAGCGCGGCGGCGCGGCGCAAGCTGTTGTCGCTGGGCGCCGGCGTGATGGCGCTGGCGGTACTGTCGCACTGGCTGCTGGATTTTCTGGTGCATGAGCCGGACCTGACACTGTGGGGCAATGCGTCGCCGCGGCTGGGACTGGGCCTGTGGAACCGGCTCGATCTCGCCTTGCTGGCCGAGATGGCCATCGCGGGCGCAGGGCTGGCGTGGTTCCTGATGCGTGTGAAACTGACAAGCGCGCGCGTCCTCACCGTCATCGCCATGACGCTGGTCATCGCCGCGCTGACCTATGCCGGAATGCAGTCGCCGACGCCGCCCCCGGGCGCCACCCTGCCCGCCATCACCTCGCTGCTCGCCATTGCAATGATCGTGGCGGTATCGATGTGGGCGGACAAGAGCCGCTAGATCTTTCCGCCGCGAATACGGATCGCTTCGGTCACCGCCTTGATATCTTCGCGCACGCCCTGGGTCTGGCGTGCGCCCAGCCGGATCACCGTTTGCACATCCGGGCCATACTCGCCCGGCAGCCCGGCGCGCACCGCCATCACCACCAGCGCGTCCACCAGCACCTCAGACCCGTCGGGGCGGGTGAGCCTGGCCGCGAAGATCGCGGTGCCGTCATCCTTTCCGCCCAGGATGGCGTTGATGCGCACGATATAATCGCGCGTCTCCTTCGGCAGCGGATTGCCCTTCTGCATCGCCGCATCCACCTGTCCCGGTCCCGCATTGTAGGCGGCGAACATCGCGGGATAGGCATACTTGCCGCGCAGCCAGCGCAAGTAAGCCGCGCCGGCATGGATATTGTCTTCGGGCTTGAAGGCGTCCGGGCCCAGCCGGTGGTCGGCCGCCATCTCCTTATAGGTCTCCGGCATCACCTGCATGATGCCCATCGCGCCCTTGCTGGAGATCATGCGCATGTTTTCCGCCAGCATGGTGCGCCCACCGCTTTCCACCCGCATCACCGCATTGATCCAGGCCACCGGCACGCCGAAGCGCCTTGAGGCTTTTGCCACCGGCGCCTTCCAGCGCCGGATCAGCTGGGCCGGGCTCATCGCCTGTTCTTTCTGATATTCCGAAAGAACCGGCGTGGCCTTCTTGACGAGAGCCTTTTTAAGCGAAGACGCCTGCGCCGGTTTTTTTCCGGCGCAGGCGCGGCTTGCACTGGGCAAGCAAACATCAAGGCAGATGCGAAACAGGCCGCACATATGACGGCGGCCTGTTGCATTATCCTGGCAAACGATAGGCAACCAGATCGGCGCCATAGCCGCTGGAGGTCGCCAGCACGATATACTGTTTGCCGCCCAGCATGTAGGTGATGGGCGAACCGGTCTGCACCTTCTCCATGAACACGGCGCCCTTTTCCTCGCCGGTGTTCTTGTCATAGGCGCGAAGACGCGCGGCCTTGCGGCCCTGTTCATCCGTGAACACGCCCGCATCGCCGCAGATCACCAGCGTCTTGGTCGCCAGGGTGCCCAGGATGCCGGACTGGCCGGTGCGCGGAATCTTCACGCCCTTCAGCCGCGGATGGTTCTTGATGAAGTCCGGGGTTTCGCCATGCGCGACCTGCCAGGCCATGGTGCCGTCATTGAGGTCCAGCGCGGTGATACGGCCGAACGGCGGCTTGTTCAGCGGCAGGCCCTCAATCGAAAGCAGGCGCGGTACCATCGGCGCATCAATGGCGTCATCGACCGTGATAAAGGTGCGGGTGGTGCCGCCCTTGAGGCTTGCGGCCGAGCCGAAGATGCCGCCGGCGGGATCGGCGGTATTGGGCGCGGTGCCCAGACCACCCTGCTGCAACTTGGTGGCATCGTTGGGATTTTGAATCATGCTGACCGCTTCCATGCGGGTCTTGGAATAGATGAAGACCTTGCGGCTTTCCGGATCGTAGGAACCGCCGGGCCAGTTGGCGCCGCCCTGCGTGCCGGGCAGCATCATCAGGCCGAAGATGCCCTTTCCAGGCGTCACGAAGGGCGGCGGCGTGAAGGCCGGGCCCATCTTGTAATGCTTGGAGATGGCGACCGCGCGCGCCTTGAGTTCGGGCGTCCAGTCGATCAGGTCCTTTTCCAGCATGCCGTTGGCGTCATACGGCGGCGGACGCGACGGGATCGGCTGGGTCGGCGAATACCATTCGCCCGGCACATCGCCCTTGGGCACGGGGCGTTCGGGGATCGGCCACACCGGCCTGCCGGTGACGCGGTCCAGCACATAGAGATAGCCCTGCTTGGAGGGCTGGGCGATCGCCTTGATGGCGCGGCCATTCACATTCAGGTCGCACAGGATCGCGGCGCAGGGAATGTCATAGTCCCACAGGCCGTGATGGGTGAGCTGGTAATGCCACTTGCGCTTGCCGGTTTCCAGATCAAGCGCCACAAGGCTTTCGCTGAACAGCGCGTTGCCGTGCCGCTGCGTGCCGTTGAGGTCGGTCGGCGGCAGTTCGACGCCGGCATAGACCAGGCCCAGTTCTTCGTCCGCCGACATCGGCGCCCAGACGCCGACATTGCCGGCGGCTTCCGCCTGGCCCGGCACGAGCCAGGTGTCGTAACCGAAATCGCCCTTCTTCGGGATGGTGTGGAAGATCCACTTGCGCGCACCCGTGCGCACGTCAAAGCCGCGCAGGTAACCCTTCACGGCGGCGGTGGGGGCGTTGCCGACCACGATCACATTCTTGGTGACCAGCGGCGGGGCATGAATGCCGACGATGCCGCGGGTGGGATCGACTTCCTGGTCGAAGTTCTGGCGCAGGTCGACAATGCCGCCGGTGCCGAAGGCCGGGTCGGGAAGACCGGTCTTGGCGTCCAGCGAAATCATGTTGTAGCCGCGGGTGCAGAAGATCACCCGCTCGTTGGTGCCGTCGGTCCAGTAGGAACAGCCAAAGCCCGGGCCGCCGCGGCTGCCGATGCGCTGGCCTTCGTCATAGCGGTAGGCCCAGAGCAGTTCGCCGGTGGCGCCGTCCAGGCACACCACGTCGCGGCGCATGCCGGCGGTGGTGTAGATGCGGCCCTTCACGATCAGGGGCGTGGAATTGAAATAGGCGTCGGGCGTCGGGCCCAGCGAGTCGGTGTTGAACTTCCAGGCCAGTTCCAGCTTGTTGAAATTGTCGGCATTGATCTGGTCCAGCGGCGAATAGCGGTGGCTGGCGAGATTGCCGCCGAACTGGTCCCAGTCGGTGTCGGGAATCTTGGGCGCCGCAGGCGCAGGTGCGGCCGCGGGCTGCGCAAGGGCCGCATGGCCCATCAGCGCCAGCACCGAAGTGGCGGCCATCATGTTTCGACGATTGATTCCGGACATACATTCTCCCTTGACGCATATGCGGGACGTTTCGCCGTCCCTGCCCGCGCCATTTAACCGTGCTTGGAAGCATCAAAGAAGGGGTTTCTTGCATCTTCCGGCTGCACGAAAGCCGCAGCCGCTGACACACTTTGACAGACTTTCAGTTGCTGCGCTGCCGAAAGAGCTTTACGAGCAGCTGCCACAGCAACAGTCCGGCGACAAAACCCAACACCGCCGCCACCAAAGCGAATTGCAGAAACAGGCCCAGAAGCTTGAGGACAATGAACAGAATAGCCGCAAGAATCAGGGCGAAAACAATCTGGTATGTGCGCATCTAAAGCCGCTGTTTCAGCTTTTCCGGCCAGGCCTGCAGCCCGGACGGCGCCGGGTCGGACGACTCTTTCAGCATGGTCAGAACATGCTTTGGGGGCGCGGCCCTGGGCACGCCGCCCTGATATTTCGCCAGGCCCGGCCACAGTCCCGCCACAAAGATGATCGCCGCGAAGATGGTCAGCTTCATGCCTGTTGAACGCCCCCGCCAGGTGCAGGTTCCGGACGGGATTTGCCTTTGCGGCCGGACGGCGCGAAAAAGACGGCACATTATAAGGACAAGCTCATGGTGCTCAGGCTGGTGCAGTTCAAGACCAAGGAGGGCAGCCGCGCCGTCGCCGCCCTGGATGCCCATGCCAAGGGCCGCATCGTCAATGGCGTGACCACCACCTATGACCTGGCACGCGGCGCCATCGCGCAAGGTGTTTCGCTGGAAGCCAGGCTGGCCGATCTGGGCGTGGGCGACATGATCGATATCCGCGCCGCGCTGAGTGAAGGCCGTGTGCTGGCGCCGCTGGATCATCCTTTCGACAGCGCCCACACCATCGTCACCGGCACCGGCCTGACGCATCTGGGCAGCGCCGAGGGCCGCGACGCCATGCACAAGAAGCTTTCCGGTGAAGATACGCTCACCGACTCCATGCGCATGTTCAAGCTGGGCCTGGAAAAGGGAAAGCCCGGCCCCGGCGAAGAAGGCGCCCAGCCTGAATGGTTCTACAAGGGTGATGGCGCATCCGTGGTGGCGCCGGAAGCCGCCTTTGCATCACCCGCCTTCGCCCAGGACGGCGGCGAGGAACCCGAGATCGTGGGACTTTATATAATAGGGGATGATGGCCAGCCTTACCGCCTGGGCTATGCGCTGGGCAATGAATTCTCGGACCATGTCACCGAGAAGTTCAACTATCTGTGGCTGGCCCATTCCAAGCTGCGCCAGTGTTCGTTCGGGCCGGAACTGCGCACCGGCGCCTTGCCCGATGCGGTGACCGGCACATCGAAAGTGCGCCGCGGCAATGACGTGATCTTCGACAAGCCTTTCCTGTCGGGCGAAGCGAATATGAGCCACACCATCGCCAACCTGGAAGCGCATCACTTTAAATATGCGGGCTTCCGCCGTCCCGGCGACGTGCATGTGCACTTCTTCGGCACCGCGACGCTGTCCTTCAGTGCCGGCGTGAAGACGCAGGCCGGCGATGTGTTCGAGATCGAGGCCGATGCCTTCCTGTTCCCGCTGCGCAACAGCCTCAACATCGCGCCGGCGGCAATCGCGACGGTCCAGGCGCTTTAGGTCAGTCTTTCGTCTTGGCCTTGGCTTTTTTCGCCTTCACGGGCGCGGGCGGCTTGGGCCGGGCGGCCTCTTCCTCCTCCTGGGCCAGCCGCAGGGCTTTCAGCCTGGCGGTCTTGGCGTCGGTGGCGATGCGTTCCTTTTGCATCTGGTCGCGGACCATCTGGGTGCGCCGGTCGGCGGCGTCCTGCCGGGATTCTGCGATGGTTATCGTCTTCTTCTTGTCAGCCATGCCGCAGCATAGCCGCGCGGGACCGATACAGCCAGCCTTGCGGCCCGAAAGCCGAAACGTCATCCTGAGGCCAACGGACGGGGAGGAAAGCATGAAATTCGGCGCATTATGGATGAAGGGCGCGGTTCTGGCGGGCGTCTCCGCCGCGCTTTGCTTAATGGGCGGCTCCGCCGCCATGGCCCAGTCGGGCGGCGTGATGGCGGTGCAGCAAGGTCCCAACACCCAGCGTTACGACATTCCGCCCGGCAGCAAGGACCAGACCGTCATCATCACCACCCGCGATTTTCAGCCCGGCGAAACGGTGGGCGCGCATATCCATCACGGCGTGGAAATGACCCAGGTGGTGAAGGGCAGTTTCGAGATCTTCATCAAGGGCCAGCCGCCCAAGGTGATCAAGGCGGGCGAAAGCTTCCTGGTGCCGCGCGAAGCGGTGCATGACGGACGCCCGGCCGCCGGCAGCGGCCCGGTGCATGTGGCGGTGACGCTGGTGCTGGACAAGGGCAGCGTACCGCGCACGCCGGTCAGCGATGTGCTGATCAAATAAGCCGTGCCCCGGTCAGGCGGCGATGCTGTCTGCCGCGACGACCGGAAAGCCCACCGTCACGGTGGTGCCCTGGCCTTCGATGCTTTCGATTGTGAACGAGCCCTGATGCAGCATCATCAGCGATTTGACCAGCGCCAGGCCCAGGCCCGTGCCTTCGCTGGCCAGCAGCGGATTGTTGGTGGCCTGCTCGAAGGCCTGGCCGATGCGGGGCAACTCGCTGGCGGGAATGCCGATGCCGCTATCGCGGACCGCGATCCGCAATTCCCCGCCGGCAAGGCGGGCGCCGATCACAACCTCGCCGCCGGCGCGGCTGAACTTGATCGCATTGCTGAGCAGGTTCAGCAGGATCTGCCGTGTCGCGCGGTCGTCCGCGATCAGTGAAACCTCCGCATCGGGCAGTTCGGTACGCAGGACAATGGCCTGCCGTGCGGCGCGCTCGCCCAGCATGCGCAGGCAATATTCGACAGCCTGGGCCAGATCGAGACGCTCCGGCTTGATCTCCCATTTTCCGGATTCGATTTTTGACAGGTCCAGTATGTCGGTGATCAGGCTGAGAAGATGCTGTCCCGACCGGTGGATGAGCTGGGAGTATTCGGCATAGCGCGCGGTCAAGGGGCCGAACATCTCACTTTTCATGACTTCGGAAAAACCGATGATGGCGTTCAGGGGCGTGCGCAGTTCGTGGCTCATATTGGCCACGAATTCGGACTTGACCCTGTTGGAAACCTCGGCCGCGTGACGGGCTTCTTCCGAGCGCCGGTGCTCGGCGATGGTCTGGCGCAGCAGCCTGAGGCTTCGGGCGAACTGGCCGATCTCATCCTGGCGGTCCTCAAAGGGAATGGGGCCGGGCCGGTGTCCGGTCACGATGTCGGTTATGCTGGCGGTAATGCTCTTCAGCGGACCCACGATATGCTTCTGCATATAGACGATCACCGTTGCCGCCAGGGCGATCGAGGCCAGCATGGTGCTGATGAAGAAGAGCAGCCTTGAGCCCGCTTTCTGAAGTTCGTCCATGGCATGGACGCGCGTCAGCGCGAAGCTGACATTGGCAATGTCGGTTATGCTGTTCAGGCCGTCATTGGATATCTTCATCCATTGCAGTCCGGTCATCGGAAGAATTTCTCCGGCCTGCAGCCTTGCCACGATCCCCGCCCGCAGGGGCCGGAATTCAAGGAAATAGCCACTCTCCGTGCGGCGGATGGCATCGCGCAGTTCCGGCGCCATGCTGGTGGCCTGCATCTCCTCCTGCAATGCCTCCCAGCTGGTGGCGATGCGGCCTTCGCTGCGGGTCAATTGCCGGGCTTGCGCATCGCTGAGAGGGTGCTGCTGGAGGATCATGCGGGTGAGATTGCCGCGGTCGGCGCCGGCATCGGTGCGCAGCCGCCATCCGATATCGCCGATCTTCATCAGCTGCGTATTCACCGGATCGGTCAGCGCAATCTTCTGCGACAATACCCGCGAGCGGGCATCCAAAGTCTCGATCAGCTGCGAAGCCTGGCTGCGAAACTGGTCGTAAATGCCGGCCGGGCGGTCCTGTCGCGCAAGCGCGCTGATCTTGAGCGCCTGGCTGATGATCCGGTCGAAGGCGGCGCGCTGCCTTTCGAATTTCTCGCGCTCGCCGGGCGGCGCGCCCGACAGGCTGACCGCATCGAGCAATGGAGACGAGACTTTGTGCAGAGCAATGAGATGCGCCCGGTCCTGGGCGGTGGCGGGGCTCGGGGTGTCCAGCGCAGCGCCGACAAAGCCAGCTTCAATACGCACAGCCTGTTTTGCCGCCAGCAGCCGGCCCGCCTCGTTTACGGAGTTGAGATCGTTCGTGGCAGCACGCTGCTGCTCCATGGCGGACAGTGCCGCCACAAAGAACACCAGTACCAGCATCATGGCCAGAAGGCCGGTGATCGTTGTCACCAGTGCCCCGACGGATCGCCCCCGCATTGCACCCCCATTACTCTACGCAGAGTAGCGGGCGGGTCCTGTGCAACCGGTTAAGACGAGCCAGCACAACCCGTTACCGGCGGGTAACCGTCTTTGGCCAGACTTTGATTGCATTTTGGACTCAGGGCCGGTCGCGCAGGCTGAGGATATAGGCCGCAACATTTTGGATTTCGGCGCGGGTCAGATTGAAGTCGGGCATGTCCCGATGCGGCGTGGCCAGGAATACCGTCAGCGACGCCTCGCTGGTCGAAGCCCGCCCGGCGATCGAGGGGAATGTCGGCACGGCATCATTGCCGCCTTTCTGCTGGCCGCTGTCCACCACATGGCATCTGCTGCACCAGCTTTGGGCAATGCGCTCGCCTGCCCCGGCATCCTGCGCCTGTGCGGGCAGTGCGAGCGTGCAAAGCATGGCAAACACCGGAAGGGGGCGCAGAAGCATGCAACCATGATGGGGGTGGCGTGACGCTGCGCCTTGATGCAGATCAAGCCGGCTGGGCCGCAGACGTGCGAAAAGCCATTATGCGCTATCTGCTGGCTGCCCTGTTCTGGATCGGTGCGACGGCCGCGGCCCAGGCGGCCGGCGATGCCGGGCTGGGCCGCGCCATCGCCATCGAGGCCTGTTCGGCCTGTCACAAGGTGATGCCCCACCAAAAACAGCCCGATCCGGTTCTCAATCCCGATGAGGGGGTGAGCATCACCGCGCCCGATTTCACCGGCATCGCCCGCAAATATGCCCGCCGGCCCAGGGCGCTGCGCGACTACATCCGGGCCCCGGTCCATCCCATGCGCGAACAGATGTGGGATGCGCAAGACCTGGATGCGGTCGTTGCCTTTATCGGGACCCTGCCTGCCAAGAGAACCGAAAGCCCCTAGTCATGCCGAACCGCTATACGTCCATCGCCATCCAGCTTCACTGGCTGACGGCGCTGTTGATCGCCGCCGCCTTCGCATTTGGGCTGACAGTGGACAGTTTCCCCGAGGCCTATACGGGCACGATCATCAACCTGCATGCGCTGCTGGGCGTGGCAATCCTGGTGGCGACTTTGGCGCGGCTGGGCTGGCGGCTGTCGCATCGCCCGCCCGCGCTGGACGCCAGCAGCGGGCCCATCATCCGCCTGACCTCCAAAATCGTGCATGGCCTGCTTTATGCGCTGATGGTTGTGGTGCCGCTGATCGGATTTCCCACCCTGTTCTATCGCGGGCGGGGACTGGATTTCGGACTGGTGCAGATCGCGCCTTTTTTATCCCGGACGCCCGAGATCTATCGCCCCCTGACCGACATCCATGAATATGCCGCCTTCGCGCTGGTCGGCCTGGCGATCGGCCATGCCCTGGCCGCGCTTTATCATCAGTTTGTCCTGAAGGATGGGCTGCTTTCCCGCATGACCTGGGCGCGCAGATAGCGCGCATGTCCCAAAGCAAAACGGCCCGGCATCGCTGCCGGGCCGTTGTGTCTTTGCTGCCGTGACTAGAAGCGCAAGGCCAGCCCGACGCTGATATCGTCGGCCACGCCGCCGGCATTCTGGCGATGGAAGCCCGCGCGCAGGCCCCAGTTGCGGCCCATCCAGTATTCCGCGCCCACCCCGGCGCGATAACCGCTGGAAGTGGTTGAAACCTTGATGGTCGTCGGCGGCGCGGTCAACAGCGTCACGCTGGTCTCGGCGCGGGCGTAAGCGCCGCCGATCGAGCCATAGACCGAGAAGTTGGAGGCGAAGGGCAGATGCACCAGGGCTTCCAGATAGCCGTTGGTAATGTCGACGCCCGACTTGCGGAAATACTGTCCGCCCAGTTGCGCCCCGAAATAGCGGTTGAAGCGCCAGCCACCGCCGATTCCGCCGCCATTCAGCGAGCCGCCGGTTGCGCTGTAGTGATCATACTCGGCGAACACATAGGCGTAGCTGGGCGCCGACCGGCGCGTCTGCGCCTCGGCCGCGCCGCAGATGGATGCGCCCAGAACCAGCGCCGACGCCAATGCAAAGATTCTCATACTGTCCCCCGACCCGATGACACCGCAGCCTGACTCGTTCCGGCGGCCAAGTCCAAGGGGTAATACAGCGTATCCGTGACGGTTTCGCAGCTGCGTCGGCCCGCGAAAACCCCTGTGAGAAGGCGGCTTGCGGCGCGATTTTCCCTTGCCCGGCGGGCGGTTTTCATGCGCCACTTCGCTCAAGAATGCCCAAAAGGGCCAACTGGGGAAACGCATGCGGAAAATGACGATTTGTCTGGCCGGTCTGGCCGTAGCGGCAAGTGCCGTGGCCGGCGCGGCGCTGTTTGGCAACGGCGCTCTGGCCCAGGGCGGCAATCAGGGCAGCGCGGGCGGCAAGGCGGCGGCGGCCAAGATCGTCGATATCGATCCCAAAACGCTGCCGCCGCAGAACGGCAGGATTTTCCCCAACGATCCGCTGCCCTACTGGGCCTTTCCGGTGGCGACGCATCCCTGGCCGCCGCTCGACCCCAACCAGAAGCTGACCCTGAAGGGCTCCAAGAAGACCTTCACCAACGCCAGCGTCAACGACCGCTGGAACGTGCCGGACTGGTTCCCCGAAACCCATCCCAAGATGCCCACCATCGTCGAACATGGCAGGAAGCCCGAAGTCTCGGCCTGCGGCTTCTGCCACCTGCCCAACGGCCAGGGCAAGCCGGAGAACTCGTCGGTCGCCGGCCTGCCCGCCAATTACATTGTGCAGCAGGTCAAGGACATGCGCGAAGGCACGCGCAAGTCTTCCACCAACCGCATGGGCTCTATCAATTCCATGCTGAGGGTGGCGCGGCATTCCAACGACGCCGAAGTGAAGATCGCCGCCGACTATTTCGCCAAGCTGAAATACAAGAAATGGATCCGGGTGGTGGAAACCGACACGGTGCCCAAGACCGACATCGACCGCCGCAACATGCTGATCACCATTCCGGGCCCGCGCGAACCGATCGGCAAGCGCATCATCGAAACCCCAGAAGACGAGCATCATATCGACGCGCGCGGTTCGATGGTCGGCTTCATCGCCTATGTGCCACGCGGCTCCATCGCCCGGGGCAAGAAGCTGGTGGAAAGCGGCGCCGGCGGATTTCCCTGCGCCGCCTGTCACGGCCCCGATTTCAAGGGCAATGGCGATGTGCCGCCACTGGCTGGCCGTTCGCCCAGCCAGATGACGCGCCAGCTCTATGACTTCAAGACCGGCGCGCGCAACGGACCGGGCGCCATCATGATGAAGCAGCAGGTCGAGAAAATGACCCCCGAGCAGCGCATCGACATCGTCGCCTATCTGTCGTCGCTCAACCCGTAAGGCCTCGCCATGACCAACCGCACGCGCCGTGGATTCCTGCTGGGATCGGCGGCGGCCATCGCCTTGCTGCCGCTGAGGCTGAAAGCCGCCGAAACATCGATCAGCATCCGCACCCCGATGGAGCCGCCGGAATGGGCGCTGCTGGAGCGCGAACTCTTGCGCGCTAATACGGCGGCCTGCGTCAAATTCTGGGAACGCTATTTCAATCCCACCAACGGCTATCTGGAAACCATCGAACGCTGGGGCGGCAATGACGGCCCCGATGACGCCATCGAGCATCTCAACGACTGGCCGCATGTCTATGCGCTGGGCGGCGACGAAGTGCTGCGCCAAATGTATGAGAAGGGCTATGAAGGCCATGTCCGCCAGTTCACGGCCGCCAAGACCACCGACGTGCCCTTCGCCAAGGGCGGCATGTACTATAAGGAATGGCCCACCCAGATGGACTGGCAGCATAACGGCGAAGGCCTGACGGTCTTCGCCCAGATGCCGCTGGCCAATCCCTATGACCGGCTCTATCGCGCGCGCGTCAAGCGTTTCGCCGGCTTCTACATGGATGAGGATCCGGGCGCGCCGAACTACGATCCCAAGCTCAAGCTGATCAAGAGCATGATGAACGGCTCGAAAGGTCCGATGCTGAGGAAGGCCACCGCGCTGGACTGGGCGGGCGATCCCATCGATGTGGTGCACCGCTTCCCCACCCTGGCGCATGGCGAGGCCAACTACGAAGAATTCCTCGCCCACTTCAAGGACTATAACAACGTGGTCGGCGACAATCCGCTGAACCTGGTCGCGACCAGCCTCGCCGCCACCGCCTACATGCTGACGCATGAGCCCAAGTACAAGAACTGGATCGTCGAATATACCGACGCCTGGATCGAACGCACCCGCGCCAACAACGACATCATCCCGTCGAATGTCGGCCGTGACGGCACCATCGGCGGCGATGCCGACGGCAAATGGTATGGCGGCGTCTATGGCTGGAGCTTTTCGCCCATCGTGCCGCAAACCGGCAAGCGCGCCGACCGCAACCGCCTGCCGCGTTCCTTTGTCGGCTTCATGAACGCCTATCTGGTGACCAAGGGCGATGACAAATATCTCGATGTCTGGCGCCGCCAGGCCGACAAGATCGACGCCCAGGCCAGGGTGATCGACGGCGTCAGGTCCTCGCCCACCATGCATGGCGATGACGGCTGGTACAGCTATCGCCCCGGCAACTACAAGTTCAACTTCCTGGAAAGCTATTACCTGTCGATGAAGCCCTCCGACCGGGCGCGCGCCGAAGAGACCGGCTGGTATTCCTATCTCGAAGGCAAGAACCCGACCTATCCGGTGAAGGCGCTGCGCGCGGCGCTGACCGAAATACGCAAGCGCATGGAACAGCTGGACGCCGACACCACCGCGCCCGACATGCGGCTGGCCGATGCGGCGCTAGAGTTCAATCCCGGCACGCCGGCCTGCGAACCGCTGACCCAGCTGATGTGCGCTGGCCTTTATATCGGCCATCCCAGCTGGGCCCCCACCTCCCCCGGCCAGGGCGGCGCGCTGCAATTCTCCCGCCTGCGCTATTTCGATCCCGAACGCCGCCGGGCCGGCGTACCCGAGGATGTCGCAGTGCTGATCGACAGCTGGAGCGCCGACCATGTCGCCGTCACCTTCGTCAACCTGAACCAGAGCAAGGCCAAGTCACTGATCGTGCACGGCGGCGCCTATGCCGAGCACCAGCTGGTGTCGGTATCGGATGGCACGGCCACCACCAAGCTGGATGCGCCGCACTTCCCGCTGCGCCTGTCGCCCGGCGCCGGCGCGCGCCTGACCATCCGCATGCGCCGCCATGTCAACGATCCCACTTTGGCCTTCCCCTGGGATGCGACGGTGGCGGACCGCGGCGACATTGCCGTGCTGACCCCGGCGGCGGCGCACTGACCTAGCCTGTCATTGAGAAGGGCGGCGCTGCGCAGCGCCTAGGCGCTGGGGGTGCGGGGATTCTTGCCCTTGTAGCCGCCGCCCGGCTTGCCGAACTTCTTGCCGCCGAATTTCTTGTCACCGAATTTCTTGCCGGCGAACTTCTTGCCGGTGAACGGCTTGTCGCCGCCATCAGGCTTCTTGCCGGCAAAGTCCGGCTTGGCGTCGAACTTCTTCTTGCCGTGAAAATCGGCGCGAGGCTCGCGAGGCGCGGCGGGCGCATCCGCTGCCTTGTCGGCGGCATCGCGTTCGCCATAGGGACGGCCATGGGATTCGCCGGTCTGGTCGCGGGCGGGCAGGATGCGCACCCCGCCCTTCTTGCGCGCCGTCACCAGCTCGCTGAACTTTTCCACCGCGCCGGGCGCGACCTGGAACAGGGTCTCGGTCTCGAACACCCGGATGGCGCCGATTTCCTTCTTGGTCACTTCGCCCTGGCGGCAGATTTCCGGCAGCAGCCATTTGGGATCGGCCTTGCGTTCGCGCCCGACATTCAGCCGGAACCAGACGCCGCCTTCCATGCCGCCGGGTTTCGAACCGCGTTCTTCGCGGGGCTTGTCGAAGCTGCGCGGCTTGTATTCGCGCTTTTCGCCTTCCGGGCGGGGCGTGTATTCGCGTTGCTGACGTGGCCCGTCTTCACGCGGCGTACGTTCGCGGGGAGAGTGCTCCCGTGGCTCACGATGCTTGTGCTCCCGCTGCGGCTTTTCTCCCCGCGGCTGGAACGGGACATCTTCTTCAATGTCTTCCGGCGCCGGCAGCCCGGCGCGGTACATCTTCACAAAGGCCGCCGCCACCTGGCGCGGATCGCTGTGCGCCAGCAGTTCGTCCGCCAGCACCAATTCGTCCTCGCTGGCGCCTTCGGTCAGCAGCGGATTGGCCAGCAGCCTTTCGTGATCGACTTTCCGGATGTCGTCGGCGGAGGGCGCATTGCCCCACACTGCATTGACCCGGGCGCGGCCCAGCATCTCCTCGGCCTTGCGGCGGCGCGACGGTGGCACCAGCAAAACACTCACGCCCTTCTTGCCGGCGCGCCCCGTGCGGCCGCTGCGATGCTGCAACACCTGCGCGTCATTGGGCAGGTCGGCATGGATCACCAGGCTGAGGCTGGGCAGGTCGATGCCGCGCGCCGCCACGTCGGTTGCGACGCACACTTTCGCCCGCCCATCGCGCAGCGCCTGCAGCGCATGGTTGCGCTCGCTCTGCGACAGCTCGCCCGACAGCGCGACGCAGGAAAAGCCGCGCTCGGTCAGCTGGGCTTCCATGTGGCGCACCGCGTTGCGGGTGTTGCAGAACACCAGCGCGCCCGGCGGATCGATGAAGCGCAGCAAATTGACCACCGCGCGCTCGATCTTGTTGCCGGCAATGCGGATGGCGCGATATTCGATATCGGCATGGGCGCTGGTTTCCCCGCGCGCCGCGATGCGCAAGGCATCCTTCTGGTAATGCGTCGCCAGGGTGACAATCGCCTTGGGCAGCGTGGCGCTGAACAGCAGCGTGCGCCGCGTCTCGGGCGTGGTTTCCAGGATGAACTGCAGATCTTCGCGAAAGCCCATGTCGAGCATTTCGTCCGCCTCATCCAGCACCACCGCCTTCAGCGATGTCACTTTCAGGGCGCGGCGTTCCAGGTGATCGCGAAGGCGGCCCGGCGTTCCGACAACAATATGGGCGCCATCGGAAAGTTCGCGCCGCTCGCGGCCCGGGTCCATGCCGCCGACGCACGAAACAATCCGCGCGCCCGCATAGTGATACAGCCAGGACAATTCGCGCTGCACTTGAAGTGCCAGTTCGCGGGTCGGCGCGATGATCAGCGCCAGCGGCTCGCGCGCCGGGCCCAGAGTCTGCGCCCCTTCCATCAGCGTATCCGCCATCGCCATGCCAAAGGCGATGGTCTTGCCCGATCCGGTCTGGGCCGACACCAGCAGGTCGCGCCCTTCGGCTTCCGGCTCCACCACTGCCTTCTGCACGGGCGTGGGTACGGTGTATTCGCGCTCGGCAAGGGCGCGGGACAGGGCGGGATGCGTGGCGGGGAAGCTCAAGGGGAACTTTCGGGTGGGGTTTGCGGCCCCTCCTTTATCCCCATCCGGGCAAAAAGATAGGCGAAACCCCGTTTCAGGGCTTCATAGCGCCTATGCCGGCCATCATTTTGCGGTCCTGATTGTCCTGCATTAATAGAGTGATGCCGGAAATCGTGCCCAATCCCAGCCCACCGGGCATGCCGCTGTCGGGATCCGCCGCGATCTTGGCATAGCTCTCGCCCGAGACCTTTTCCCACTTCCCCGCCGGCTTCTTGATCTCGACACTGGCGACGGTGGCCTTCAGCACCAGCCGCACGATGGCCGAATGCGGCTTGGTGGGTTTGGTCAGGCTGGGAAAGCCGTCGATCATGCTCCAGCCATTGGCCAGCGCCCATTGGGTGATTTCATCTTTGGTCATGGCACTTCCTCATGGTGAGCCTGTCGAACCATGAGGCCATCCCCGCCCTTCGACAAGTTCAGTGTGAGGAAGACCTCAACACATCGGCCAACAAAAAACCCCGCCGGCCCAAAGGCGGCGGGGTCGTGTCTTGTGGGTGGGCGGACTGCTATCGTCGCGCCGCGATGTCCTTGAGTTGCGCCGGTGTCGGCTTTGCCGAGCCGGTCACCGGCAAGTCCCAGACCCTATTTTTCGTGTCGAAATCGAGTCTCTTGAGGCTCACCTCACGATAGGTGCGGTCGGAAGCACGGTAGAAAACAAACTGGCAGGGCTTACTCAAAGCATCCTAGCAGGTCAGGACTTCCGGATAATGTTCGCATATCCGGTCGGGGCATTCCCAGTAAGTGGACCCTTCCTTCAGCTTGACGGGTTTGTATCCCTGCCGAGCCATCTGGGCTCGCACCGTGGCATACCGAGGCAGCAGCCGCTCCTTAAACCCTTCGATCATCTCCGGCGAAGGCGTATCGATGCTGTCAACGTCGCGCTGCGCAATGGGCGCTTCGCCCGCCGTGATAATCCGGCGATAGCGACCATCCGATGGCCGGAAAAAAACGAACCAGCAATAGCCCAATCCCGTGCCGCTGCAGTCCTCCACCTCCGGATAGCGATCGCAAATGCCGTCGCAGAAATAGTCGTCCCTGCCGTGAAAGAATTTGAGCGGCTGATAGCCTTGCGCCATAAGCCGCGACCGTGCCTAGGGGTATGTTCCCAGGCCCGAAGGCGGCTGATTGTACCGGATGGCCAGATAGCCTTCCTCTATGATCCACGCCTGGCGGCTATTTAGTGCACCCGTGCCCAGGGTCTGGATCACCTTTTCCGTTTTGTCGGACTTCCTCTCGAAAGCGAACATGCAAGACCTGTCCGTAGCGCCGCGCTGGCAGCTTTCCAGCTTTCCATTGCGCCACGGTAACGGATTGTACCCGTCCGCGATCAGCTTCGCTCGCGCCGCCGCATAGGTCAGGCTTGGCTCCCTGGCGGGCGCCGCCATGGCCGGCAAGGCGAAAGACAGCAGGATCGCAAGAAGGACAAAGAAGCGCACCATTCCGACCTCGATAATCTGTTCAGTCCTGGTCTATCTGCGATATCCCGCCCAATACCTGCGTCCCTGCTATTCTTGAATGGTTACGTTTGAAGGACTTGCCGGTATCGCGATATTCGATCGCATCCCATTCTTTCGCCAGATTATCATGGAATTGCGCTGCCGAAATCTCGTCGCGTACATATTTTTCAAAACCCCGGTGGGTCAGAAGACCGTCGGCAATCCGGTCCTGCAGTTCGGCGTCAAACACCCGGTCCGAGGGAATTCCGAGAGAGCGCTGCATCATTTGGAGCGTGGGCTTCTGGATTTGATACCGCCCGACCGGGTTATACTTTTTCTCTTCCCCCAGCCTGTCCTGATAAGCGTAGACTTCGGCCAAGGTCATCTGTGAAACCGGCTTGTCCGGCCTGGCCGGGTGGATCCAGGGCCTTCCGGCCGGGCGTGGTCCCGTCCGACACCAGCCGCGACATGACACCCCGCTCCTCGCCCGCATAGCTGCGCACGAACCAGGCCAGGTCGCCCACCTTCATCATTTCACTCATCGCCGGACTGCTGGCGGCAATGTGGCGGGAAATCTCCCCGGCATGGCTGTCGATCTCGGCCACCAGTTCATAGATGGAACGGCGCGGATCGAATTCCATCTGCCGGGGGCGCTGGCCCTGCGGCTGCTTCAGCGCCGCTACTACGCGCGGAAACAGCGCCTCATACTTGGCGTGGCTGACCCGTATCCGGGTGATATCGCCCGCACCCTTTCGCACCGGACGCCTCTCCAGCGCCTGCTTCAGCGGGCACAGCAGTGCTGCCGAACGGGCATGGGCGTCTGCCAGTTTTTTCAGCGCGGCGGGCGTGGCCGGCGCCTCGTGCCACATCGCCCCGACGATCACACCCAGTTCCACCCGCAGCGCTTCGCGCACCAGCACGATGTCACGGGCAATCGCGACCTGGTTCTTGATGTGCACCGCGTCGCGCTGGCCCTGCAGCGCCCGCAGCGCCTGCCAGGCGAACACCGACACCAGCGCCACCACCAACATGGCGGTGATCGCAGTCACCAGATGCGAAATGGATTGCGTGCGCCGCACTTTTGCCCGGCTGTTCTTGTTTCCCCGGGGACCAGTGTACGCCGCGCCCGTATTTAAACGGTTACCATGGAACCGGTCGTCCGGCGTGCCGGTTTACCGGCATTGGCATGGTTACGGCGCGGTTAAACCGGTGTTTCAGGCCGCGGCGCGCGCCTGCTGCCGGCAGGGCAGGATCACGCGCACGCAGGTGCCGACATTCTCCTGGCTCTGGATATCGAGCGTACCGCCATGTTCGCGCACCAGCGCCTGTACCAGCGCCAGGCCGAGGCCCGTGCCCTCCCGCGCCAGCATGGGATCATTGTTGGCCTGTTCAAAGGCGTTCCCCAGCCGCGGCAGCACATGGGCCGGAATGCCGATCCCATTGTCGCGCACCGCGATCTCGATCGTCTCGCCCTGGCGGACCAGCGAAATCTCGACCAGCCCGTCGGCGCGCGCAAACTTCACCGCATTGGACAAAAGATTGAGCACGATCTGCTTGCAGGCCCTGGTATCAGCCTGGATCATCACCGGCTCGTCGGGCAGAAGCGCCGCCAGACGCACCTGCTTTTCTTCCGCCCGGCGACGCATCAGCGCCACACAGCCTTGCAGGGCTTCACGGATTTCCACATCGCGGAAGTCCGGCTGGAACCGCCCCGCCTCGATCTTGGCCAAATCCAGAATATCCGAAAGCAGATTGAGCAGGTGCGAGCCGGACTCATGGATCAGCCTGGCATATTCCGCATAGCGTTCCGGCAGCGGCCCAAAGGCCTTGTGCAACATCATGTCCGAGAAACCCAGAACCGCGTTCAGCGGCGTGCGCAGCTCATGGCTCATATTGGTGAGGAATTCCGACTTGGTCCGGCTGGCACTTTCGGCCGCCTCCTGCGCCAGATGGCTACGCAGCACTTCGTTCTTCAGAAGCTGGCGGTCCGCCGCGCTTTTCTGAAACGTCAGCAGGGCGCGCGAAAACTGCCCGATCTCGTCGTCGCGGGCATTGTATTTCAGGGCCTGAAGCGCGGCATGATCGCCCAGGGCCTGCAAGGCCCCGGTGATCTGGCGCAGCGGCGTGATAACCCGCCGGATCACCACCCAGGCGGCATAGCCCGCCAGCCCCGCACACAGCAGCATCAGCATGATGGCGATCCACAACTGGCGCGTGGCGCTTTTGGCCTGCGCCTGGGCGACGCGGTCGCTGTTGTTCAGCGCCACTTTCGAGATTTCCATCAGGCTGTCCAGCGCCGGTGTCGTGCTCTCCAGCCATTCCACCCGGTTGAGGTCAACCCTGTGCCCCGCCGTCAGGTCTTCGATGATCCGCGCGCGCCGGGCGCGATAGCCTTTGAAATAGGCGCGGTCGGCATTCTGGATCGCCGCCTTGATGTCGGCAGGAAAATTCGGCTGCTGCGCCGCCGTCATGATCGAGTTCCACAGCGCGTCGATTTCGCCGGTCACGCGCCACTGGCGCTGCAGTTCGCTTGGCGTCGGCGCGCGCCCCGCCTGGATCAGCGCCGACATGGAGCGGCGGTCAACGCCCGCGGCGGCCCGCAGCCGCCAGGCAATGTCGCTGATGCGCATCATCTCGCTCATGAAGGGACTGCTGCCGGCGACATGACGCGTCAACGGCGCCGCCTGCGCATCGATGGTATCCACCAGCGCAAACAGCCGCCGCCGCATCTCATCATCCAGCTTCGCGGAGCGCTTTTCACCCGGCAGCGCAGTGGCGGCAAGCACACGCGCGAAAACATCATCATAGGCCTGCCGCGCTTCGCTCAGCTTCGCCAGTATCGGGCCTTGCGCTCCCGGCAAGCGGCCCGCCTGTCTTTCAAAGGCATGCACCTGGACGTTGGAGCGCGAATGCACGCCGACAAACCAGCGCCGCTGCTGCGCATCCGTTGCCCTGGGCTCCGCCAAGGCCGTGCTGATGATGCCCTGTTCTGTGCGAAGCGCTTCGCGCGCCGACACCACATTGTGCAGCGCCGCAACAATGCTGGCGACACGGGCATTCTCCAGCGCATGGTCATAGGCGCCCTTCGCCGTCACGGCGAAAACCGACAGAAGAATGACAATGAGGGACCCGATAACCAGCGTAAGCAGGAACCCTACCGAACGCGTCCTCTTCACGACCCACGTACCCAAGAAAATCGCCTTCAGATTAGGCAGACAAATGTGTGGAAGCCTTTAAGGCCCAGGCCCGGCCGCAGGTCTTAACGCCCATTAACACCCGCCTTCAGGGTTGACATGGCCTGTTGACATTGGCTTGGGCAAATCTGAGTTTTCGCTGGCCAGCGCGGGCCTCAGACCCGCCGCCGGGCTGCAAAACAGGGGTTCTTCATGAAAATCGCGTCCTTGCTCACCGCCACGCTTGTGGCTGGCCTGCTCTGCGGCACCGCGACCTTGTCGCCCGTGGGCGCGCAAACCGGCGGCGGTCCCTGGGCCCATGACACCGCCACCATCGGCGAGCTGATGGCCAACCCCACCGCCAACACCATCCTGCTCAAGAACTTCCCCGACATCGTGAAGGCGCCGCCCGAAGCGCGCGACTTCACTCTCGCCGAGGTCCGCCAGTTCGCGCCGCAGCTCTATACCCGCGCCAAGCTCGACGCACTGGACGCCGAACTGCGCACCCTGCCCCCGCGCCCCGTGCCGGTGAAGGTGGAAGTGCCCGCCACCGACGAATGGCTGACCTGGGGCTATGACCCGGAACGCACGGGCTGGAACCGCGCCGAAAAGACGCTGAACATCAAGAATGTGCCGGGCCTGCGCAATGTCTGGACCACCCAGCTTTCCACCCCCACCGAACTCAACACCCTTTCCACCGTCACCGCGCCGGTGATCGCCGCGGGCGTTTCCACCGCGCAAGGCGCCAGGGACCTTCTTTATATCCATGGCCGCGACGACACGCTGTTCGCTCTCGACATCGCCAGCGGCGCGATCCTTTGGCAGAAGACGTTCATCAATCCGGTGAAGGCAACCAAGCCGCCGGACTGGCAATGCTCCAACACCCCCCAGGCCACGCCAACCATCGACAAGGCCCGGGGCCTGATCTTCGTCACCTCCAATGACGGCAAGCTGCGTGCCCTCAACCTGGCCGACGGCACCGAGATGATGACGCCGACCGAATTCGTCTCGCCCTTCGCCCGCGCCTGGAGCCTCAACCTGATCGACAATGTGGTCTACACCACGTCGGGCCGGGCCTGCGCCGAAGTCGTCAATGAAGACTCGCCCATGTACGCCGCCGCCATGTCCGGACTTGTTCGGCGCGGCTCCAGCCCGCTCAAGGATGCCAGCGCCGTCAGCGCGATGGACGTCAAGGACCTCAAGAATCCCCGCGCCACCTACTTCTTCACCTCCGGCGCGCGTCCCGCCGCTCCCTGGGGCCGCGGCGCCCTGGCGCGCGGTCCGCGCGGCACCGTGATCCTGGAAACCTCCAACGGCCGCCACGATCCCTTGCGCGGCGATTTCAGCGAAACTATCCTCAAGCTCGCGCCCAAGGCGGTGCGGGTGGTCGATGCCTTCCTGCCCAAAAACCATGCCCATAACCTGAAGATGGACCTGTCGGGTTCGGCTTCTCCGGTGGTGTTCGAAATCGCCGGCAAGACGCTGGTCGCCGCCACGCAGAAGGAAGGGTACTTGCGCCTGCTCGACGCCAACAATCTGGGCGGCGACGATCACATGACCCCGCTCTGGCAATCGCCGCGCCTGGGCAATGACGAGGAGACCGGCACCGATCCGGGCCGCGGCGTATGGGGCGCCATCACCACCTATCTGACGCCCGATGGCCGCCGTTTCCTCTATCTGCCGATGCATGGCGCCACTTCGCGCAAAGCCTCGCCCTTCCCGGTCAACCAGGGTCCCACGCCCTATGGCAGCATCATGGCGATGGAAGTGATCCAGAAGGACGGCAAGATCAGCGCCGTTCCTGTCTGGCAGTCGGGCGACATGATCATGCCCGATCCCCCCGTGGTGGCGAACGGCGTGCTCTATGCCACCCAGACCGGCGGCCAGGCGATGCAGAACTTCCTCAAGCCGGGCGACCGCCGCATGCGTATTGCCGAAAGCAACACCATGCGCGCCACCCCGGTCTCAAACCTGCGCCTCTTCGCCTTTGATGCGGTGACGGGCAAGCAGCTCTATGACAGCAAGAACGTCATGACCAACTGGGTGCATTTCAGCGAACCGGTGGTGGCCAAGGGCAAGGTCTTCCTGGTCACCCACGACGCCAAGGTCCACGCCTTCGGCCTGAGACGGTAAGGGGGAGACGCAAATGGGAATGGTTGCAGAAAAGGCCGAAAGCCAGACGGTTTTCTTCTACAGCCACCACCCCATCTCCAGCGGCATGATCCTGGCCAAGCTGCAGGCAAGCCGCGGCCATACCGATGATGTGCAGCCGCCAGAACTCTGGCCGCACGACCAGGACCATTTTGGCGGCACGGCGGCCACCGATGCGCTGGTGCGCCAGGCCGGCATCGCAAAGGGCATGCATGTCGTGGATTTCTGCGCCGGCCTGGGTGGCACGGTCCGCTATCTCGCCCATTGCTATGATGTCACGGTGACCGGCATCGAACTGACGCCCAGCCGCGTCGCCGGCGCGCAGCAGCTGATGGATCTGGTGGGGCTTCAGAACCGCGCCCGCGTCATCCAGGGCGATGTGATGGATGTCCCGCTAGGCGAAGCATGCGCCGACATGGTGATAAGCCAGGAAGCGCTTTGCCATGTGCCGGACCTGCATCGCACCATGGCCGAGGCTTTCCGTCTTCTGAAAAAAGGTGGCCGCCTCGCCTTTACCAGCTGGATTGCAAATCGCCCGCTGTCCGATGCCGATGCAAAGCTGATGTGGGACGGCATGGCCATCCAGCCGGTTCAAAGCATCGCCAGCTATCGCACCCTGGTCGAGGCGGCGAGATTTCACCAGATATCCACCACCGACCTGACCGGGGAATGGGGCCCGATCCTCACCCAAAGGCTGGCCATGTACCAGAAGCTGCGGGAGGAGGCGCGCCAAGCCGGCACCCCCACCGGTCATGATGCATTTCACCTGTCCTATGTGCGGTTTGTGGAGCTGGTGCAGCAAGGCGCGCTTGGCGGCATAAGGCTGGTCGCCGTCAAGTAGGCCCCTCCCAGCCTATCTTGGCCTTTCAGGGGCACTTTTCCGTTCATGGGGGGTTCAGATTGGCAGGATCATTCTGGATAGCGGGTCAGGAGGCATTTTCATGAAAAAAATTGCGAAGATTTTGGGAACGGTGGCGGGCCTTGCCCTGCTGGGCGGCTGCGTCGGCCCCTATGACAGCTATGAAACCAGCTATTACGGAAGCTACGGCGCCGGCCCTTATGACAACGGCCCGGTGCACTACGACACTTATTACTATGGGCCCAACTATTACCCCGACCGCCCCTATTATGGCGGCGGCGGCGGCTACCGCGCCTACAATCCGGGCCATCACGACGGCGGCTATCGCCGCGACAACCGTGACGGCCGCCGCGATGGCGCCCGGGATGGTGCCCGCGATGGTACAAGGCGGGACGGCCCGCGCTCCGATGGCGGCCGCCGCGACGGCCAGATGGGCCAGCGTCAGCAGCAACAACAGCCGCAAGCGCAGGCACGGCCGCAATTCCAGCCCAGCGGGCGCTCCCTAACCTTCGGCGGCGGCAATGCCGCGCCGCAAGCGCAAGCCCAGCCGCAGTTCCAGCCCAGCGCGCGCTCGCAAACCTTCGGTGGCGGCAATGCCGCGCCGCAAGCAGCTCCCGCACCCGCCCCGGCGTCAAGCGGCTGGAACGGTTTTCAGGGCCGCAACCCCGACGATCCGAACAACACGGATTAGGGAGAAGATCAGTTGACTTGGGCGTCTATCGGCGTGAAGCCGTAAAAGGCCTTCACCGAGGCCAGCTCGCTGAGCACCTTCTCGGCTTCCGCCACGGACGGCGCGGCCGCCATCGGGCTGAACAGCCTGAGCGCCATGACATGGACATGGATCGGCGCCGCATCGCCGCATCCGGTGCGGATCAAGCCATCGGTGATGTCGCAAAGCCCGCGCGCGGCGCGGTCCAGATATTCATAGCCGAACGTGCCCGCCACGGTGACGATCTGGTCGGCCTGTTCCATAATCGCCTTCATGTCGGCTTGCGGCAACATATTGGCCTTGGCACCGGCTGCGATGCCCGCGATGGCCGCAATGGCATCCTCGATCACTTTGTTGCTTTCACCGCTTTCGGCGCGCAGATTTTCGATCGCCGTGTGGATCGCCTCATCGCGGGCGATGCCGCCGGGACGCAACAGCATTTCCTGGAGCTTGATCTTAGGGAAATAGACCATCTTCATCACGCCGCTCATTGCGCCGCACTCCTGCTCGCATCCGCTTCGGCCTTGGCGGCCTGCTCGGCTTCGTCCGTCTCCCGCTTGAACACGCTGTCGGGCGGCGCCACTTCCTTGAAGCGCCGGTCGGGGCCGACATAATTCCTGGTCTCGATATAGGAACGCGGCGTGCGCGCTAGCCAGGCCAGCCGGTCGAACAGCGCCTGCGCCGACAATGGCTTCTTCAGCAGCAGTTTGGCGCCGGCATCGCGTGTCGCCGACAGCAGACGCATCTGGGTATAGCTCGACAGCACCAGGATCGGCACAAAGCGCAGCGGCTCCTTGTTCTCCCGGCGTATCCAGTTGATCAGGTCGCTGCCCGACATGTCGGGCAGGTCAGCTTCGATCACGCACAATTAGACGGCATTGGTCTTGAGCTGGTCCTTGGCATCCGCGCCGCTTTCGCACAAAATGACGGTCTGCACGCCGAAGCCGCGAAGCATCTGGGCGATCAGGCTGCGGCAGTAATGGCTCCGGTCCACCAGCAGAACGGAGACGCCACGGAAATTGAGACGGGGTTGCGCCATTTGCAGGCAACCCTACTCGGCGGCGGTTAAAACATTGCTATTTTGGAACTTTGCGCAGGTCTTCCATCGCCGGTGCGCATGGCTCCCAAGCGGTGGCCATTCATGCCAGACTGGCTGGGGCTTTTAGAAAAACAGCGGTAAAGCGCGAAAACCGGCGGGGAGACGACAGTGAGAGGCGAAGCGCGCATCTACGCCGCGGCGAGCTGGCGCATCATGCCCCTGCTGATGGCGGGCTGGCTGTTCGCCTATATTGACCGCGTCAACATCAGCTTCGCCCGCGCCCAGATGGGGGAACAGCTGGCCTTTTCCGACGCGGTGTTCGGGCTGGGCGCCGGGCTGTTTTTCCTGGGCTACTTCCTGTTCGAAGTCCCTTCCAACATCGTCCTATATAAAGTGGGCGGGCGGCGCTGGATCAGCCGCATCATGGTCAGCTGGGGGATCATCTCCGGCCTGACCGCACTGGTCGAAACCCCCACCCAATTCTACATCATGCGCTTCCTGCTGGGCGCGGCCGAAGCCGGCTTCATTCCCGGCGCGGTCTATTACCTCTCCACCTGGTTTCCCTCCCACCGTCTGGGGCGGGTATTCGGCATCTTCTATCTGGCGCTGGCAGGCTCGGGCCTGGTGGGCGGTCCGCTGGCAGGCTTCATCCTCTCCAACTTTTCCGGTGTGTGGGAGATCGCGGGCTGGAAATGGCTGTTGGTGCTCGAAGCCATTCCCTCGGTGGTGGTCGGCGTCCTGATCCTTCTGTTGCTGCCCGAAAAGATAGAAAGCGTTTCCTGGCTCAGCAACGAAGAAAAGGTTTTCGCCCGCGCCCAGCTGGAAGCAGAAAACGCGAACAAGCCGCCAGTGACGCTGGCGTCCTTCCTAGCCACGCCGGCGCTGTGGACCATGATGCTGATCTATTTCCTGCTGAATTATGCCGCCTATGGCCTCTCCTTCTGGCTGCCCACCTTCATCTCTGATCTTGGCGTCAAAAGCCCGATGCAGATCGGCCTGCTCTCGGCCCTCCCCAGCCTGTGCGCCATGATCGGCGTGGTGCTGTTCGGCTTTTCCGCCGACCGCAAGCGCGAACGGCGCTGGCATCTCACCGCCATGTTCATGACCGGCGCCGTCGGCTTCTTCGTTTTCCAGCTGTCGGGAAGTGCCGTCATCTCCGCCATGGTGGGCCTGTGCCTCGCCGCGATCTGCACCCAGGCGTTCCCGTCCTTGTTCTGGGCCCTCCCCAACCGCATCTGGACCGGCATGGCCAGCGCTAGCGGCATTGCCACCATCAATTCGGTGGGCAATCTCGCCGGACTGCTGTCGCCCGCCATCATCGGGGCCATGCGCACCCATTTCGGCCAGGCCGACATCGCCATCATCAGCCTGGGCGTCGCGCTGGCGCTGGCCGCCTTGCTGGTGCATCTGCTGCCCAGCCGGTTGATCGACAATTACGGTGACGCCAGGCCATGAAAACCATCAGCGGCGCCATCAACACTGCCCCGGATGCGGTCACCCTGATCGACGCGCACCATCACCTCTGGGACCTGTCGATGGCCCGCCATCCCTGGCTGGGATCGCATCCGGAACCGGGATTCTTTCTGGGCGATTATTCGCCGATCAAGAAGAACTACCTGCCCACCGACTATCTGCGCGACAGTGCCAGACACAATGTTCTGGCCACCGTGCATTGCGAGGCGGAATGGGACCGCAGCGATCAGGTCGGCGAGACACGCTGGATCTCCGCCATCCATGCCCGTCACGGCTTTCCCAACGCCATTGTCGCCCATGCCTGGTTTCACACCGGCAATGCGGCGGAGATATTGCAGCAGCAGGCAGCCTTCCCGCTGGTGCGCGGCATCCGCTCCAAGCCCGTCACCACATCCTCGCCGAAGGACAGGCCGGCGGGCGGCCCCGGCACCATGCGTGACGACAAATGGCTTGCGGGCCTGGCGCGCCTGGAACATCATAGCCTCTCCTATGATCTGCGCGTGCCCTGTTGGCACCTGGAAGAAGCCGCCGCCGTCGCCCGGCAATTTCCGAATATCCCCATGGTGCTCAATCACACGGGCTTTCCCTGGGACCGCAGCGATGAAGGCCTGCGCGCATGGCGCGCGGCGATGGAAATCATCGCCGCCGCGCCCAACATGCATCTGAAGATCTCGGAATTCGGGCTGAAGGACGCAGCCTGGGACTATGTCTCCAACCGTACCATCGTGCGCGATGCGCTTGCCATTTTTGGGGTGGAGCGCTGCATGTTCGCCAGCAACTTTCCGGTGGCGGGCCTGCGCGTCCCCCATGGCGAACTGGTGAGGGCCATCGCCCGCATGGTGGACGATCTTGCACCAGCCCAGCGCGATGGCCTGTTCTGGGCCAATGCTGCCCGTTTTTACCGTCTTATGGTATGAGGGCGCCCATGCCGTTGTTTCCTGGGAACCGTCTGATTTCTCAGACGTTTCAGGCTGATGGGGAAATTGTTGGATAAGCCGGACCGCTTTGAGGCCGCGCAAAGTGTCGAAGGCCGCTACCAGCTCCTGGTCGAGGCGATCCACGACTATGCCATCTACATGCTGGACCCCACCGGCATTGTGACCAGCTGGAATCCGGGGGCCCGGCGCTTCAAGGGCTATGAGGCCGAAGAAATCTTCGGCCAGCATTTTTCCCGCTTCTACACCGATGAAGATCGCGCCGTGAACCTGCCGGCCCGCGCGCTGGCCATCGCGCAGCAACAGGGCAAGTTCGAAAGCGAAGGCTGGCAGGTGCGCAAGGATGGCACGCGCTTCTGGGCGCATGTGGTGATCGATCCGGTGCTCGGGCCTGAGGGCGACCTGCTCGGCTTTGCCAAGATCACCCGCGATCTCACCGAGCGCAAGGTGGCCGAAGCCGACCTTGTGCGCAGCCAGGAGCAATTCCGCCTTCTGATCCAGAGCGTCACCGACTATGCCATCTACATGCTTGATCCCGGCGGCAACGTCGCCAGCTGGAACATGGGCGCCCAGCGCATCAAGGGCTACACCGCCGATGAAATTGTCGGCCAGAATTTCTCCCGCTTCTATACCCAGGAGGACCGCGCCGCGGGCCTGCCGCAGCAGGCGCTCGCCGCCGCCGCGCGCG
>JBEGVG010000098.1:0-11376 GCA_041178445.1 Pseudomonadota bacterium | reverse complement strand
GCAATCTGCAGAAACTTCTGAACTGGTAGGGAGTGCTTTTCATGCGCCGTCTGTTCCTGATGCCCGTCATGATAGCGCTCGCATCAAGCGCGGCACTGGCCGAACCCACGCGCGACGAAGTGATGGCCGGGGCCGAGCGCTGCGACGGTATCGCCGACAACCGCGTCTGGCTGGATTGTTTTTACGGCTCGGCCCAGCCGATGCGGGCGCTGCTGAATCTGCCGCCCGCCAATCCGGCCCAGGTACGGCTGGTGCCGCCGCGCGGCGCCGAACCCCAGCGCCGGGCCGCCAGCGCGAAGCCTCAGGAAAGCGCCGGCGGTTTCTGGGCCGATCTGGTCGGCACGACCAAACCGGAAGCCTTCAATGTCGCGATGACGAAATATGAATTCAGTCGCAATGGCGCCGTCACCGTTTCCCTGGCGGATGGGCAGGTGTGGCGGCAGCTGGACTCCGACCTGACCCGCGCCAGGTGGAACAGGCCGGCCAACACCTATCGGGTGGATATCAGTTCGGGGCTGGGCGACACCTTCGATCTGAGGGTGCGCGGCGAAAAGGGCATGGTCTATCGGATGCGCCGGGTTACGGCGCGCCCTTAATAGCCGTAGTCGTAGTACGAACCGTAATAGCCGCCATTGCCCACGCCGATCTCGGCTTGCACGCCATAGCCGGCGCCGTAACCGCCGCTATACGCATAGTCGCTGCGGTAGGTGATGGGGCGGTCGTAGCCGCTGAGGCCATATTCATAGCCGGAGTCATAACCCGCCCAGGCGCCGTTGGCGGCGGGGCCGGGACCATAAACGACGCAGCCGCCGAGCAGCGACAGGGCAAGACAGATCGCGGCGGCGAGTTTCTTCATGGCCTTGGGTCCCGATGGTTGGTGCCTCAAAATGGCACAGCCGCCCCGGCGCGGCGAGGCAAGCCCCGGATTAGGGTAAATGGGCCTTCCGGCGCTTCTGCGTTAACGCTAGCTTGGCGTCAAAACAGGATGCTGCGCATGAGCAGGAATGACCGGCGCGATTTCCTTGTGGCGGCGGGGCTGAGTTCGGCGGCGCTGGCCTTTGCGGCTGGCGATGTGAAGGCCCAGGTGTTGCCGCCGGCGCCCGAGGTCAAGCCCCAGCATCACATACGCTTTGCGGTCTGCGGCATCAGCCATGATCACATCCATGGCATGATCGAGGCGGTACGGCGCGGCGGCGGCGAGCTGGTGGCGGGCTGGGGGCTGGAGCCCGACAAGCTGGCGGTGTTCCGCCAGCGCTATCCCGAGGTGACGATCGCTGCCACCCAGGACGAGATCATCAACCGCTCCGACATTCAGCTGGTGCTGTCCTCCCATATCGCGAGCGAACGGGCCCGGATCGGCGTCGCCGTCATGAAGACAGGCAAGGATTTTCTCGCCGACAAGCCCGGCATCACCACGCTGGAAGACCTGGCGCTGGTGCGTCAGACCATCGCCGAGACCGGCCGCATCTACGCCATCCTTTATTCCGAGCGGCTGGAGGTGCGGGCGGCGGTTTATGCCGGCGAACTGATCAGGCAGGGCGCCATCGGCAAGGTGATCCAGACCATAAATATCGCCCCGCATCAGATCGTGCAGCGCGGCGGCCTTGCCGGCGGCGGCAGCGGGCGGCCGGAGTGGTTCTGGAACGACGCGCAGTTCGGCGGCATCCTGTGCGATATCGGTTCGCACCAGGTCGACCAGTTCCTCTACTATACCGGCTCGACCAGCGCCGAAGTGGTTTCGGCGCAGGTGGCGAATCTGCGCCATCCCGAGCGGCCGAATTTTCAGGATTTCGGTGACATGACGCTGCGCGGCGATCGTGGGCTTGGCTATGTCCGTCTCGACTGGTTCACGCCGGGCGGATTGGGGACCTGGGGCGATGGCCGGCTTTTCGTGCTGGGCACCGACGGATATCTGGAAATCCGAAAATATGTCGATGTGGCGGTGGCCCAGCGCGGCAACAATCTCTTTGTGGTGGATGGCAAGAGCGCGCGCTATATCGATTGCGCCAACGGGCCGCTGCCGTTCGGACAGCAGTTTGTTGAAGATATTGTGCGGCGCACACAAACGGCGCAGGATCAGGGGCAATGCCTGCTGGCGGCGGAATTGTCGATCCGGGCCCAGAAGAATGCGACACACGTCACGCTGAGCGGTTGAAATTCGACTGTACTGGACCATTTCCGGGCTTTTCATGCTGCGTTTTTAATTGCAACCTGCGCGCACTAGGAAGACGCAACGCCGTCGGCCGATCAGACCAAGTTCACGGGGAAGATTCATGAAGATAAAGACTATTTTGCTGGCCGGTATGGCGGCAGCATTGCTGACCGGCCTGTCGGCAAGCGCGCAGCAGCCGGCCCAGCCGGCCAATGCCGTGATTCCGGAAATGCCCAAGGAGACCACCCGCACCGGCAAGCATGTCAACCGTATCATCGACATGTGGAAGAAGGGCCAGCCGGTCTATTACGCGCAGATCAGCGGCGGCGGCTATGAACGGGGCAAGGAGATGGCGGCCACCAAGGCCGACTACATCACCTATGAAATGGAGCACGGCCCGCTCGACTTCAAGGAACTGCAGGAATTCATGCGCGGCTTGGTCGATGCCGGCCCGACCCGCACCGGTCACAAGACCCCGGCGGTGATCGTCACCCTGCCGATCTCCGGCACCACCGACGCAGTGCGCGCCAATGCCTGGATGATCCAGCAGACGCTGGCCGCCGGCGTGCATGGCATTCTGCTTTGCAATGCTGAAAGCCCGGAAGCCGCCCGCCTGATGATTGAATACTCGCGCTATCCGTTTGCGCCGCGCGTCGACGGTCTGGCCCAGGGCACCCGCGGCAACGGCAGCCAAGCCTATGCCTCGCGCATATGGGGCGTGACGCCGCAGGAATATCTGCGCATTGCCGATCCGTGGCCGATGAATCCGGATGGCGAGCTGCTGTTCGGCCTGAAGATTGAAAATCCGCGCGCCGACGCCAATGTCGAAGCCTCGGTTCGCGTTCCGGGCATCTCCTTTGCGGAATGGGGTCCGGGCGATCACGGGTTCTTCATTCTGGGGCGTCCTGGTACCTATCCGGCGGGCCACCGCAGCGCTGACATGCAGGCCGTGCGTTCACGGGTGCTGGCCGCCACCAAGGCGTCCAAGACCATGTTCCTCAACAGCTGCAGCGACAATCCCAAGAGCGACAGCTATGTGATCGACATGATCAAGGACGGCACCATGATCTGCACCGGCGGCGACTCGCCGGCGGCGGACATCGGGCGCAAGTTCACCAAGCGCACGGACCCGTTCTGATCGATCTGTTCTGATCCAGGCAATAAGAAAGCCCCCGCGCCAAAAACGCGGGGGCTTTTTATTTGTGCCTGCCTTTATGCGCGCCTATTGGGGCAGGGCGAAGACATAGACCATGTTCCCGCCCGAAACCTGGTCGAGCCCGGGATTGAGCGGAAGCGGCTGGGGGTTGTAGCCACCACCCGCCGTCACCGCGATATACTGGCGGCCTGCAACGCTGAAAGTGACCGCGCCGCCGAACACCTGCGAGCCCAACCGCGTTTCCCACAGCACCTTGCCATCCGTCTGGTCGAAGGCGCGGAAATAGCGGTCCTGGCCGCCGTTAAAGAGAATGCCGCCCGCAGTGGCCAGCACCGGCGAATAATTTGAGGCCTTGGTTTCCCAGCTCCACAGCGTCCTGCCAGTTTCCACCGAAATCGCATCCAGCCGCCCGACTTTGTCCTTGCCATCGGCGAACAGAACCTGACCCCGCTTGTTGTATTGGTCGCGCGGCAGGCTGGGGATATTGTCGGCGCGGACTTTGTAATCGGCGCAGAGATTCTGGATCTGGACATACAGCATGTTGGTCTGCGGGCTATAGGCCGAGAACGGCCAGTCCCGTCCGCCCGCATGGGTCGGGCAGGTGTGATAGGTCTTGTTGATGTCCGTCATGATCATCTCGGGATTGACCGTGACCTTGCCGCGGGCATCGATCGCTTTGACGATATTCTGCACGGCGGTGGACTTGGCCCAGAGGAAATCGCCCTTTTCACGGTCGAAGCTCCACAGGATCGAGGTCTTGCACGGCACGCCGGTCAGGGTCTTGCGGCTGGCAGACGCGGCGCGGCGGCCGATCGCCATCATGCCGTCGGCCTGGGGATCGGGATTGACCGCGGTGGTGATCGGCATCATCTCGAAGGTGCATTCCTGGTCCCAATTGTCCTGCGGCAGAACTTGATGCTGCCAGATGATCTTTCCGGTCCTGGGCTCGACCGCATAGCGCGTGTTGGTGCCGGCCAGGGTGGCGACGCCCTTGACGCCGCGCTGCACATCCGCGGCAGGTCCTACGCCGCTCGAGCCATAAAAGGCCATGTTCATGTCCGGATCGTAGGTGATCGGCCCCCACACGCCCGTCATCCAGCGCTGGTCGAACGGCATGCCGCCCCAGGTTTCATCTCCGGGCTGGCCCTTTTTGGGGATCACTTCATTTCGCCATAGTTCCTTGCCGGTGCGGGCGTCATGGCCGGTGACGTAGCAGCCGAATGGCGCTTCCTGGCAGGAGGAGCCGGCAATCACCACACCGTCCACCACGACCGGGCCGGTGGTGTTGGTAATGTAATAATCGCCGCCACGGCTGACTTCCCACAACTGCTTGCCGGTCCGGGCATCCAGCGCCAGCAGGGCATTGTCCCAGGTCATGGTGAAGACCTTGTCTTCATACAAAAAGATGCTGCGCTTGCGCTGGCCCCAATGGCTGCGCAGCACGTCGCGCGCGGGCAGGGTGCGGCGATACTGCCAGAGCAGCTCGCCGGTCTTGGCATCCAGCGCCTGGATGACATCGCCGGGATTGCCCAGTAACATCACGCCCTTGTAGACGATGGGCGTGGCTTCGTTGACGCCGCTTTCCATCAGGCGCGACCAGACCAGCTGCAGGCCTTTCACATTCGCCCTGTTGATCCGGTCCAGACTGGAAAAGCCCCAGCCCTGATAATTGCCGCGCATCATCAGCCAGTCGTCGGAAGAAGGATTGCGCAGCATCGCGTCGGTGACGGGCTGGTAGTCGGGCAGAGGATGCGGCGCCAGGGTTGTGCCCCCGATGGGCTTTGGTTCAGACGCCTGGTTTTGCGCAAGTGCCGCGCCGGAAATCAGCGCCGCGACGGCGCCCGCCAGAATCAGGCCATTTCCCCGTGTCATCCTGCCCCGTTTCTCGGCGCTTGTTGTTTGGCTGGCGCCGTTGCCTCTTTATATACGGATTTTCGCGACCACGCACCGGTTGCGAGCAGGGCTGGGAAGCTCTAGGTTTCCAGGGGAAGGGGCGTCACTCACAGGATTTATCATGCGCCCCCTCCATATCCTTGCCCTTTGTTTTCTTGCCACTGGCCTCACCCTGAGCGCCACCACACTTTTTCCCGCCATGGCCGGTACCAGCGACCTCAAAGGTCCGGACGGCAGCGCGCGCGGCACCGTCACTGTCACCGCCGCGCCCAAGGGCGTCGTGTTGAAAGTCGAGGCCCGGGGCCTGACACTCGGCTGGCACGGCATTCATTTTCACGAAAAAGGAAGTTGCGCCGACCCCAAATTCACCAGCGCCGGCAGCCATGTGCATAATGCCAAGCCGGTGGTGCATGGCCTGTTGAATCCCAATGCCAATGATTCCGGCGACCTGCCCAATATCTTTGCCGGCGCCGACGGCACGGCGACGGCGGAGATCTACTCTGCGCTGGTGTCGTTCAAGGGCGGCTCAGCCATGCCCTCACTGCTGGACGCTGACGGCTCGGCCGTGGTCATCCACGCCAATCCCGACGATCACAACAGCCAGCCGATTGGCGGCGCGGGTGACCGCGTGGCCTGCGCGGTGATCCGCTAAGCCATGCGGCTCGACGATCTTCGTCCCAGCGACAATATGGATGACCGCCGGGGTCAGGGCGGGGGCTTCGGCCCCCGGCTGGCCTTTGGCGGCGGCGGGCTGGGCCTAGTCGCCGTGCTGGCGATTTCGCTCATTTTCGGGGTGGATCCGCGCATGCTGCTGGACGGCGGCCCCATTCCCGCCCAGCAAACCCGGCAACAAGGCATCCCACGCGCCGATGACGCCGCTTATTCCTTCACGCAGCGGATCATCGGCTCTGCCGAGGATATCTGGGCGCCGCTGATGCAGGAACAGGGCGCGCATTTTGTACCCGCACGGGTGACGACCTATGACCATGTCACGCCCACCGGCTGCGGCACCGGCCAGTCGGCGGCTGGGCCGTTCTATTGCCCGAGCGACGGGGGCATTTATCTCGACCTCACTTTCTTCAACGAGCTGGGCCAGCGTTTCGGCGCGCCGGGCGAGTTTGCCCGCGCCTATGTTATTGCCCATGAGTATGGCCATCATATCCAGAACCTGATGGGCGTGATGGACCGGCATGGCGGGCGGGACCAGGGTGCGGAAAGCAATTCGGTGCGCATCGAGCTGCAGGCCGATTGCTTTGCCGGCATCTGGGCGACACGCGCCGACCGGCGTTTCAACATGCTGGAAAGCGGCGATGTCGAAAGCGGGATGCGGGCGGCCTCGGCGGTGGGCGATGACACGCTGCAACGAGGCGTGGGGCGGGGCTATGTCGTGCCCGATTCCTTCACCCATGGCTCCAGCGCCCAACGCGTGCGCTGGTTTCGGCGTGGCCTGGCGAGCGGCGATGTAGCGACTTGCGATACCTTTTCGGCCGCCCGCCTGTAGCGGCCCGCCCGCCGCCATGTCAGTTTGGCGGCCATGCGCATCCTGATCGCCGGCTTCCAGCACGAGACCAACACCTTCGCCCCGTCCAAAACGGCGTATGACGACTTTGTGCGGGGCGGCGCTTTTCCCGCCATGGCGCGCGGCGCTGACCTTATGGCCATGCGCGACGTCAACATTCCCATCGGCGGCTTTATCCGCAGCATGGAAGGACCGCATATCGAGTTGGTGCCGGTGCTTTGGGCCGGGGCCACGCCCGCCGCCCATGTCACGCGCGATGCATTCGAGCGCGTTGCCCATGAAATTGTCGCGGCGGCGCGGGCTCAGGATTTCGACGGCGTCTATCTCGACCTGCATGGCGCCATGGTCTGCGAACATGATGATGACGGCGAGGGCGCGCTTTTGGCGCGGCTGCGCGATGTGGTCGGTCCCCGTGTGCCAATCGTCGCCAGCCTTGACCTTCACGCCAATGTCACTCAGCGGATGCTGGAAATGGCCGATGCCCTGGTGGCCTATCGCACCTATCCCCATGAAGACATGGCGGAAGCCGGCGAGCGGGCCGCCGGACTGATGAAGCGCCTCCTGGCGCGGGGCGCGCGCTTTCACAGTGCTGCCCGCCGTTTGCCGTTCCTGATCCCGATCAATGCCATGTGCACCATGGTGGAGCCCGCCCAGGGCACTTACCGGGCGCTGGCGCGCGCGGAAGCCACGCAGAATGTCATCCTGTCATTCGCGCCCGGGTTTCCGGCGGCTGATTTCTGCGAATGTGGCGGTGTGGTGTGGGGTTATGGCGAGGATGCCCGTATCGAAAATGTGGTGGCTGGCCTCACCGAATACATTGTCACCCGCGAAGCCGAGTGGGTGGTGCCGTTTCTGGAGCCCGAAGAGGCGGTGCGCCAAGCCCAGGCCATCGCGGAGCGGGCCACAAAGCCGGTTGTGATTGCCGACACCCAGGACAATCCAGGGGGCGGGGGCGATTCCAACACCACGGGCATGCTGAAGGCGCTGGTGCATTGCGGTGCGCAGGGCGCCGCCATCGGCCTGATGGTGGACGGGGCGGCGGCGCAGGCAGCGCACGAGGCGGGCCCGGGCCATGACATCACCATCGCGTTGGGCGGCCAGTCGGGTGTGCAAGGCGATGCGCCGTTCCATGCCACCTTCCGGGTGGAGCAATTGTCAGATGGCATCTGCCGCTATGACGGGCCGATGATGAACGGCAAGCTGACACATGCCGGACCTTCGGCGCGGCTGTCGATCGGCGGGGTGCAGATTGTGGTCAGCACCTACAAGGACCAGATGCTGGACCGAAATCTCTATCGCATGGCCGGGGTTCAGCCCGAGGAAATGAAAATCCTGGTCAACAAAAGCTCGGTGCATTTCCGCGCCGATTTCCAGCCGATCGCCGAGGCCATACTGGTGGCCAAGGCTCCCGGACCGCTCCAGGCCGATCCGGCCGATTTTCCTTGGACGCGGCTGGCCCCGGGGATGCGGCTGTGCCCGCTGGGGCCTGCCTTTCAGGCGCCTTGATCCGCAGGTAAGCTGTCCGCAACAAGAACACACGGGAAGAGGCGTTGATGGTCGATCTCAGCCGCAGGAACGCGCTCCTCGCCACCGGCGGAGCCGCCATGGCGGGTGCAGCGGCCGCCGGTCTGACCGGCGCCAGCGCCCAGCCACACGCCAACCTGTCGGGCTATGCCGTCAATCTGGATTGCTGGTTCCGGGATGTGCCTTTTGAAAAGCGCTTCGCGCTGGCGCGGCAAGCCGGCTTCAAAACCATCGAATTCTGGCGGGCGCGGCGTGCCCCGGGGCTGGATGCGGCGGTGATCCGGCGGCTGGCCGACGAGAATGGGCTGGTGATCGACCAGTTTGCGCCCGAGGCCCCCCGCTTCTCCGATCCCGCAGCGCATGGCGAGCTGGTGAAAATGATCGAGACGACCATCGCCGATGCGCGTATTCTGGGCTGTACGCAATTCACTTTGGTCGGCCACCATATTGTTGACGGCATGACGCGCGAAGCGATGATCGCCGGCTACACCACCGGTTTGATGCGCATCGCCCCGATGCTGGAAGCCGCCGGCATCACCGCGCTGGTCGAACCCTTCAACACCGTCAATCACCTCAATCATCTGCTGAACGGCTGGCAGCCCGCCACGGCCATGGTCAAGTCGGTGAACTCGCCGCGCGTCAGGCTGCTCTGGGATTTTTATCACATGCAGCTGGAAGACGGGGACCTGATCCAGAAATTCAAGGCGGGGCTGGACCAGGTGGGGTATATCCAGATCGGCGATGTGCCGGGGCGGCATGAGCCGGGAACCGGCGAGATTAATCACGCCAATCTGATCCATGCGATCCGCGCCAATGGCTATAAAGGCAAGATCGGGCTGGAATTCATGCCGCTGAACGACAATTGGCGTAACGCCGTCAAGGCGGTTGCCGGGCTGGATACCCATGCCTGACCTGCTAGAGTCGCTACGCACAGCTGAGGGAAGCGGTATGAATATTGTCGCGCTTGTTCTGGTCGCTTTGGCGGCGATCATCCTGTTCCGGGCGATCAAGATCGTGCCGCAGGGCCGCGAGTTCACGGTGGAGCGGTTCGGCCGCTACACCCGCACCCTTAAGCCCGGCATCGCCTTTTTGACGCCGTTCGTCGAAGGCGTGGGCCGGCGCGTCAACATGATGGAACAGGTGCTGGACGTGCCCCAGCAGGATGTCATCACCAAGGATAACGTCTCGGTCCGGGTGGACGGCATTGTCTTCATCCAGGTGATGGATGCCTCCCAGGCGGCCTATCGGGTGGACAATCTGACCTATGCCATCACGCAACTGTCCCAGACCAATCTGCGCACCGTGGTCGGCTCAATGGATCTGGACGAGGTGCTGTCGCAGCGCGACCAGATCAACACAAGGCTTCTTTCCACTATCGATCACGCCACCAATCCCTGGGGCGTGAAGGTGACGCGCATCGAGATCAAGGACCTGGTGCCGCCGCCCGACATCACCAACGCCATGGCCCGCCAGATGAAGGCCGAGCGCGAGCGCCGCGCCGTGCTGCTGGAAGCCGATGGCGAGAAACAGGCCGCCATCACCCGCGCCGAGGGCGCCAAGCAGGCCGCCATCTTGGAAGCCGAAGGTCGCCGCGAAGCCGCCTTCCGCGACGCCGAGGCGCGCGAACGCGAAGCCGAAGCCGAAGCCAAGGCCACCTCCCTGGTGTCGGAAGCCATCGCCCAGGGTGACGTCAATGCCATCAATTACTTTATCGCCCAGAAGTATGTGGACGCCTTTGCCGAGCTGGCCCGCAGCCCGCAGCAGAAGACCGTCATCATTCCGGCCGACATGGCCGGCATCACCGGCTCCATCGCGGGCATCGGCGAGCTGATCAGGACCATCGGCAGCGACGGGCCCAAGGGCAGCGCGCCGCAGCCGCCGCGCCGCGGCTCTTCCGTTCCCATCGTGGGTGGTTGAGATGGAGTGGCTGCTGCAAAACCCGCTCGCGCTCTGGCTGGTGATCGCGGCTGTGCTGCTGGCATTTGAAGTCGGCACCGGTTCGGGATGGCTGCTATGGCCGACGGGCGCGGCGGCGCTGACCGGTCTGGCCGCGTCGGCCTTCCATCTGGACATGCATATACAGTTGGTGGTCTTCGCGCTCCTGACCATTGTCACCGCCCTGGCCGGTCGCCGCTTCTTTCCACGGACCTCCGGGGTTGGGGGTGACATCAACGACACCATGACGCGGCTGCTGGGCTCACAGGGTGTGACGGCCGAGGAGTTCCACAATGGGCGCGGCCGGGTCTTTGTGGACGGCAAGGAATGGTCCGCCAAGCTGGACAATGACGGCACGCTGGCTGCCGGCGCCCCGGTGGTGGTGGTCGATGTCGGGGGCTCCCGTCTGACCGTGCGGGCGCGCTAGCCGGGCGAGATCAGCTTTCGCTGTTCCACCAGCAATTCTTCCAGGACCTTGCGCTTGCCCGCATTGGTTTCACGGTCCAGCTGCGCCTGCATCCGCGCGATATTGCCGTGCGTGATCCAGTCTGCCTGCAATTGCGCTCCGGTCTTCTGCGTCATCGGGTGAGCCTCTGCCCCTGGAGCAGGGGAGTCAATTAAGGCAGGGTCGCGGCGGTGAATTAGGACCCAGCCTGTGTGGGTGCTATCCTGCCCCATGACAGAACCCAGCATTCGCCGCGAGGCCGCCGAGTATCGCGGCTATTCCCTGCAGGTGACTTTTGACCGACCGCAGTGGCAGGTGCTCATTGCGCCCCTGCTGCTCGACCGCCCGCAACTTGCGGCCGGGAAGCAGACCGTCAAGGGGTGGGACGAAGACGAAACGGTAAAGCGCGCGAAAATGCGCATCGATCTGTTGATCGAAAGCCCCAGCCTCAACTAGCCCGAAGGAAGAAAAATGAGCAAAGAGCAGAAAAGCAATCGCGAGAAGAAGAAACCCAAGCAGGACAAGGCCGCCAAGGCGATGGCGGCTCCCACCGCCTATGCCCAGTCCAAGATGGCGGCCAAGGGCTTCATGAAATAGGCATCCTGTCCCGCATGCGAAAGAATTCCCATTGATCGAGGATTACCGCCCCGCGCCGGGGTTCAGGCGCCGCCGTACCGGCATGGCCAGCCGGGAGGGTGGAGACCCGCGCATCCTCGCCGAACTTGTCGCCGTGCTGAAGCCGCATAGCCGTG
>JBEGVG010000097.1:0-3369 GCA_041178445.1 Pseudomonadota bacterium | reverse complement strand
GTCTGGAATTTGCCGCACGGTCGGATGCGCCAGTGGTGTTGATGCACGCGCCGGGCGATGGCGACGATCTGCACACCGGCGGAGTCTATGCCCATGTCGTGCTCGACGTATTTGATTGGCTCGCCGCGCGGCGCGATGCCGCGGTTGCGGCGGGTATTGCCCGTGACAAGATCGTGCTCGATCCGGGCATTGGCTTCGGTAAATCGATGGCGGATAACCTTGCTCTGCTTAACGCTCTGCCGCTGTTCCATGCGCTTGGCCAGCCGCTGCTGGTGGGGGTAAGCCGCAAGCGGCTGATCGGCGCGCTATCGGGCGAGGCTCCGGCGCATCAGCGGCTGGGCGGCTCGGTCATGCTGGCGACCCGGGCGCTTGAGGGCGGGGTACAGTTGCTGCGGGTCCACGATGTGCCCGACACCGTTCAGGCGCTGCGCGTGTGGCGCGGGCTGCGCGATGCGGCGCTCACAGATTTCTCTCAACTCGCCTCTTAGGCGACGTCGCCGATCCCAAGGTCTGACAGCTTGCGGTACAGGGTCGAGCGACCAATTCCCAACCGGCGAGCCACTTCGGTCATCCGCCCGCGATAATGGCCAATCGCCAGGCGGATCACGTCGGCTTCGATCTCTTCCAGCGGGCGCAGGTTGCCATCGGGCCGATAAAGCGTGACGCCCACCGCTTCGTGGTGATGGACTGCGCTATTGCCAGCCTCGCCCAGAAGATTGGCCAATTGCGGGAAATCATCTGCGGTCAACGCGTCGCCGTCACAGAACACCGCAGCGCGGAACAATACGGCCTGGAGCTGACGGACATTGCCCGGCCAATCATAGGCGGTGAGCAGCGCGAGCGCACCGTCGGTGATGCCGGTTTCGCGCAAACCTGGCTGCTCGCCAATGCGGGCGAGGAAATGGCGTGCCAGCGCAGGAATATCACCGGCCCGTTCGCGTAGCGGCGGGAGCTGGACGGTCACGCTGGAAATGGCCTGATAAAGGTCGGCAAGGAAATGGCCGCCAGCAACCATCTCGCGCAGTGGCAGATTGCTGGCCGCGATCAGCCGCACGTCGATCCGGAAGGAATGACGCGCGCCAATCGGACGAACATCGCCGCGCTGGATCGATTCAAGCAGACGTTGCTGCACTGCCGGGGGCAAGCGATCCACTTCATCCAGCGCAAGGGTGCCGCCATCAGCATGCTGGAGCGCACCGACATGGCGATCAAAGGCCCCTGGAAAAGCGCCTTTCTCATGCCCAAACAGAGCAGATTCGACCGAATTGGCGGGAATGGAGCCGATGTTCAGCAGGCGGAACGGTGCCTTGGCGCGCGGACTGGCGGCCTGCATAGCGCGGATCAGCATTTCCTTGCCCGCGCCGCTTTCGCCTTCGACGAGTACCGGGCCATGGTTGCGCGCGGCTTTGGCGGCAATGGCCAGCGCAGTACGGAAGGTTGGGGTGGCTCCGATCATAGCCTCGAAGTCGGGGCTTGAGGGCAACTTCTCGGTCAGCGGCATCAATTCGTTGCGCGGCGCCTGACGGGTGGTGGCCATGCGCAATGCCTGCATCAGCCGGGTGGGCGCAACGGGTTTGACCAGATAGTCTGTCGCCCCGGCACGCATGGCCTCAACGGCCAGCAAGGGCGATGCCGAAGCGGTGAGCATCAGGATTGGCATGGTCGGACGGCGGCTTTTGAGTTCTGCGATCAGGGTGCATGCCTCGTCCCCCGGAACCCACTGATCGAGGATAATCGCGCCCAGCTGCATGCCCTGACGCGTGCCCAGCGTCGCAATCGCGGTTTCGAAATCGCGGACAACCAGCGTGCGCCAGCCTTCTCGCGCGGCCAAGGCCGAGATCAGCCGGCTTTGCGCCGGTTCATCGTCGATCAGCATCAGTGTTTGCTGTTCGAAATCCGCCATAGCCTTGCCGTACTTCCTTGGTTCTCTGCGCAGGGGCGGTAGCGCAAGGGAGTAAAGAGGCGATTAAATCGGAGAAATTCGTGTCGTTCCTTTATTGGGCGCTTGAGTGTCGGCGTAGGCGGCGATAGACGGTGCGCCGAAACAGCAACTTGCCAGGGCAGGGACAAGATTATGGCTTCGGGAAATGACATCAAGGCAGCCGCCGAAACTTACAATGGCTTTATCGGGCTGTTCAAGTTGGGCAGCGTAGTGGTGGCCATCGTCGCTGCCGGCGTTATCGCGCTGATCGCTCGATAACTCGGTGAACACCAGCCTGCGGATCGCCATCCTTAAGGAACGCGCAGCCGGGGAAACCCGCGTCGCGGCCACACCGGAAACAGTCAAGAAGTTCATCGCGCTGGGAGCGACTGTTGCAGTCGAATCCGGGGCTGGTGAAGCGGCGTCGATTGCCGACGCGGACTACACCGCGGCCGGGGCCGAAGTGGCCAAGGATGCGGCCAAGGGTGCGGACGTCGTGCTGGGCATACAGGGACCCGATCCCAAAGCGCTGAAAGGCGCCAAGGACGGTGCCTGGATTGTCGCGGGGCTTGATCCGTTCAGCCAGCGTGGCCGGGTTGATGACTATGCCAAGGGCGGGTTTGAAGCTCTGGCGATGGAATTCATGCCGCGGATTACCCGCGCGCAGTCGATGGATATTCTCTCGAGCCAGTCGAACCTGTCCGGTTACAAGGCGGTGATTGAAGCGGCGAACCTGTATGGTCGCGCTTTCCCGATGATGATGACCGCCGCCGGCACGATTTCCGCCGCCAAGTGCTTCGTCATGGGCGTGGGCGTTGCCGGTTTGCAGGCGATCGCGACGGCCCGCCGGCTCGGTGCGCAGGTTTCGGCCACCGATGTCCGCTCCGCCACGAGAGAACAGATCATGTCGCTCGGCGCCAAGCCGATCTTCGTGGAAAGCGTCGCGGGGATCGAGGGTGAGGGCGCGGGCGGCTATGCCACCGAGATGTCCGACGAATACCAGAAGGCGCAAGCCGAACTGGTATCCAGCCACATCGCCAAGCAAGATATTGTCATAACTACCGCGCTGATCCCGGGCCGCGCCGCGCCGCGCTTGGTTACGGACGCGCAGATCGCCAGCATGAAGCCGGGGTCAGTGATCTTCGATCTGGCTGTGGCGCATGGCGGGAACGTTGAGGGCAGCAAGCCGGATGAAGTCGTGGTGCGCCATGGGGTAAAAATCCTCGGCTTTGCCAACACTCCGGCCCGGCTGCCCGCCGATGCCTCGGCGCTGTTCGCCCGCAACCTCTATAACTTCCTCTCGGCCTTCTGGGACAAGGAAGCCGGCCGGCCCGTGCTGGACGAAGAGATCGGCAATGCCGTGCGCCTGACGCTGGGCGGCAAGGTGGTCAACGAACGCCTGCTGGGAGCCTAGGCCATGGACTTCATTTCAATCCTCTCGATCTTCG
>JBEGVG010000096.1:0-62498 GCA_041178445.1 Pseudomonadota bacterium | reverse complement strand
CAAGGCCCAGCCCCTGCCGCCAATTCCCGACCGCATGCAGGTCAACCGAGTGGAGGGCGAGCTGCCGATAAATTTCGGGGTACGAGGCTTCAGCGGCAATACTAGCACGGGCAATTGCCCGGGCTGATATTGCCGGGCTGCTGATCGCCCGGCCCTGACGGCTTCACGCCGAACGGCCATGCTCCGCAATCGCCGCCAGAAACACCTTGCCGAAATCCTTCAGCTTGGCGGCGCCCACCCCGTTCACCAGCGCGAACTCGTCCAGGGTGCGCGGCTGCAGCGCCGTCATGTCGATCAGCGTGCGGTCTGAAAAAATCACATAGGCCGGCACTTTACGTTCGCGCGCCAGCCGCATGCGCACCGCCTTCAGCGCCGCCAGAAGGCCCGGATCGCCGCCCTCGCCGGCTGCCGCCACATCGGCCTTCGCCTTGACGCGCGCCGGCGCCGGGCGGAAATGGAAAACACTGGTGCCGCGGCGCAGGTCCTCGCCCCGCTCGGTTATCGCCAGGCCGCCATGGTCGTCGGCTTTGAGGAAATCCGCCGCCACCATCTGGCGGATCAGCGACTGCCATTCTTCTTTCTTGCGCGCCGCCCCGCTGCCGAAACAGGAAAGGCTGTCATGCTCCCGTTCCTTGATCTTTTGCGTGCCCGCGCCGCGCAGAATGTCGATGACATGGGTGGCGCCGAAACGCTCGCCAGATTGCAGCACCGCCGTCAGAACAAGTTGCGCCTGCGCCGTGCCGTCGCTGAGCGGGGCGGTATCCAGGCAATTGTCGCAATTGCCGCAAGGCTCGGCGCTTTCACCGAAATACTGCAGCAGGATCTGGCGACGGCATTGCACCGCCTCGCAATAGCCGATCAGGGTGCCCAGCCGGCCATGGGCGCGCCGCTTGTGCTCGTCGCTGGCCTCCTCGCCATCGATGAACATGCGCCGCATGCGAATGTCGCCCGACCCGAACAGCATATGCGCCTCGGCGGCGCGGCCATCGCGGCCCGCGCGCCCGATCTCCTGGTAATAGGCTTCCAGGTTTCCCGGCAGGTCGGTGTGAAAGACATAGGCGAGATCCGGCTTGTCGATCCCCATGCCAAAGGCGATGGTCGCCACCATCACCACGCCGGCCTCGGTCATGAAGCGGTTCTGGTTGGCGTCGCGCGCCTCCTTGGTCATGCCGGCATGATAGGCCAGCGCCTTGACGCCGCCCTTTTCCAGCGCCGCCGCGGTCTCTTCGGTTTTTTTGCGCGACAGGCAATAGACAATGCCGCTGCGTCCGGCATGGCGCCTGACGAAATCCAGCAACTGGCGCGGGCCGTCACCTCTGGCCGCGACGCTGAGCTTGATGTTGGGCCGGTCGAAACCCAGCACCAGCGTCTCGACCTTGCCGGCGAACAGGCGGGCGGCGATATCGCGGCGGGTGGCTTCGTCCGCCGTCGCCGTCAGCGCGATGATCGGCACCTTGGGGAACAGATCGCGCAGCCGCGACAGTTGTTCATATTCGGGCCGGAAGGCCGGACCCCATTGCGAGATGCAGTGCGCCTCGTCCACCGCGATCAGGCGGATATCCAGCCCGGCCAGCGCCTCCAGCATGCGCGTTGTCATCAGCCGTTCGGGCGCCAGGTATAAAAGACGCGTCTGGCCCGACGTCACCCGCCGCCAGGCGGCGACATTCTCGTCGCGCTCGATGGAAGAATTGATGGTATCGGCCGCCACGCCCGCCAGGCGCAGGGCCGCCACCTGGTCCTGCATCAGCGCCACCAGCGGCGAAACCACGATGGTCAGGCCCCCCAACACCAGCGCCGGCACCTGATAGCAAAGCGATTTGCCCGCGCCGGTCGGCATCACCGCCAGCACGGGACGCCCGGCCAGCAATGTGTCCATCGCCGCGGCCTGGCCGGGGCGAAAATCGTCAAAACCGAACACATCCTTCAGGATGCGTCGCTTGGGGTCGTCCAGATGCAGGGTATGCTGATTCACCCGGCCTTATAGCATCTCCTCGCAGCGGCGCACTTGTCGCGGCCTTTGTTTGCCGGGATATTGGCGCAAAGGGACAGGGAGATAGAGATATGAAAACCGCAATCCTGAGCGCCGCCTGCCTGATGCTGTGCGCCGGTGGCGCCAGCGCCGCCACCGCCACCCAGGGCGAATTCGGCGCGCTGGCCGATGGCACCAAAATCGAATCCGTGACCCTGGCCAACGACAAGGGCATGTCGGCCCGCATCATCACCCTGGGCGCGACGCTGCAGGCGGTGATCGTGCCCGACAAGAATGGCCGCAGGGAAGACGTGACCCTGGGTTACGACAAGGCGCAGGACTACCTCACCCGGCCCAACTATTTCGGCGTCTCGGTCGGCCGCTATGCCAACCGCATCGGCAAGGCCAGGTTCACCCTGGATGGCAAGACCTACGCCCTGACCGCCAATGACGGTCCCAATTCGCTGCATGGCGGGCCCAGGGGTTTCGACAAGCGTATCTGGACCATCGAGAACACCGCCAGCGGTCCGGATGCGCGGGTGACGCTCAGCTATGTCAGCCCCGATGGCGAGGAAGGCTTTCCCGGCCAGCTGCGCGCCACCGTCACCTATACGCTGAACGAACAGAACGAACTGCGCATCGATTACGGCGCCACCACCTCCAAGCCGACGGTGGTGAACCTGACCAACCACGCCTATTTCAACCTGTCGGGCAATGCGGCGCGCGACGTGATGGGCCACCTTGTCACCCTGAAGGCCGAACGCTTCACCCCGGTCGATCCCACCTTGATTCCCACCGGCGAACGCCGCCCGGTGGCGGGCACGCCGTTTGATTTCCGCAAACCCACCGCGATCGGTGCGCGCATCCGTGACGCCCGCAACGCCCAGATCCGCATCGGGCGCGGCTACGACCACAATTTCATCGTGGACGGCAAGGCGGGCGAGATGCGCACCGCGGCAATCTTGGAAGACCCGGTGTCAGGACGGGTGATGGAAGTGCGCGCCACCGCGCCCGGCATCCAATTCTATACCGGCAACTTCATGGACGGGACCTATTTCGGCAAGAACAACCGCGCCTATCGCCAAGGCGACGCGTTTTGCCTGGAGCCCGGCACCTTCCCCGATGCCCCCAACCGCCCCGATTTCCCCAGCGCGCGGCTGGACCCGGGCAAGGCCTATATCAACTCCATGGTGTTTGCGTTTCGCAACCGATAAGCGGCGTCACGGCAGCGCGCGCAGGCCTTCGGAATCCGACAGGATCATCGTCCAGTCCTCGCGGCTGAAGGCTGCGGTGTCCCGCCGCGCCGCCTGCGCCCTCAAAACCCCCAGCCGGGCGGAAACGTCCGGTTGCGGCGTGCCGGACAGTAGCGCCAGATGCAGATTGCGCACCTGGCGGTCTTCCAGCACCAGTTGCCGTGCATCCTCCGGCAAATCCTGATGCGCCCCGGCCAAGGCATGGGCCCGATCCATCACGGCAAGGCCCCGCGTCTCGCTGGGCACCACAAACAGATCGTCGCGGCGCGTCCACAGGCCCATCAACGGGCTGGAACTGATCACCACCAGCGGAATGGAAACGAGCATGCCCGCCAGCAGCGGCACGAACCAGTTGAAGCTGCCGCCGGCATAGCGCCACAGGATCACGGTCGCCGCCATGCCGATCAAAGTGTGGGGCCAGAATTTCCCGGCCACAAAATCCCAGGGCAAGGCGCGGTCGGCGCGGGTCTGGGAATTCCACCCCGTGGCCATGCCCATCAATATGCTCAGCACATACCAGCTGTGCTGCAGCATCACGATCGGCGCCATCAGGGTCGAGAAGACCGACTCCCAGAACAGGCCCCGGAACACCGCGGCCGTCCCGCCATGGGCGCGGGTGGCGGCCGGGTCTTCCAGCAGCGCCAGCGCCGCCAGCAGCTTGGGAACATAGAGCAGCACCAAGGTCGCCAGCACCAGCGTCACCATTTCCGCGGCGTAAGAAACGCTGTGCGCCAGAGACGGCCACAGTCCGATATAGCTGGCCGGTTCGGGCGGGACGTAATTCATCATGTCGATGGCCGAAACGACCAGCAGCAGCAGCCACAGCGGCGAGGCGACATAACTCATGATCCCCATCGCCAGATGCAGCCGGCTGGGCAGCGTCAACCCTTGCGCGAATACAATGCGCAGATGCTGAAGGTTGCCCTGGCACCAGCGGCGGTCGCGGATCAGGTGATCCAGCAGGCTGGGCGGTGGCTCCTCGAACGATCCACCAAGGTCAGGGGCCATCCACACTTCCCAGCCGGCGCGGCGCAGGAAGGCGGCCTCGACAAAATCGTGACTCATGATCTCCCCGCCGAAGGGGGGCTTACCGGGCAGCTTGGGCAGCCCGCAATGCTGCATGAAGGCATGCACCCGGATAATGGCGTTATGGCCGTAGTAATTGCCGTCGGCGCCCTGCAGGAAGGCCAGGCCCGCGCCATGGACCGGGCCATAGACGCTGGAGGAGAATTGCTGGATGCGCGCGAACAGCGAATGACGTCCCACCAGCTGCGCCGGCGCCTGTATCAGGGCGGCGCGGGGATTGGCGTCCATCAGGCCCACCATCTTGTGCAGGGCCTCGCCGGTCATCAGGCTGTCGGCGTCCAGGATCACCATATAGTCGTAAAGCTGTCCCCAATTCTCGCAGAAGTCCTGGATATTGCCGGCCTTGCGCCCGATATTTTTGGCACGGTGGCGATAGAAGATGCGCGCCGTTTCCCCCAGCTCCTGCTTCAACTTGTGCCATTGCAGCTCCTCGGCCACCCAGTTGGCGGGATTGGTGCTGTCGCTGAGGATATAGAAATCGAAATCGGGCCCGCTGGATTCCCAGATGGCGCGCACCCCGGCAAAGACCCGCGCCACATCTTCGTTATAGACCGGCATCAGGATGGCGGTACGCGCGGCGGAAACGCCGCTTGGCCGTTTTAACGGCAGCAAATCGGTTTTGGTGAAACGGGCAAAGGCGCCGAACGCCGCCAGCCAGAAGGACGAGGCGATCCAGGCGAAGAGAATCCCGAACAGGACCAGAATGACGATTTCACGCCAGGTGAAACCGTCAACCTCGAAAATCCCCGTCATTTCCGTGACGGCGGCTACCGTCGAAGCCAGTACCAGAAACAGGTACAGCCATCGCCGTGCCGCTATGTCTTCAGGCACGGCGGCGGCGGGCGACGGCGGGCACCAGGGCCAGGATGCGCGGCACGGTCAGAAGCGCCATCAGCGCCGCGCCCAGGATGCGGGCGGGCGTCCAGACCGTGATGGTCTGGGGCTGCATGGGACGGGGGCATGGCAGCGGGGTGGCGGCGCGTGTGGGAAGCATTTCCAGCGGGGCTTCAAATGGGCGAGATTGGGAATTCATGCGTGTTAAAAATCCGAAATAGCGCCCGTTCGACGTTACCTATATAGCGTTACAATATGGCGAAATGATGGATCGCCCGAGCCATTTCAGGGCATTTTTAAAGGCGATGATGACAGGCCGTCGCCGGCCTTAACTTTTCCATCATTGCTATGTCTGGTGCCGCACACTTCCCGGAGACCCGCATGCTTGTGACAGACCGACGCCTGCTGCTGGCCGCGCTGTCCGCCAGCCTGCTGCCACAAGGCGCGCTCACAGCACTGGCCCAGCCTTCCGCCATCCGGCTGGGCAGCGCCAGGCCCTTCAGCTTCGAACTGCTGGCGGCCCGGGCCAAAAAAAACGCCACCCAGCCCTATAAAGCGCCACCCTCTCGCGCGAGCATCGTCAACGCGATCGACTATGACGCCGCCAACAAGATCCGGTTTCGCGACGACCACCGCCTCTGGCCCGGCGGGACCTATTCGGCCGCCTTCTTCCATCTCAGCCGGTTTTCCCACGAGCCGGTGCTGCTGCATGCGGTGGAAGGCGGCCGGGCGCGGGAAATCCTCTACGGCCCCGACTATTTCGATTATGGCGCGGCCGGACTGGACCCCAGGAAGCTTGCCGGGCTGGGCTTCGCCGGCTTCCGTCTTCTTGAGAAGTCACCCACGCCGGGCGATTGGCTGGCCTTCCAGGGCGCCAGCTATTTCCGCACCAGCGGCCAGGACCGGCAATACGGCATCTCCGCCCGGGGCATCGCCATCAACACCGCGCTGGCCACCGCGGAGGAGTTTCCCCGCTTCTCCGAACTCTGGCTGGAGGAACGCGGTGAAGCGGTCAACGCCTATGCCCTGCTGGATGGTCCTTCCATCACCGGCGCCTACCGTTTCGATGCGCGCAAGGACAAGAGTGGCGTGGTGACAATGAACGTCCATTGCCGCCTGTTCTTCCGCGCCGACATTTCGCGCCTGGGCGTGGCACCGCTGACCAGCATGTACTGGTATGGCGAAAATGAGCGGCGCAAGGCAGCCGACTGGCGGCCCGAAATCCATGACAGCGACGGTCTTGCGATCTGGACCGGCAAAGGCGAGCGCATCTGGCGGCCGCTGATCAATCCCAATGGGGTGCAGACCAACAGCTTTGTCGACAACAACCCCAAGGGATTCGGGTTGATGCAGCGCGACCGCGACTTTGACAATTACCAGGATGACGGCGCCCATTACCACAAGCGGCCCGGCCTGTGGGTGGAGCCTAGGGGCAACTGGGGCGCGGGCGCGGTCCAGCTTGTCGAGATTCCCACCGAGGATGAGACCCACGACAATATCGTGGCCTATTGGCGGCCTGAGCGCGACATCAGCAGCGGCGACAGCCTCACCTTCGACTACCGCCTGCATTGGCAGAACAGCGAGCCTGCCTTTCCCAAGAACATCGCCCGGGTGGTGGCGACGCGACTGGGCCGGGGCGGCATACCGGGGGCCAACCCCTGGCCGCGCGACAGGCAGAAATTCGTGGTGGATTTCCGTGGCGGTCCGCTCAGCCAGATGCCGGTGCGCTTTGACGTGACGCCGGTGATAACGGCCTCACGCGGCAAGGTGTCCGATGCCTTTGCGCTGAAGGTGACGGATACCGACCGCTGGCGCGCCGGCTTCGACCTGCAGCTGGACGGCAACGGCCCGGTGGATATCAGGCTGTTCCTGCGCCAGGGCAACCGCACCCTCAGCGAAACCTGGCTCTACCAACACTTCCCATAACGCAGGCTTTCACCGACCGCCCTCGCCCGCTACGCGGGCTCGAAGCGGGGCCAGCTTTTCTAATTCGCTGCGCTCATAAGAAAAGCTAGGCCAAAGATAAACCCCGCCAGATTGCTGACGGGGCCTATCCATTCTTTGCTCGTCCGACATCAGGCCGGACTGTTTGATATGGGCTGACGCCAATTTGTTTCGTTTCGCTTTGTGGCGGAGGCCCGGTGTTTTAATCCGGACCTTGGCTCCGCGTCAGGCGGAGCCCGGTTTACTTTCCGGTGGAGTCACTTCCATCTAGGAACCTCCTGTTCGCGGTTTCACCACCGTGAGGAAAAATTGCGTCTCGCGCGACGTTCCGGCGCCAGGAAATCCGGTCTCCACCGGATCGATCGCGACTCAATCATCGCGCTATGGGCGCCTTGGGAAGTAACTGCGTCGTCGCAATCGTTTCTCTCGGCCTCAAAACTCTGCGCCCATACCAGCCGAGCGTCAACACGAAACCGCACGCGAAATCATTTGTGATGCCCGAGGATTCCATGAGGGAACCCGTGCGCGATTTTGCAGCAGGCAAAGCGGCTTACGGGGACGCCACTGGCGCGCCATTCGCCCTGTGGCTATAGGAGCATTTATGTTGCGCCTTACCGACATAAAATTGCCGCTGGATCACGGCGCGTCCGCGCTCAAAGCGGCGATCCTGAAAAAGCTGAAGCTTCCGGCAGACAGCTTGCTGGATTTCCAGGTGTTCAAACGCGCCCATGACGCCCGCAACAAGCAGGCCATCACCTATATCTACACGGTAGACGTCACGCTGAAGGATGAAGCGCGGGCCCCTGCGGGCATACGCCCCACGCCCGACATGGACTACAAGGCCGTGGCCACGGCGCCAGCGGATTTCCGGCGCCCCCTGGTGATCGGCGCAGGCCCCTGCGGTCTGTTCGCCGCGCTGATCCTGGCGCAATCGGGTTTCCGCCCCATTCTGCTGGAGCGCGGCAAAGCGGTGCGCAAACGAACCAAGGATACCTGGGGGCTGTGGCGGCGCTCGGTGCTCAATCCGGAATCCAATGTCCAGTTCGGCGAAGGCGGCGCCGGCACCTTTTCCGACGGAAAGCTCTACAGCCAGATCAAGGATCCGCGCTATCTGGGCCGCAAGGTGCTGCACGAATTCGTGCGCGCGGGCGCGCCGGAGGAAATTCTCACCGAGGCCCATCCGCATATCGGCACCTTCCGCCTCGTCACCATGGTGGAAGCCATGCGCGAAACCATTGAAGGCCTGGGCGGTGAGTATCGTTTCCAGAGCAAGGTAACCGATCTTCTGCTGACGCCGGATCGCGGCGTGCGGGGCGTACGGCTGGAATCGGGCGAGGAGATCGAGACGGGTCATGTCGTGCTGGCGCTGGGTCACAGCGCCCGCGACACGTTCGAGATGCTGCAGGCGCGCGGCGTCGCCATTGAGGCCAAACCCTTTTCCATCGGCTTTCGCATCGAGCATCCGCAAGGGCTGATCGACAAGGCGCGCTTCGGCCGTTCCATTCCCCAGCTGGGCGCCGCCGACTACAAGCTGGTGCATCACGCCAAAAATGGCCGCGACGTTTACAGCTTCTGCATGTGTCCCGGCGGCACGGTGGTGGCGGCGGCATCTGAGCCTGGTCGCGTCGTCACCAATGGCATGAGCCAATATTCGCGCAATGAGCGCAACGCCAATGCCGGTATCGTGGTGGGCATCACGCCCGGGGTGGATTATCCCGGCCATCCCCTTGCCGGCATTGAACTACAGCGGCGCTGGGAAGAAGCCGCCTTCGCGGCGGGCGGCGCCAGCTATGCCGCGCCGGCGCAATTGGTGGGCGATTTTGTTGTGGGCACGCCTTCCACCGCATTGGGCGAAGTGGTCCCCTCCTATCGGCCCGGCGTGACGCCCACCGATCTTTCCACCTGCCTGCCGGGCTATGCGATTGAGGCGATCCGCGAGGCCCTGCCCGCCTTCGGCCGCCAGATCAAAGGCTTTGACCGCGCCGATGCGGTGCTGACCGGCGTGGAGACCCGCACATCGAGTCCCATCCGCATCCAGCGCGGCGACAATTTCCAGAGCCTCAACACACCCGGCCTTTATCCGGCCGGCGAAGGCGCGGGCTTTGCCGGCGGCATTCTTTCGGCGGCGGTGGACGGGATCAAAGTGGCGGAGGCTGTTGCCAAATCGATAGCCGGAAAAAACTAGGCGCCGAGGAATTCCGAAACGAACGCGGTCCTGGGATCGCGGCGCACATCCTGCGGCGTACCATACTGCTCGATCCGGCCATCGCGCATCACCGCCACCAGATCGGCAACCGCAAAGGCCTCTTCCTGGTCATGGGTGACGAACACTGTGGTGACGCCGGCATGATCATGGATGCGGCGCAGGTCGGCGCGCAATTCCTTGCGTACCTTGGCGTCCAGCGCACCAAACGGTTCGTCCAGCAGCAGCATGCGCGGATCGATTGCCAGGGCGCGCGCCAGCGCCACGCGCTGACGCTGGCCACCTGACAGCTGGCTGGGATAGCGCTCTTCCAGCCCCGGCAGCTGCACCAGCGCCAAGAGCTCCGTCACCCGTTTCTGGATGTCGGCCCGGCTGGGGCGCTTGTCGCGCGGCCGCACTTTCAGGCCGAAGGCGATGTTGTCGGCCACGGTCATGTGCTTGAACAAGGCATATTGCTGAAACACAAAACCGGCATTGCGGGTGCGGGCCGGCATGTCCAGCCAGTTGAGATCGGCGAACCGCACCGTGCCACTGTCGGCTACTTCCAGCCCGCCCAGGATGCGCAGCAGGGTGGTTTTGCCCGAACCCGATGGACCCAGGAGCGAGACAAAGGCGCCCTGCGGCGCGGAAAAGCTGGCACCGTTCAGCGCCGGAAACCGGCGGAACTGTTTGGTGACGGAATCGACGACCAGAGACATTGCAAAAACTCCTAGTGACGGTGCGACGCGGCCAGCTCGTCCGCGTAACGCCATTCCAGAAACGATTTCAGGGCCAAAGTGAGCAAAGCCAGCATCGCCAACAGGGCGGCGACGGCAAAGGCGCCGGCATAATCGTAATTGTCGTACAGAAGCTGGACATGCAGCGGCATGGTGTTGGTCTGGCCGCGAATCTTGCCGGACAAGACCGACACGGCACCGAACTCGCCCAGGGCGCGGGCGTTGCAGAGCAGGATGCCGTACAGCAGGCCCCATTTGATGTTGGGCAAGGTTACCAGCAGGAAGGTGCGAAACCCCGACGCGCCCAAGGTGGCGGCGGCTTCTTCCTCGTCGCGGCCCTGATCCACCATCAGGGGGATCAGTTCGCGCGCCACAAAGGGGAAGGTCACGAAGATGGTGGCCAGCACAATGCCGGGCAGCGCGAACAGAATGTGGATGTCATGCTCGGCAAGGCTGGCGCCGAACCAGCCATGCGCGCCAAACACCAGCACATAGACCAGGCCCGCCACCACCGGCGACACCGAGAATGGCAGATCGATCAGGGTCACCAGGAAGGTCTTGCCCCAAAAATCGAACTTGGCGATCGACCAGGCGGCGGCAATGCCGAATACGGTGTTGAGCGGCACCGCGATGGCGGCCGCCACCAGCGACAGCTTCATCGCCGCCAGCGTATCGGGCTCGACCATGCTGGCGAAAAAGGCACCAACACCGCTGGCCAGCGCTTCCTGGAACACCAGCACCAGCGGCAGCAGAAGAACGACGGCGATGAAGCCGATCGCCACCGTGCCCAGCAGCAGTTTGAGCCAGAGCGGATCTTCGGTGGGCTTCGAAATATGCCTGCTCATCTGCGCTTCGCCGCCCAGCTTTGCAGGCCGTTCAACGCCAGCAGCATGCCAAAGCTGGCCGCCAGCATCACCACCCCGATGGCCGACGCCCCGGCATAATCAAACTCTTCCAGCTTGATGACGATCAGCAGCGGCGCGATTTCGCTGACGGCCGGAATGTTGCCGGCCAGGAAGATGATCGAGCCGTATTCGCCCACGGCGCGGGCAAAGGCCATGGCCGCGCCGGTCAGGATGGCGGGCAGCATCATCGGCATCACCACCCGGGTGATGGTCTGGAGCCGCGTGGCGCCCAGGGTGGCGGCTGCTTCCTCAAGGTCATGTCCCACTTCAGCCAGCACCGGCTGCACCGTGCGCACCGTGAAGGGCAGGCTGATGAACACCATCGCCACCAAGACGCCCCAGGGCGTGTAGGCGACCTTGATGCCATGCTCCATCAGCAGCGATCCGATCCATCCGGTGGGCGCATACAAAGCCGACAGCGCAATGCCCGCAACCGCCGTGGGCAGCGCGAAGGGCAGATCGATCACCGCGTCCAGCAGCGCCCTGCCCGGGAAACGATAGCGCACCAGCACCCAAGCGATGATGAAGCCGAAAATGGAATCGATCACGGCGGCGGCCAGCGCCATGCCGAAGGACAGGCGCAGCGAGGCCAGCACGCGCGGGGTGGAGATGGCGTCCCACATGCCGTCCAGCCCCAGCTCGAAAGGGCGCAAAACCAGCGCCAGCAGCGGGATCAGCACCAGCGAAGTCAGGTAGAAGATGGTGAAACCCAGCGACAGGCGGAATCCCGGCAACACCTGCCGGGACGTCAGCGGCGCGAATTTCAAGCCAATGGCACTCATGATTCTTTTTTCATCCTGGAGGGAAAGCCGATAGAGCTTCGGCTATCTCATCGTCCCGGCTGGTAGATCTGGTCGAAGACGCCGCCATTTGCGAAGTGCACGGCCTGCGCCCTGTCCCAGCCGCCGAAATCCTTGTCGATGGTGCCAAGCGCGATGTCGGGAAACAGGCTGCGATACTTGGCCAGTATCTTGGCGTCACGCGGGCGGTAGTAATGCTTCGCCTCGATCTCCTGGGCCTGCGGCGTGTAGAGAAAGCGCAGATAGCTTTCCGCGATGGCGCGGGTCTTCCTGCGGTCGACATTGCGGTCGATGATCGCCACCGGCGGCTCGGCCAGGATCGAGTGCGACGGATAGACGATCTGATGGGCGCCGCGGGTTTCCTTCAGCACCAGATGGGCTTCATTCTCCCAGGACAGCAACACATCGCCGATGCCGCGCTTGGTGAAGGTGACGGTCGAGCCGCGTGCCCCGGAATCCAGAACCGGCACCTGCTTATAAAGGCGCGCAACGAACGCCTTGGCCTTGTCGGCATTGCCGCCCGGCTGCTTGGCGGCCCAGTCCCAGGCCGCCAGATAGGCCCAGCGCGCCCCGCCCGAAGTCTTGGGGTTGGGCGTGATTACCTGCACGCCCGGCTTGACCAGATCGTTCCAGTCCTTGATGCCCTTGGGGTTACCCTTCTTGACCAGGAACACGATGGTCGAGGTATAGGGCGAGGAATTCTGCGGCAGGCGCTTTTGCCAGTCCGCCGGCAACAGCTTGCCGTTGCGGGCGATGGCGTCGATGTCGGCGGCCAGCGCCAGCGTCACCACATCGGCCTGCAAACCGTCGATCACCGAACGGGCCTGCGAGCCCGAGCCGCCATGGCTGTTGGAGACGGTGACGTTATCGCCCTTGACCTTCTGCGCCTTCTGCTGCGCGGCAAACGCCTTGTTGATGTCGGCATAGAGTTCGCGCGTCGGATCATAGCTGACATTCAGCAGGCGGATGTCGGCAGCCTGCGCAGCGGTCGCGGCAAAGATGCTGGCCGCAGCCAGCAGCGAAAGAAGGCGTTTCATGGTCGTTCCTTCGGATTCGTTCAGAGCGAAATCTGGCTGCGCAGCCCGATGGCGTTGGCCGAGATATCCGTGGCGGGCGCGCCCACGTGATTGACCTGGATATTGTCGTAATCCAGCGCAAAACGGATGCCGTTGGTGGGATACCAGTTCAGGCCGACGCTCCAGATATTCTGCACCCCGCCCGCCACCCCGCCGGACGCGGGCGCCAGCGACGGCAGATAGTCCAGGTTGATGTTGCTGTAGCGGACCTTGATCTCCCAGGCGCCGATGCCGCCATCGCTGCCAAGCGGCTTGGCCGGACGCAAGGACCGGAAGCTGGCGCTGGCCGGATCATAGGGATGGGTTTCGCCGGTCAGCGACCAGGTCGCCAGCGCATACCAGCCCTTGAAATCGGGATCGGGCAGCAAGGTGCGGCGATAGATGTTGAAGCGGAAATAGCCGGCCTGGGCGTATAGCGGCCCATAGGTGGCGGCGGTCTCCACGCCCCATTGGGTCACTTTGCGCGCATCGATCATGCCGGTATCGACTGTGCGCATGGCGTCGATCGCCAGTTCCGGTCCGTTGCTGAAGCGAAAGGCGGTGGCGCCGGTATTGGGGGTGGTATCCGCCACCTTCAGCACATGGGTGGCATTGGCATCCAGCAGCCACTTCACATCGTCATTGCTGACCGCCAGCCAGGAGGCGCGGGTGACGATGGCCTGTTGCGCGTCAAAGGTGGCGGCATCGGTTGCCCGCTTGCCGGTATAGGCGACCGAAACCAGATAGCGGTCGCCCTGGGCGAAGACGCTGACACCTTCGCGTCCCGGGGCGCCGCCGATATTGCGCGCAATATCGGCAACCGAGGCGCGTTCCAGAAACAGAAGATCGCCCGAGCCGGTGGTGTCGTCTATGCCGGCGAAAGGCGAAAACGCGCCGATGCGCAAGCCGAACGGCTTCAACCCGTCATACTGAAGATAGGCGGTGTAGATGTAACCGCTTCGTTCGATACCGTTGCCGCCAAAGTCATAGGTAAAATTGTAGGACCAGTCGCGCCAGGCAGTGCCGGTGAAGCCGAACTGGGCGCGGCGGAAATTCGAACCGCTGTTGAGATCGATATTGGGCGGATTGCGGCCCTCCCCGAAATAGCCGTAGTCGAATTGCACCAGGCTGCGCAGCGCGAAAGTGAAGGCGCCATCGGCGCTGGCGAAGCTGAGCCGGCCATTGTTCAGGCTGGTTCTCACCTGGCCGTCGAGGCGCTTGTTGATCTCGGCCTGCTGGCGGGCGGTGCTGCGCTTCAGCTCGGCTAGATCGCCGCCGCTGTCGTTCCTGTCCTGGCGGGCCTTGATGTCGGCCAGCTGCTGCTGAACGCTGCGCAGCTGCTGTTCCAGAAGACCGATGCGCGGATCGGAGGGCGGCGCGGGTTTGCGGGCCTGTCCCATGGCCGATGCACTCAGTGCCACCGTGCCTAGAAGCACCAAAGCCAGTTTTTTGATCATGCAAGACCCCACCGGAAACCGTCCGCACTTCGACCCGGACGGCGCAATTAATTCGTCAAATCTCTACCATGTCAATAGGAATTAAGAAGTATTTGAAAATGCAGCGCAAAAGCGAAAAATCGCGCGCTTACAAAGCGCCCGAACGGCGCAATTGTTGCGCCGCCGTCGCAAGATTCCGGGATTCCAGAATCTGCGCGGTGGCATCGCGCGCCGCCAGCAGCGCCTTGCGGATGGCGCAGACCGACTCCTCGAAACAATCATCGCATTTGCGATAGGCCATGACGCTCACGCAAGGACTGAGCGCCAAGGGGCCGTCGGTGACGCGCAGAACATCGGCAAAACTGATGTCCTTGGCTGGCCGCCCCAGGGAATACCCCCCCTGCCGCCCACGATGGCTGCGCACGATCCCGGTCTTTTTCAGTTCCAGCAGGATGGCTTCCAGGAACTTGCGGGGGATGCGCTCTTTTTCGGCGATCACGGAAATCTGCACCGGATCACTATCGCCCCGGGCTGCCAGAAACAGCAGGGCGCGCAGGGCATACCGGGCCTTTTGGGAAATCATGGCCCACAATACCCCATCAACTCTATGGAATATAGCCATCTCAGGTCCGCCTCCCCTCGTGCGCGCAGCGCACAAGAGGGGGAGGTGGTTTCAGCGTGCGAAGTGGCGGTACGCCACGAGCGAAAGCGGAAACCGGAGGGGGTAATTCAAAGAACCCTGCGACAGCTTGCGACAAGCCGGTCCATGCGCGCTGCGTAAATCCCGCTATAGTCTGGCAAAAAGCAGGGAGGAGCCGCCTTCCGGCGCCTCGGGAACACTGGTTGAAGACCGCGTAATGATGGGAATGCGTTTGAGAACGGCAGGCCAATGATCTGGATCGTCAAGGTCGCGCTGGACCGTCCCTACACTTTCATCGTGCTTGCCCTGATGATCCTGATCTTCGGGCCGCTGGCGGTACTGCGAACCCCCACCGACATATTCCCCAATATCGGCATTCCGGTGATCGGCGTCGCCTTCACCTACACCGGCCTCTCGCCTGACGAAGTCGGCTCGCGCATGCTGGCGCCCTATCAACGCTTCCTCACCACCACGGTGAATGACGTCGAGCATATCGAAGCCTTGGCCATGCCGGGGCTGGGCATCGTCAAGATTTTCTTCCAGCCGAATGTGGATATCCGCCTGGCCACGGCCCAGGTGACCTCGGTTTCGCAGAGCACTATCCGCCAGATGCCGCCGGGCACCATGCCGCCGCTGATCCTCAATTACAGCGCCTCCACCGTGCCCATCCTGCAGTTGGCTTTCTCATCCACTTCGCTGTCGGAACAGCAGGTGCTGGACTATTCGCAGAATTTCGCGCGGCCGCGTCTCACCACCGTGAACGGCGCGGCCATTCCCTTTTCCTATGGCGGCAAGACCCGCGCGGTGCTGATCGACCTGGATCCCGCGGCGATGCAGGCCCGCGGTCTGTCCTCGGTGGACGTCCAGAACGCCTTCGTTTCCCAGAACCAGATCAACCCCGCCGGCAATATCAAGATAGGCGCCTATCAGTATGTCGTGCGCCTCAACAACGCCTCCGACACGATCGAGGGCATGAACGAGCTGCCGGTCAAGACGGCGCCGGGTGGCGGCACCGTCTTCCTGCACGACGTCGGGAACGTGCGCGACGGCAACACGGTCCAGAACAATATCGTGCATGTCGACGGTGCCCGAGCCGTGCTGTCCACCATTCTGAAAAACGGCCAGGCCTCGACCATCGATGTGGTGCAAGGGATCAAGGACCTGCTGCCGATCCTGAAGGGGCAGCTTCCGCCCGAACTCAAGATCGACATCATGAGCGATCAGTCGGTGTTCGTGAAAGCGGCGGTGAAGGGCGTATTTTACGAAGGCGCCATCGCCGCGGCCCTGACCAGCCTGATGATCCTCCTGTTCCTGGGAAGCTGGCGCTCCACCGTGATCATCGCCACCTCCATTCCGCTGGCGGTCCTGGTGGCACTGATGGGGCTTTGGCTCACCGGCCAGACGCTCAACATCATGACGCTGGGCGGGTTGGCGCTGGCGGTCGGCATCCTGGTCGACGATGCCACCGTCACCATTGAGAACATCAACTGGCACCTGGAACAGGGCAAGGGCGTCTATCAGTCCATCATGGACGCGGCGCGCCAGATCACCCAGCCCGCCTTCGTCTCGATGTTGTGCATCTGCGTCGCCTTTGTGCCGATGTTCGCGCTCAAGGGCATTGCGGGCTTTCTGTTCGTGCCCATGGCGCTGGCGGTGGTGTTCGCCATGATCGCTTCCTTCATCCTGTCGCGCACCCTGGTGCCGACCCTGTCGCTCTACCTGCTCAAGCCGCATGGCCATATGGCCGAAGGCGATCATGCGCTGGCGCGGGTGCAGCGCCGCTTCGAGCGCGGCTTCGATGCCGTGAAGGAGCAGTATCGCAACCTGCTGGCGCTGGCGATGACGGCGCGACGCCCCTTCACCCTGGGTTTCATGGGCGTGGTCATGGCGTCCATGCTGCTGTTCCCCTTCCTGGGCCGCGACTTCTTCCCCAGCGTGGATTCAGGCCAGATAACCTTGCACGCCCGCACCCCCGCCGGCACCCGGCTCGAAGACACCAACCAGATCGTGGCGCAAATCCAAAAGGAAGTCCGGCGCATCATTCCGCCGCGCGAACTGGCGACCATCGTGGACAATGTTGGCCTCAACCAGAGCCCGGTGAACATGCTCTACAACAATTCCGGGACGGTGGGCCTGCAGGACGCCGACATCTTCATTAGCTTGAACAAGGGGCATGGCGCCACGGCGGAGTATGTCCGCACCATGCGTGAAAGGCTGCCGCGCCTGTTCCCCCAGGTGACTTTCTCTTTCCCGCCACCCGACATCACAAGCCAGATCCTGAACTTCGGAGCGCCCGCGCCGCTGGATCTGCAGATCAGCACCAACCGGCTGGAAGAGGCCGAAGCCTTCGGCTTCCGGATACTGCGCGAAATCCGCAAGATTCCCGGCCTGGTCGACGCGCGGATGCAGCAGTCCAGCAACATGCCACATCTCAAGGTGGACGCCGACCGCAGCCGCATGTCGCAGATGGGCCTGACCGAACGCGACGTGACCAACGCGCTGGCGACATCGCTGGCCGGCACCTCGCAATCGGCGCCGAACTTCTGGCTGAATCCCCAGAACAATGTGTCCTACAGCATGACGGCGCAGACGCCGGAATATCAGATGGACACCCTCGCCGCCCTGCAGAATCTTCCGGTCACCGGCAGCGCCGGCACCACGCCGCAGGTTCTGGGCGGGTTGGTCAAGATCAGCCGCGCCCAGGGCAATTCGGTGGTCAGCCACTACAACATCCAACCGACCATCGACCTTTACGCCACCACGCAGGACCGCGACCTGGGCAGCGTGGCCAAGGATGTGCAGAAAGTGATCGACGCCAACAAGCAGTATCTGCCGCGTGGCGCCACCGTCACCCTGCGCGGCCAGATCGTCACCATGAACACGGCCTTTACCGGCCTCTTCTATGGCCTGCTGGCGGCGGTGGTGCTGATCTATCTGCTGATCGTGGTGAACTTCCAGTCCTGGACCGACCCCTTCGTCATCATCACCGGCCTGCCCGCGGCGCTGGCCGGCATCATCTGGATGCTCTTTGCCACCGGCACCACCTTGTCGGTGCCTGCCTTGACCGGCGCCATCATGTGCATGGGCGTGGCCACCGCCAATTCGATCCTGGTGATCAGCTTCGCGCGCGAGAAACTGGCCGAGCATGGCGATGCGGTGCGGGCGGCGGTGGAAGCCGGCTTCACCCGCTTCCGTCCCGTCTGCATGACGGCACTGGCCATGATCATCGGCATGACGCCCATGGCGCTGGGCCTGGGCGAAGGCGGCGAGCAGAACGCGCCCTTGGGCCGCGCCGTGATCGGCGGACTGATTTTCGCCACCATCGCCACATTGATGTTTGTACCGGTGGTGTTCAGCATTCTGCACGACCGCCACGCGGCCAGGGCCGCGGCACGGCCGCCAGCGCCCACGACCGGAAAAGGGGCCGGTGAATCTTATGCCTGACAAAAATCTCGATGCTGGTCCGCAGCATCAGCCCACGCGCGAAGAACTGCTGCGCCACAAGTCGCCGCCCGGGCTGAAGCGCTGGGGCCTGATCGCCGCCGCCGCCGCGCTTCTTATCGCCGTGGCGGGGATCGGGATCCGGCTGTGGAACAGTTACCAGACCGCGCAATGGACGCAGGACCAGGCGGTCCAGAGCGTGCAGCTCGTCAAGCTGCAGCCTGAAAAGGAAGGCGCCGTCCTCAACCTGCCGGGCGATATCCAGGCCTTCACCGCCGCGCCGATCTACGCCCAGGTCAGCGGCTATGTGAAGAAATGGTATGTCGATATTGGCGCGCCGGTGAAGCAGGGCCAGCTTCTGGCCGAACTGGACACGCCAGACCTGGCCGGCCAGGTGCAGTCCGCCCGCGCCAATCTGCTCAATGCCCAGGCGGCCCAGCGCCTTTCGGCGGCCACGGCCCGGCGCTGGGATGCGCTGTTCGCGCAAGGCGCGGTGTCGCGCCAGGACAAGGAAACCCGCGATGCCGACCTCGACGCCAAGAATGCGGCGGTGGAAGCGGCGCGCGCCAATCTCTACAGCCTCACCTCCCAGGCTGGCTTCCGCCGCCTGGTCGCGCCCTTTGACGGCGTGGTCACCAGCCGCGCGGTGGATGTCGGCGCCCTGGTCACGATCGGCACCGGTACCGGGGCGGCGCCGCTCTTCACCGTCTCGGATCTGACACGCCTGCGCATTTACGTGCGGGTGCCGCAAAATTATTCCACCTATATCCGCCCCGGCATGACCATCAACTTCTCCGTGCCGCAGCATCCCGGACGCGTCTTCACCGCCACCCTGGCCGCCAGCGCCGGCGCCGTCGCCAGCGCCACCGGCACCGTGCTGGTGCAGTTCGCCATCGACAACAAGAGTGGCGCGCTGCAGCCCGGCGGCTATGCGGAAATCAAGTTCCCCCTGCCCGCCGGGGCCAATGGCTTTCGGGTGCCCGCCACCGCCCTGATGTTCCGCGCGGAGGGGATGCAGGTCGCCACAGTGGATTCGAACAACCGCATACGCCTGAAAACCATCAGCATCGCGCGCGATCTGGGTGATGCGGTGGATGTGGCAAGCGGCCTCTCCACCACCGACCGCATTGTTGACAATCCGTCCGATTCCTTCCGGGATGGCGACGAAGTGCGGGTGGCGGGCAAGTAATCTTGCCTGTATAAGAGCGGCAGTCGTTTTTGGTGGGGAAGTCTATGCACGCATTGGCGAAAATCGTGGCTCTGGTCCTGTTGCCGCTGGCGGGACTTGCCGCCTGCGACCGCGACGAATCCGATGCGGCGCCCAGCGCCGCCTATGACACCAGCGCGGCCTCCAACGCCAAGTTCCTGGCCGATTATGCCGCCCGTCCGGATGCGAAGAAGACCGCGTCGGGCCTGATGTACCGCGTGATCAAACCCGGCAACGGTCCCGCCGTGATCCGCGATTCCGATGTGGTCACCGTTTATTACAAGGGCATGCTGATCAACGGCAAAGTCTTCGACCAGACCAAGCCGGAAGAAGCGGCGACCTTCATGACCGGCGGACTGATCCCCGGCTGGGTGGAAGCCTTGAAGCTGATGAAGACCGGCGACACCTGGGAAATCGTGGTGCCGTCCGAACTGGGTTATGGCGCCGACGGCGCGGGCGACGCCATTCCGCCCGACCAGACATTGGTCTTCACTATGTCACTCGCCAAGGTCGAATACGCGAATTAGAGCGCCGGTACCGTTTGCTCCGGGGCTGGCCACGAAAAGCTCGCTTTTTCGAATTCCAGGCAGCTTCGATAGGCATGGTCGAAAATTTTCTTTTCCTGGCCGGAGGCCAGGCCGGCCATGGACGCATCGTTCAGCCGTTCAAGGGCGGTTTGCCCGCATCTGCCCGGCGCTGAAACGGTTGGGGAGGTTGAACACCCCCCCATCAGAGCGATGCATAGCAATGCCAATATTGTGCGCATGAAGCCCCCCAAGGCCAATGCTGCGCCAATATTATCACAAAATGTTGACAGGCGCACGCCCGGCCATGCCGGCCTCCCCGTGAGCGGAGGCCGAACCGGGCCGAACTAGAACCTGTACTGGACCTGCACGCCGCTCATCCTGGGGGGCAGCGGCACGCATTGCAGCACGCCGGCGGTGTTGGCGACGCCGAACGAGGCATTGGGCGCCGAGTTCAGGACGCCGTTATATTCCGGCATGCAGACAGGCGTGTTCAGGACATTGGTCATGAACAGACCGGCATCGATGCCCCGGCCCGCGATATCCTGCACATCCAGGCGCAGATCAAGCAGGCCATAGGAGCCGGTGCGCTGGCTGGGGTCGAAGGTGCGCAGATCGGCCTTGTAGCGGCTCTGCCAGTAATAGCGCGCGGTGAAACTCAGATCCTGGATCGGGATGCCCGCGATATCCTTCAGGCCGGTGGCATAAATCGCCGTCGCGGTGGTCTGCCAGGCCGGCAGCGGGAACGGCGTGCCCGAAAGATTGGTCGTGCCGGTCGGCAGCAGATAACCCGGCGGCGGCGTGAAGGTATAATCGGTATAATGGGCGTCCAGATAGCTGCCCGAGGAGCGCAGCGTCAGGCCCGGCATTGGCAGGATGCTGATATCCCATTCCGCGCCATAGATTTTCGCCGCCTTGGCGTTCAGCGTCACATTGTCGTTGGTGGTGCCGATACAGCTGTTGGTGTTGAACAGCGCCTGGGTGCAGGGCACCCCGCCCGGACCCGTGGCCAGGGTGACATTGGGCAGCGCCGTCAGGATCTGGATGTCGCGATAATCCGTCATATAGGCCGACAGATTGGTACGCACCGGCATGCCGGCCAGGTCCCAGTCCGACTTGATGCCCACTTCATAGTCCTGGACGTTTTCGGGCTGTGCGACGGTTACGGCGGGATTGATGGCGGTGGAATTGATCGCGCCCGAGCGATAGCCGGTGCGGGTGGTGGCATAGATCATGGTGCCCGCCCACAGGTCATGGTCGATGCCCAGCGTCCATGTCGGCTTGTCGAAGCTCTTGTTGACGTCGGCGGCGCAGCTGGCCAGCGGACGCAAGACGCCGTTGACGTCGGTCAGGGTGCAGGCCCGGGTCTGACCGGCATAGGTAATGCCGTGCAGCGTGTAGGGCGCGGGATCGAACACGCCGTTCGCCACGCTGGCGGTGCTGGTGGCCGTCGCCGGGAATATCTGGGTGCGGGTGTCCAGATGCGCATAACGTTCGTCATAGGTATAGCGCAGGCCCGCGGTCAGGCGGGTGTCCGATGTCAGGCTGTAGGTCGCCTGGGCATAGGCGGCATAGCTGGTGTTGCGCTGGTCGTTGCGGGTGCCGTCCTGCAGCGTGATGCCGCGTCCGGGCGCCGCAATGCCGTTGTTGGGAATGAACAGATAGAACAGCCCGCCATTGTCGCGGCTGTCCTCCTGGAAGAAGAACAGGCCCGCCGTCCAGTTCAGGCGGTTGCTCCATCCCTTGCCATTGACCGTCAGCTCCGACTGGACCGAGTTGTAGTTCGGAACCATGTATTGGTATTCGGCCGTGTTGTAGGACAGGCCGCGGCCGATCGAGGTGCCGGTATTGTCCCACCAGCGATAGGCGCTCAGCCATTTCACGTCGATATCGCCAAAGGTCTTGTTCACGGTGGCGGACAGGGTCTGGTAGTGCCCGACATCGACATTGTTGGCGGTCTGTTCGGCGGTCCAGAACCCGGCCGTCTGGGCGCGGGCGACCGATTGCAGCAGCGAGTTGTAGGCCCTGGGATCGGTGTTCACCGGTCCGACCGTCGTCGGCGTGAAAGAGCTGTAATAGGGCTCGATCCGGCGGCCGAAAAGATCGGTAAAGCCGATGCAGGTGCCCGGAATGTTGCAGACCGCCGGGCGCCCGAAGCGCTGGCCGCTGGCCGGGAAGAAACCCAGATTGTGATAGGTCGAGCCGGTATCATGCTCGGCCGAGATCTGGGCGCGCAGCAGGATGCTCAAGGTCTCGTCGGGCTGCCATTTCAGCGAGAAATTTCCCGCAATCTTGTTGGCGCCCATCGCCGGCTGGGTGTTGCGATAGCCTGTGGCCGGATCGAAATACAGATTGGTGATGTAGCCGCGGCGCTGGCTGATCTGCCCGGCGGCGCGGAAGGACAGCGTGTCGGTCAGCGGAATGTTGATCGCGCCCTGCAGCTCGGCCCGGCCATAATCGCCCGCCGTCGCCTTGATATAGCCGCCGAACTCGGGACCCGGCTCGCGGGTGCGGTACAGGATCGCGCCGCCGGTGGTGTTGCGTCCCACCAAGGTGCCCTGCGGTCCCTTGAGAACCTCGACCCGCTCAATGTCGAACAGCCCGCCGGTCAGCCCGACCGGGCGCGCCAGATAGACGCCGTCCATATAGACGGCGGCGGCGGGATCAAAAGACATCACCGACTGGCCGGAGCTGGAATCGAAGTCGCGCTGGCCGCGGATGGTGACGTTCAGCGTGTCCTGGCGGAAGGTGGTGGGCGCGATATGGACGGACGGCGCCAGAAAACGCAGATCCTCGATGGTGCTGACATTCAGCCGGTCCAGGTCCGCCTGGCTGAAGGAGGTAATCGAGATCGGGACCGCCTGCTCGATTTCCTCGCGCTTGCGGGCCGTGACAATGACGGTTTCCAGGACCGAGGCCTGACCGCCATTGCTGGCGGGCTGGGCCGCGGCCTCGGTGCCGGGGGTCAGGACGGTGGTGGCCAGCAAAGCCAGAACCAAGCGTTTGAACATGGACGTCCCCTGGGATATGCGTTTGGAATCCGGGCGTTTTTTGCATCGCCGCGGCGGTTTTCGTTGCTCTAACAGAAATTGCCGGAGCGGATAAAGCCAATGTTGGGCGCGCGCGCCAAATCGGGAAAATTTCCTTATAAGGGCAGCCCTTACAGGGAACTGTCATTTCAGCGAGGACGATATGAACAAGATTGCGATGATCACCGGTGCTGGCAGCGGCGTGGGCCGCGCCGTCGCCATCCATCTGTCGGAAGCCGGCTGGTCGGTGGTGCTGGTAGGGCGCAAGGCTGACATGCTGGAAGAGACCGCCAAGCGCCTGAAGGGCAGCTATCTGGTGGTCCCGGCCGATGTCGGCGATCCCAAGGCGGTCAAGGCGGTTTTCGCCCAGATCAAGGACAAGTTCGGCCGGCTGGACATGCTGTTCAACAATGCCGGCATGGGAACCCCCGCTGTTCCCATCGAAGATTTGACCTTCGAACAATGGCAGGCGATCGTGGGCGTCAACCTCACCGGCGCGTTCCTCTGCACCCAGGAAGCGGTGCGGATGATGAAGGCGCAGAGCCCGCGCGGCGGGCGCATCATCAACAATGGCTCGATTTCAGCCGACCGCCCCCGGCCCCATTCGGCGCCCTATACCGCCACCAAGCACGCCATCACCGGCCTGACCAAGTCCACCATCCTGGACGGGCGGTCCTTCGACATCACGGCCGGGCAAGTGGACATCGGCAACGCCGCCACCGAGATGACCGAGCGCATGACCAAGGGCGTACTGCAGCCCGATGGCCAATTGGCGGTCGAGCCGCGCATGGACGTGAACCATGTCGCCCAGGCCGTGACCTTCATGGCCGGGCTGCCACTGGAATCCAATGTCCCGTTCCTGACCGTGATGGCGACCAAGATGCCGCTTTTTGGCCGCGGCTGATCGATCGACGCCCGCCTGATGAAATTTTGCGCAAGTCGCGGAGCTTTTCGCCCAGGCAGCGTATTGTCTGGTTATGCGAGCATGTTTTCTCGGACAGAATATTTGCGTATTGGGTTTTGGAGTGGCGACGCTTCAGGTGACGCCGATGCTGGTCGACGAGGAAACCGGCGAACCCGTCCAGCTGGACGCCCCGCAAAAGCCTGTGGATCAAACCGGAACATTCCGGCCCAGCCCACCAGCACCGTCCAGCGCCAATCCCCTGTAACAATTCGGCAACGTCCCGCCGGCGCCGGTATCGGACGTTCCCACCCAAAGGCCAGTTTGCCGCACGGGCTGGGGGGGCGGGGCCTTGTATGGACCGGCACGAATCTCGATATTGGTCGTTAACAGGACTCGCCCGTAACGAAATTTTATTGCGAATCCGGTATTTGGTAGCGCCATGAGACTCATAATTTCCAAGATTTCGGCGGTTGCCCTGACGGTATTGGTGGGCGCCTGCAGCACACCCAGCCCCGAGTCCCTGGCCCAGAACGATCCCTGGGAACGGACCAACCGGGACATTTTTGATTTCAACCTGGCCATGGACCGGGCCATCCTGCGCCCCGTCGCCCGCGGCTACCGGGATGTGGTGCCGGAATTCGCCCGCGAAGGCGTGCACAATTTCCTCACCAACCTGAATTCGCCGGTCATCCTGGCCAACGACGTGCTGCAGGGCGAGACCGACAAGGCCGGCAACACGCTGGGCCGCATCGTGATCAACACCACCGTCGGTGTCGGCGGCCTGATTGATGTCGCCAGCAAGTGGGGCCTGCCCTATCGCGAGAATGATTTCGGCATCACCCTGGGCAAGGGCGGCGCGGCCGAAGGCTCCTATCTGATGCTGCCTTTTGCCGGCCCCAAGCCGCCCCGCGATCTGCTGGGCACGGCAGTGGACGTGGCCTTTGACCCCTTCACCTATGCCATCTTCCCCGGTGACAATACGCTGATGATCGTGCGCGTCGGCATGGGCATCCTGGACGCGCGGACGTCGCAGCTGGACGCGGTCGAAACCATCGAGCGCTCGTCCATCGACTTCTATGCGACCACCCGCAACCTGTATCGCCAGAGCCGCAATGCCCGGATCAACGAAGGCACCGCCGGCGCCGACGACCTGCCGAATCTGTGAGCTGCGACCCGCGTAGCGGGGCAAATCGATCCGTCGCTAGCGGCAGTGTAGTGCGACGATCGATTTGAGCAGCGAACGCGCCGAGCTTAAGCGAGGCGCAATTCAGGAATCTCGAATTACTCAGCCGGCATGGGCGCCGCCCTGCTGGCTTTCGCTCGCACGGGGGCAAGCTTTTCTAATTCGCTTTGCTCATAAGAAAAGCTAAGCCAACGCGCCGAGCTTGGGCGAGGCGCAGCGGCAACAAACAGGTCTGTCTATTCCGCCGGTGCCGGACTGGGCATCGGCTCGTGATCGCCGGGCTTGTCGCCCATCAGCCCGTGATACCATTTGTTCCAGAAGCCGCTCGTCCAGCGTCCGAAGCGTTCCATGTACAGGAACACCACCGGGGTGGTGTAGAGCGTCAGGATCTGGCTGAGCACCAGGCCGCCCACGATGGAGATGCCCAGGGGCTGGCGCAGCTCCGAGCCGGCGCCCAGTCCAATGGCCAGGGGCAGCGCGCCCAGAATGGCGCCGACCGTGGTCATCATGATGGGCCTAAAGCGGAGCAGACAGGCTTTGCGGATGGCGTCCTCAGGCGAAAGATGCTCGCGCCGCTGCAAGTCGATGGCGAAGTCGATCATGATGATCGCGTTCTTTTTGACGATGCCTATCAGCAATATCACGCCGATCATCGCGATCAGGTCGAACTGGGTGTTGAACATCAGCAGCGCCAGCACCGCGCCCACCCCCGCCGACGGCAGGGTGGAAATGATGGTGATGGGATGGATCAGGCTTTCATAAAGGATGCCCAGCGTGATGTAGATGGTCAGGATCGCGGCCAGCAGCAGGAAGGGCATGTTTTGGAAGCTGCGCTGCAACTGGCGGGCATTGCCGGCGAACTCGCCATGCACGTTAATCGGCACGTTGATCTGGGCCATGGTGCGGTTGATCGCGGCCACCGCATTGCCCAGGCTTTCACCGGCCGGCAGGTTGAAGGAGAAAGTGGTGGCGACGAACGGCCCCTGGTGATTGACCGCGAGCGGCGTGGTGCCCGGCCCAAAGCTCGCCACCGCCGCCAGCGGCACCATGGTGGAGACGCGGGTGGAAACCGAGGCGCCGGTCGAACCCCCGCCCCGCACACTGGCGGTCAGGGCGTTGAGCTGCTGGTTGCGCACCGCTTCGGCCGCCTGGCTCGCCGCGTCGGTGTTTGCGGTCGTGGTGGTGGACGCCGTCGCGGAGGGCGGTGCAGTGAAAGCGCCGCCCGCGCCGGCTGTGGACTGGGTGCCGCTGACACTGCCGCCCGAGGTGCTGATATAGATGTCGCGCAGCGTCTCCGGGCTCTGCCAGAATTTCGGCGCCACCTCCATGATCACTTTGTACTGGTTCTTGTCCTTGTAGATGGTCGAGACCTGGCGCTGGCCGAAGGCGTCATACAGCGCATTGTTGACCTGGGCGATGTTCAGGCCCAGCCGCGCCGCCGTGGCCCGGTCCACTTTCATATCGACCTGAAGACCCTTGTCCTGCTGGTCGGAATTGACGTCGGTCAGTTCCGGCACTTCCTGCAGCGCCTCTGTGATCTTGGGCAGCCACCGGTTCAGCTCTTCCAGCGAATCGGCCTGCACCGTGTATTGCTGGCTGCCATTGCCGCCCCGTCCGCCGCCGCCGATCTGCCCGCCCGCCCGCAGGAACAGGCGCGCACCGGCCACCTTTTCCAGCTTGGGCCTGAGCCGGTCGATCACTTCATCCGTGGAGAGCCCGCGCTCGGCCGGCGGTTTCAAGGTGACAAAGACGTTGCCGGAATTGGCGGCGCCGCCGCCGGCAAAGCCGCCCACCGTCGCCACCGCCGGATCACTTTTGATGATCTCGATGAACTGCATGAACTTCTTCTGCATTGCCTGGAACGAGATGCTCTGGTCGGCGCGCAGCCCCCCCTGCATCGTGCCCTCGTCGGTGGAGGGGAAGAAGCCCTTGGGCACGATGGAGATCAGGTAGAAATTTAGGCCGATGGCGAGGAAGACCATCATCACGATGGTCTTGGGATTGCCCAGCGACCAGTCCAGGGTGCGGCGGTAGAAGTCCTGCATCCAGTTGAAGCTCTTGCGCGACCAGGCCATCAGCGGGTTCTTGTCCTCCTCGACCGAAAAATCGAGATAGGCGCACATCATCGGCGTCAGGGTCAGCGAGATCACCATCGATATGATGATCGCCACGGTCAGGGTGATGGCGAATTCGTGGAAGATGCGCCCCACCAGCCCGCCCAGCAGCAGCACCGGAAAGAATACCGCCACCAGAGAAATGCTCATGGAGATGACGGTGAAGGTCACTTCCTGCGCGCCCTGCAGCGCCGCCTGTATCCGGCTCTTGCCGTTCTCCAGGTGACGGGTGACGTTCTCCAGCACCACGATCGTATTATCGACCACAAAGCCGGTGGAGACGATCAGCGCCATCAGCGAGAAATTGTTGAGGCTGAAGCCCAGAAGGTACATCACCCCAAAAGTGCCCAGCAGGGTCAGCGGCACGCAGACGGTCGGCACCAAGGTGGCCTTGAAGTTCCTCAGGAAAAGGAACACCACCAGGATCACCAGGATGGTGGCGATGATCAGCGTCATCTCCACGTCAAACACCGAATTGCGGATGGAGGTGGTGGTATCCATCAGTGTGCCAAGCTGGACGGCGGCGGGCAGTGCCGCCTGCAGCTCCGGCATCATGTCGCGGATCATGTCCACAACCTCGATGACATTGGCGCCCGGCTGCTTGGTGACGTTGACCAGGACCGCGGGCTGGCCGTTGAAGGTGCCCAGGTTGCGGACATTCTCCACCCCGTCCACCACCTCGGCCACGTCCTGAAGCCGCACCGCCGAACCGTTGCGATAGGCGATGATCAGCGTGCGGTAATCGCTGGCCGCACTCGCCACATCATTGGCATAGATCTGAAGCGTCTGCTCGCCCTGCTGGATGTCGCCCTTGGGGGTGTTGGCATTGGCCGCCGAGATCGCGGCCCGCACATCGGCCAGGCCGATGCCATATTTGAACAAGGCGCGCGGGTTGAGCTCGATGCGGACGGCCGGCAGCGATGCACCATTGAGCGAGACATCGCCCACTCCGGAAACCTGCGACAGCTTCTGCTGGATGATGTTGGAAGCCTGGTCATAGATCTGGCCCGGCGACAGCGTCTTGGACGTCATCGCCAAAATCATGATCGGGAAGTCGGCCGGATTGAACTTGCGGTAGGTGGGATTGGAGCGCAGCGCGGCCGGCAGGTCGGCGCGTGCCGCATTGATCGCGGCCTGCACGTTGCGCGCCGCACCGTTGATATCGCGGTTGATGTCGAACTGCAGCACGATCTGGGTGGAGTTGACGTTGCTGCGCGACGTCATCTCGTCCACGCCGGCGATGGTGCCCAGATGCCGCTCCAGCGGCGTCGCCACGCTGGAGGCCATGATCTCCGGGCTGGCGCCGGGCATCGAGGCATTCACCACGATGGTGGGAATGTCGATATTCGGAAAGGGCGAAACCGGCAGCAGGGTATAGGCCGTCATCCCCGCCATGCCCAGGCCCAGCGCCAGAAGCGTGGTAGCGATGCGGCGGCGGATGAAGAGCGCGACGATGTTCATTCGGCGGGCTCCGGGGCCTCGTCCCCGCGCGAGCGGCGGCGGCGGGCACGCCAGGCGCGGAAGTCCGCGCCCAGCCTGTCGAAATAGATGTAGATCACCGGAGTGGTGAACAGCGTCAGCAACTGGCTGACCAGAAGGCCGCCGACAATGGAGATGCCCAGCGGATGGCGCAGCTCCGAGCCCATGCCGGTGCCCAGCATCAGCGGCAGGGCGCCGAACAGCGCCGCCACCGTGGTCATCAGGATGGGCCTAAAGCGCAGCAGCGCGGCCTGGTGGATGGCCTCGGTGGGCGACTTGCCCTCGTTGCGCTCCGCATCCAATGCGAAATCGATCATCATGATGGCGTTCTTCTTGACGATGCCGATCAACAAGATGATGCCGATGATGGAAACGATATTGAGGTCATGCCCGGCGATCATCAGCGCCAGCAGCGCGCCCACGCCCGCCGACGGCAGGGTGGACAGGATGGTGATGGGGTGGATGAAGCTCTCATACAAGACGCCCAGCACGATATAGACCGTGATGATGGCCGCGATGATCAGTAGAATCTGGTTGCCCAGCGCCGCCTGGAAAGCCAGGGCCGAACCCTGGAACTGGGTGGTGACGCCCGGCGGCACCCCCATCTCGCCCTGCGCATCGCGGATGGCGTCGACCGCCGTCCCCAGGGCATAGCCCGGCGCGGTGTCGAACGAGAAAGTCGCGGACGGAAATTGCCCCAGATGATCGATCTGCAGCTGGGAGGAACGCTGCTCGACCTTGGCGATGGCCGATAGCGGCACCTGCCCGCCGCCCGAGGTCGGCAGATAGATGTCGTTCATCGAATCCACCGTGTTGTGCACCTTGGGATCGGCTTCCAGGATCACGCGATACTGGTTGGACTGGGTGAAGATGGTGGAGATGATGCGCTGGCCGAAACTGTCATACAGCGCATTGTCGATGGTCGCCGCCGTCACGCCGAAGCGCGCCGCGGTGTCGCGGTCCACCATCAGATAGGCCGACAGGCCCTTGTCCAGGAACGAGGTGGAGACATTGCGGATTTCCGGCACGGTGCGCAGCTTGGCGACCAGCTGCGGCACATATTCGTTCAGCGCGGCCTGCGTCGCCGCCTGCAGCACGAACTGATACTGGGCGCGGCTGACCACTGAATCCGTCGTCAGGTCCTGCACCGCCTGCAGATAGAAGGTCATGCCCGGCACGGTCTGGGCGTGCTGCTTCAATCGCTCCATCACCGCCTGCACCCCGTCGCGGTCATGCTTGGGCTTGAGGTTGATCAGGATGCGGCCGCTGTTGAGCGTGTGGTTGCTGCCGTCCACCCCGATGAAGGATGACAGACTCGCCACGTCCGGGTCCTTGAGGAATATCTCGGCCAGCTTGCGCTGACGCGTGGCCATGGCGTCGAAACTGACGGTGGGGCCGGACTCGGTGATCGCCTGGATGAAGCCGGTATCCTGCACCGGGAAGAAGCCCTTGGGAATGGCGGCATACAGCACGATGGTCAGCACCAGCGTGGCCAATGCCGACAACAGGGTCAGGCGCTGATGCTTGAGCACCCAGATCAGCCAGCGGTCATACCCGGCCACCAGCCGGTCATAGTAATATTCGGTGCGGCGCTGAAAACTGCTCTCGCGCCTGGCTTCCACGTCATGGCTGCGCAGCAGCTTGGCGCACAACATCGGCACCAATGTCAGTGACACCACCGCCGAAATCAGGATGGTGATCGACAGCGTCATCGCGAATTCGCGGAACAGCCGGCCCACCACATCCTGCATGAACAATAGCGGGATCAGGACGGCGATCAGCGACACGGTCAGCGACACGATGGTGAAACCGATTTCGCCCGCGCCCTTCATGGCCGCATTGTAAGGCGTCTCGCCTTTTTCAATGTAGCGCATGATGTTTTCGATCATCACGATCGCGTCATCGACCACGAACCCCGCCGATATCGTCAGCGCCATCAGCGACAGATTGTTGAGCGAATAGCCCAGAAGATACATGGCCGCGAAGGTGCCAATGATCGACAGCGGCACCGACAGGGAGGGAATAAAGGTCGCCGGCAGGTTGCGCAGGAAGACATAGATCACCAGCACGACCAGCACGACCGCCAGCATCAGCTCGAACTGCACGTCCGACACCGAGGCACGTATGGTCTCGGTGCGGTCGGTCAGCGTGACCACGTCCACCGAAGCCGGCAGCCCCGCCGTGATGACCGGCAGCAGCTCCTTGATGGAATCCACCACCTGGATGACATTGGCGCCCGGCTGGCGCTGGACATTGATCAGGACGGCGGGCCCGTTATTGGCCCAGCTTGCCAGCTTGTTGTTCTGGGCCCCGTCCACGACATTGGCCACGTCCCGGAGATAGACGGGCGAGCCGTTGCGGAAGGCGACCACGATATTCTCATAATCCTCGACGCTCTGCAGCTGGTCGTTGGAATTGATGGTGTAGGACTGGAAGGCGCCGTCGAAGCTGCCCTTGGGCGAGTTGGAATTGTTGTTCGAAACGGTGGTGCGCAGATCGTCGATGTTCAGGCCCAGCGCGGCCAGTTTCTGAAGGTTCGCCTGCACCCGCACAGCCGGCCGCTGGCCGCCGGAAATGCTGACCAGACCGACGCCCGAAAGCTGCGAGATTTTCTGCGCGATGCGGGTTTCCGCCAGGTCCACCAGCTGGGTCATGGGCAGCGTGCGCGATGACACCGCCAGCGTGATCACCGGCGCGTCGGCGGGATTGACCTTGGCGTAGATCGGGGGAGCGGGCAGCGAGGCCGGCAGCAGGTTGGACGCGGCATTGATCGCCGCCTGCACCTGTTGTTCGGCAATATCCAGGCTGAGCGCCAGGTCGAACTGCAGGGTCACCACCGACGAGCCGCCCGAGGAAACCGACGACATTTCCTTCAGGCCCGGCATCTGGCCGAACTGCCGCTCCAGCGGCGCGGTGACCGAGGTGGACATCACTTCCGGGCTGCCGCCGGGCAGGAAGGTCTGGACCTGTATGGTGGGGTAATCGACCTGCGGCAAAGCCGACAAAGGCAGGAATTTATAGCCCGCCATGCCCACCAGCAGGATGGCGATCATGAACAGCGTCGTGGCTACGGGACGCCGGATGAACGGCGCGCTGGGATTGGCGCCGCTATAGGTTTCGTGCCCGTCGCTGCTCAACGGCCGCCACCGCCGCCGGCCTGGCGCATTTGCAACATGGCCCGCGAACAATCGGCGCTGAGCTCGTCGCGATTGCGGAACAGGCACATGCGCGTTTCGCGCGCATCGCTCGCATCGGCGCAGTGCCTCTTAAGGTCGGCGCTGCACGCCTTGTTCATCGCTTCCTGCAGCTGGGCCCGCCGGGCGGCACGCACCGCTTCATCCTGGGTACCGCCGGACGGCGCGGCGATCTGCCCGGTCAAATTCGGAATCTCCACATCGGCGCCGTCGCGCAGGCGGTCGGCGCCGTCTACGACAACCGTGTCACCTGCCTGAAGGCCGGACAGGACCTGCATCTTGTCACCATCCTGGATGCCGATCCTGACCGCGCGCTGGGTCACGGTCTTGTCGGGGCGCACCAGAAAGACATAAGCGCCATCGGCGCCGCGCTGCACGGCGGGCACCGGCACCGTGGTCTGATTGCGCAAGGTGTTCACCAGCAGCCGCACGTTCACGAACTGGGCCGGGAACAGCCTGCGGTCCTTGTTGTCGAACATGGCGCGCAGTTTGACCGAACCGGTGGCCGGATCCACCACCGTGTCCACCGCCGATAGCACGCCCGACGCGATCTTGTTGGTCTGGCTGCGGTCAAACACCTCCACAGGCAGCACCGCGCCCGAATTCACCCGCTCCAGCACGCTGCGGATATTGTCCTCCGGGATCGTGAACAGCACCGACATGGGGTCGAGCTGGGTGACCACCACGATGCCATTGGACTGACCCGCCGACACGATGTTGCCGATATCGACCAGATGGATGCCGGCGCGGCCGTCCACCGGCGAGACGATGTTGGTGTAGCCAAGATTGATTCGTGCGGTCTGCACATTGGCCTGGTCGGAAATGATGATGCCTTCGGTGGACTTGACCAGGGCTTCCTGCGAGGAAACCTGCTGCGCGGCGATGGCGTTCTGCGCCTGCAGCGCCTTGTAGCGCTCCAGGTCCACACGCGCGTTGGTCAGCGTCGCCATGTTGCGCGCCAGCTGGCCGCGCGCCTGGTCCAGCGCCGCCTGGTAAGGCCTGGGATCGATCTGCGCCAGAATATCGACGGCCTTGACCATCTGGCCTTCGGTGAAATTGATCTTGACCAGCATGCCGCCGACCTGCGGCCGCACGGTCGCGGTGGTCAGCGGCGTCACCGTGCCCAGCGCATTGAGCGTGATATTGACGTCACCCGACAAAACGCGCGCCACGCCGACCGGCTGGGCGCCCTGATTGATCATGCCGCGGCGGCCCTGGTTCTTGGCCGGATAGATCGCCCAGATCAGCAGCGCCAGCAGTGCGAGGCCGAGGGCGAACCACACCACGCGTGAGAAGCGGGGATTTCGGCCGCTCCAGCGCTTGACACCCGTCCAGGCCCGGCCGACGCGGCCCTGACCAGAAGCTGGAGCCGAAACCGGTTCGGCGCGCCGAAAATCACCAGGGGGGCGGTCGAGATTCATTTTCGATTTGTCCGTATCGCTAAAGCCGAAAGCCGGGCTGGAAAAAGCGTGAATAGGTCTAATGGGTTAGCATCGCCAAGCTGAACACGCGATGAACTTATAGCCCAACGAATGGTGCCTCATATAGACGCCAAAGCCGTTGGAAATTTTGTCGGAATTGTGCCGAAAGCAGCTCTGGCAGATGCGAACGAGTCGCGCTATGTGAGAGTGTGCTTCCCGACATTTTCCATTGGATCAGCCAATTCGTGCAGGATGCCCGTATCTGGGTGACCGCGAGCGCACGGGCGTACCCCCTGTGGTGCTTTCCCATCGCCTTCCTCGTGGCCTTCAGCGAATCCTTTGTCGGCTTGTCGGTCCTGATCCCGGGCTTTGCCATCTTGGTGGCGCTGGGCGGGGTGATCGGCGCCACGGATATTGGGGTTTTCCCGGCCATCGCGGGCGCGGTGCTGGGCGCCTTGTGCGCCGATGTGATCTCCTGGGGGCTGGGGCTGCGCTACCATCACCAGATCCTGCATGCTTGCCCAATCCGCAAATTCGAGGCACAGATCGAAAAGGCGCTGCATTTCTTCCAACGCTGGGGCGCCTGGGCGGTCTTTTTCGGGCGCTTCCTGGGGCCCTTCCGCGCCACCGTGCCGCTGGTGGCAGGGATGTCGGAGATGGCGTTTCGCCGCTTAATGGCCGCCAGCATCGCTTCGGCGGTGGCCTGGGCTAGCGTTCTGCTGGGCTTCCCGGCCTTCGCGGCCCGGTTTGCACTGTAAGCCATTGATTATTATAAATTAATTGTGAAATCTGGGCTTTCCAGACCGCTCGGTCTGGCCCCCGGCCTGCAACGGCACTGACCGGTCAGCCCAAAATGGGACCGTCAGGATCGTTAATTCGCGGACAGGCGCGGTTAACCACCGTTTTTGGATAATTTTCGTCTCAAAATAGTGCGCAAAACCGCATTTCGCTGGCCTGTCTCCTGCAACGACCAACCCAGAAGCCCAAGGGCCCCAGGGTTGAACATGCGCATACAGGACACTTCCCAGACGATGATGAAGGCGGTTTTCCCCGCCTTTGACGGCTTTGCCCTCACCTCCACTGAGACCGCCGCCGCCGCCATCGCCGTTTCCATCGCGCGTGCCGCCGCCAAGATGGGCAAGAAGACCATCCTGGTGGACTGCGCCGGCGCCCGCATGACCACCAAGGCGCTGAAGGCGCAGGTCAAGAGCGGCATCTTCGAAGTGCTGACCGGCACCGTGCCGCTGAACCAGGCTTTGGTCAAAGACCCGCGCGGCGAAGTCTATCTGCTCGGCATGCCCAAGCGCCCGCCCAATGCCGTTACCATGTATTCCTCGCGCCCCATGGCGCGGCTGGTCCATATCCTGCGCGGCGGCGCCGATTTCGTGGTGATCGATTGCGGTACCGCCGGCGCCGGCCCGGAAGCGGCGCTGATCGCGCGGCTGGCGGATGCGACGGTCCTGGTGTCGAACCGCAAGGCGCTGCACAGCCCGCTGATCGCCAACGCGGCGCAAATCCTGGAAAGCGCCAAGGCGGCGCCGATCGGGATTGTTGTCACCAAGTAAACTCTGAATGTCATTCCCGGCCGAGCATTGCGCAGCAATGCGAGGGGAAGGGAATCCATGGCGCCGCTCACGCCTGTCTTACAGGGATGCCCGCTTTCGGGGGCATCCAAACTAGCGGGGCATCTCGCTCGTTCCCATCAAGAACTCGTCGACACCGCGAGCACACTGGCGGCCTTCGCGGATCGCCCAAACGACGAGCGACTGGCCCCGCCGCATGTCACCGCAGGAGAAAACCTTCGCCTTGCTGGTCTGGTAGCTGGTCACCGGCGCCTTCACATTGCCGCGCGCGTCCAGTTCGACACCCGACTGTTCCATCAGCCCGGCCTTGCGGGGACCGACAAAGCCCATCGCCAGGAACACAAAATCGGCCTTCAGGGTGAATTCGCTGCCCGGCACTTCGACCAGGTTCATCTTGCCGCCATCACCCAGCTTCCACTCTACCCGCACGCATTCCAGCGCCGTGATCTTGCCGTCCGTCCCGATGGCGCGCTTGGTCTGCACCGCCCAGTCGCGCTCGCAGCCTTCCTGGTGCGATGAGGAGGTGCGCAGCTTCATGGGCCAGTCGGGCCATACCAGCAGCTTGTTTTCCTTCACCGGCGGCTGCGGCATGATTTCAAACTGGGTCACCGAGGCCGCGCCTTGGCGGTTTGAGGTGCCGACACAGTCCGAACCGGTATCGCCGCCGCCGATCACCACCACATGCTTGCCCTTGGCCGACAGGGTGCCGTTCGGGGCCGCCTTGCTTTCGGGATCGCCCGCCACCCGCTTGTTCTGCTGGGTGAGGAAGTCCATGGCGAAATGAATGCCGTCCAGCTCGCGCCCGATGATGGGAAGATCGCGCGGCGCTTCCGCCCCGCCCGACAGCACCACCGCGTCATAATCGGCCAGCAGCATGTCCATCGAGACGCCGACGCCGACCTCGACATTGGTGCGGAAGGCCACGCCTTCGGCTTCCATCTGGCGCATGCGACGGTCGATCAGATGCTTTTCCATCTTGAAGTCGGGAATGCCGTAGCGCAGCAAGCCGCCGATGCGGTCCGACTTCTCGAACACGGTAACGCTGTGGCCGGCGCGCGCCAGCTGCTGCGCCGCCGCCAGACCCGCAGGGCCCGAGCCGACGACCGCCACGGTCTTGCCGGTCTTCTTCGCGGCCACCTGCGGCTGGACCCAGCCCTCTTCCCAGGCCCGGTCGACGATCTGGCATTCGATGGTCTTGATGGTGACCGGCGTGTCGATGATGTTCAGGGTGCAGCTGGCCTCGCAGGGCGCCGGACAGATGCGCCCCGTGAATTCCGGGAAATTGTTGGTGCTGTGCAGGTTCTCCGCCGCGGTGCGCCACTGGTCGCGATAGACCAGATGGTTCCAGTCGGGAATCTGGTTGTTGACCGGGCAGCCCTGGTGACAGAAGGGAATACCGCAATCCATGCAGCGCGCCGCCTGCTTGCTGACATCGGCATAGGGCAGCGGCTGTACAAACTCGTGATAATTGTTGATGCGCGTTTCTGGCTTCTCGCTGGGGCGGTCCTGCCGTTCGATTTCCAGAAAGCCTGTGATCTTGCCCATATGTCCTACTCGGCCGCGATGTGGGAAGCGGCACGCGTCTTGATCGCCGCCAGTGCGGTGGCGTAATCGGACGGCATCACCTTGACGAACTTGCACAGCTGGGCGTCCCAATTGTCCAGGATCGCCTTGGCGCGCACGCTGCCGGTATGCAGCAGTTGGCGTTCCACCAGGATCTTCAGCCGCTCGGCATCGAAGCGCAGGAAATCGCCCATGCCGGCATCCGCCACACTGACCGAGCGCTGCTTGGGCAGGTCGCTATGGTCGATATTCTCGCAAGGAGCGATCTTCTCCAGCTTGACCATCGAAAGATTGCAGCGCTGTTCGAAGCTGCCATCTTCGTCATAGACATACGCCACGCCGCCCGACATGCCGGCGGCGAAATTGCGCCCTGTCGTGCCCAGAACCACCACCACGCCGCCGGTCATATATTCGCAGCCATGATCGCCGGTGCCTTCCACGACCGCGATAGCGCCGGAATTGCGCACCGCGAAGCGTTCCCCGGCCACGCCATGGAAATAGGCTTCGCCCGCGACGGCGCCGTACAGCACGGTATTGCCGACAATGATATTCTCGGCCGGATCGCGGGAAAGACCCTTGGGCGGCTTGACCACGATGCGGCCTCCAGAAAGTCCTTTGCCGACATAGTCGTTGGCATCGCCGGTCAGCTCGATGAAAACGCCGCGCGCCAGGAAGGCGCCGAAGCTCTGCCCCGCCGTGCCGGTGAACTTTACGCTGATCGTGTCTTCGGGCAGGCCGGCATGGCCGTGGCGCCTGGCCACTTCGCCCGACAGCATGGCGCCGATAGTGCGATCGACATTGCGCACGCTGCGTTCCAGCCGGACCGGCTGGCCGTTTTCGATCGAAGGCCTGGCGGCGGCGATCAGCTCGTGATCCAGCGCCGATTCCAGCCCGTGATTCTGCTTTTCCCTGTGATGGATGGCGACGCCGGGCTTGGGGGTCACGCTGTAGAGAATGCGCGACAGGTCCACGCCCCTGGCCTTCCAGTGGCCGATGGCCTTTTTCATGTCGAGCTTGTCCACCCGGCCCACCATCTCGGCGACGGTGCGAAAGCCGAGCTCGGACATGATCATCCGCAGCTCTTCGGCCACGAAGAAGAAATAGTTGATCACATGCTCGGGCTGGCCGGTGAAGCGCTTGCGCAGGATCGGATCCTGGGTCGCCACACCCACCGGGCAGGTGTTGAGATGACACTTGCGCATCATGATGCAGCCCGAGGCGATCAGGGGCGCGGTGGCGAAGCCGAATTCGTCCGCACCCAGCAGCGCGCCGATGGCGACGTCGCGGCCCGTGCGCAGCCCGCCATCCACCTGCACCGCGATACGGCCGCGCAGCCCGTTCAGCACCAAGGTCTGCTGGGTTTCCGCCAGACCGATTTCCCAGGGCGAACCGGCATGGGTGAGCGAAGTCAGCGGCGACGCGCCGGTGCCGCCTTCAAAGCCCGAAATGGTGACATGGTCGGCGCGGCACTTGGCGACCCCCGCCGCAACCGTGCCCACGCCCACTTCCGACACCAGCTTGACCGAGATGCGGGCCTTTTGATTCACGCTTTTCAGGTCGCGGATCAGCTGCGCCAGGTCTTCAATCGAATAGATGTCGTGATGCGGGGGCGGCGAAATCAGGCCGACGCCGGGGGTGGAATGGCGCACCCGCGCGATATTGGCATCCACCTTGTGGCCGGGCAGCTGGCCGCCTTCGCCGGGCTTGGCGCCCTGGGCCATCTTGATCTGGATGTCGTCGGCATTGACCAGATATTCGGCCGTGACGCCGAAGCGGCCCGAGGCCACCTGCTTGATGGCCGAGCGCATGGAGTCGCCATTTTCCATCGGCTTGAAACGGTCGGATTCCTCGCCGCCTTCGCCGGTGTTGGAACGCCCGCCGATACGGTTCATGGCAATGGCCAGGTTGGTATGGGCTTCGCGGCTGATGGAGCCAAAGCTCATCGCGCCGGTGGAGAAACGCTTGACGATCTCGCTGGCGGCTTCGACTTCATCCAGCGGAACGCTCGCGCCGTCGGCCTTGAAATTCATCAGCCCGCGCAGGGTCAGCAAGCGTTCATTCTGGTCGTTGATCTGCTGGGCGAACAGTTCGTACTCGGCCGGATTGTTGCCACGCACCGCATGTTGCAGGCGGGACACCGACTCCGGCGTCCAGGCATGGTCTTCGCCGCGCAGGCGGAAGGCATAATCGCCGCCCACATCCAGCATGTTGCGATAGATCGGACTGTCGCCGAAGGCGTCGCGGTGACGGCGCACGCATTCCTCGGCAATTTCCTTCAACCCGATGCCCTCCACCGTGGTGGCGGTGCCGGTGAAGTATTTCTCGATGAAGTCGCTGGAAAGGCCCACCGCGTCGAAGATCTGCGCGCCGCAATAGGACTGGTAGGTGGAGATGCCCATCTTGGACATCACTTTCAGAATGCCCTTGCCGATGGCCTTGATGTAGTTCTTCTGGACTTCGTAGGCCTTGAGCGACAGGCCCTGCTTGACGCGGATCTGTTCCAGCGTCTCGAACGCCAGATAGGGATTGACCGCTTCGGCGCCATAACCGGCCAGCACGCAGAAGTGATGCACTTCGCGCGCTTCGCCGGTTTCCACAACCAGCCCGGTCTGCATGCGCAGCCCCTGGCGCACCAGATGATGATGCACGGCGGCGATGGCCAGGGCGGCGGGAATCGGAATCCGCTCCGCACTGACAGCGCGGTCAGACAGGATCAGAATATTGTTGTCCGCCAGCACCGCATCGGTGGCGTTGAGGCAGATGCGCTGCACGGCATTGTACAGACCTTCCGCGCCTTCGCTGGCCGGCCAGGTGCAGTCGATGGTGGCGGTGCGGAAAGCGCCGTCCACCAGTTCGGATATCGAGCGGATCTTTTCGACATCGGCATTGGTCAGCACCGGCTGGGTGACTTCCAGCCGCTTGTGCGCGCCGGCATCGCGGCCCAAGAGATTGGGGCGCGGGCCGATCATCGACACTAGGCTCATCACCAGTTCTTCGCGGATCGGATCGATCGGCGGATTGGTGACCTGGGCGAAGTTCTGCTTGAAATAGTTATAGAGAAGCCTGGGCTTGTTGGACAAAACCGCGATCGGCGTGTCGGCGCCCATCGAGCCGATGGGATCGTCGCCCGCGGTCGCCATCGGCTCCAGGAAGAATTGCAGGTCTTCCTGGGTGTAGCCAAAGGCCTGCTGCGAATCGAGCAGCAGCGCGGGATCGCCCACCTTGGCGCGATGATCTTCGGGCAGGTCGGGCAGGTCTTCCAGCTTGAACTGGGCGGCCTTCAGCCAGTCGTCATAGGGCTCGGCTTCGGAGAACTTCTTCTTGATCTCCTCGTCCTCGACAATGCGGCCCTCTTCGAAGTCGATCAGCAGCATCTTGCCGGGCTGCAAACGCCACTTGCGCTTGATCTTCTCTTCGGCGACCGGGATCACGCCCGATTCCGACGCCAGGATCACCAGATCGTCGTCGGTGACGATGTAGCGCGCAGGCCGCAACCCGTTGCGGTCCAGCGTCGCGCCGATCTGGCGGCCGTCGGTGAAGGCGATGGCGGCGGGTCCGTCCCACGGCTCCATCAACGCGGCGTGATACTCATAGAAGGCCCGGCGCTTGGCATCCATACTCTTGTTGCCGGCCCAGGCCTCCGGGATCAGCATCATCACCGCATGGGCCATCGGATAGCCGCCCGCCACCAGCAGTTCCAGCGCGTTGTCCAGGCACGCAGTATCGGACTGGCCGTGCGGAATCAGCGGCCACATCTTGTCGAGGTCGGGGCCCAGCAGTTCGGACTCCATGGAGCGGCGGCGCGCATTGATCCAGTTGACGTTGCCGCGCACCGTGTTGATCTCGCCGTTATGGGCGATGTAGCGGTAGGGATGCGCCAGCTTCCAGGACGGAAAGGTGTTGGTCGAGAAACGCTGATGCACCAGCGCCACCGCCGATACGGTCAGCGGGTTCTGCAGATCGCGATAGAAGCGGCCGACATCATGCGCCAGCAGCAAGCCCTTATAGACCACGGTGCGGGTCGAAAAGCTGGGCATGTAAAGGTGATTGATGTCGGGAAGCTTGTGCTTCTTGGCCAGCGTCGCCAGCGGGTTCTGTGTCTGCTTGCGGATGGCGAGCAGCTTGCGCTCGAACTGGTCCTGGTCGCGGATATGGGGACCGGCGGCGATGATCGCCTGGCGGATCAGCGGCATGCCGTCCAGCACGGTCTTGCCCAGCCCCGCCGGATCGGTCGGGACATCGCGCCAGCCGACCAGCTTCTGGCCTTCGACCTTGATGAAATGTTCGAACTGCTTGACGACGATTTCGCGCGCCTTGGCTTCGCGCGGCAGGAAACACATCGCCACGGCATACTTGCCAGGCTCCGGCAGGGTCACGCCGGTATCCTTGGCCCATTCGCGAAACAGGGGATCGGGAATCTGGATCAGGATGCCCGCGCCATCGCCCACCAGCGGGTCCGCGCCCACCGCGCCGCGATGGTCGAGATTGATCAGGAGCTGGAGGCCCAGCTCGATGATCTCATGGGACCGTGCCCCCTTGATGTTCGCGACAAAGCCGACGCCGCAGGCGTCATGCTCGTTGCGGGGGTCATAAAGACCCTGTTTCGGCGGCAAACCCATCTCAAACCCCAACCGGCAATCAGGCGCAGTTTTCCGGCCGTTGAAGCCGCGAAATTTGCCCGTTCTTCTTAGAATTACCAAGCATGTGACCATGCCGCCAGTTGCGGCGCAACATGCCAGCGTTGCGCTAGGTAAATGAGTGTCCATGCAATTTGAGAATGATTCCCAACAAAGCGGCCGTCTTGACTCCCCCGGGTGCAGGAGCATGATAGAACATAATATGAACAATACTGCAAAAATCGCGGAATTACGCCATTCCTTGGCGCGCTATGGCCTGCCCCCGGACCGCCAGCCCATCCCCCTGGGTCATCCACAGGCCGATAGCGTGTTGGGCGGCGGATTGCGGCCCGGGGCGCTGCATGAAGTCTTCGCATCGGGATGGAGCGCCAGCGGCTTTGCCGTGCTGCTGGGAATGTTGGCGGCGGGGGCAAAGCCCTTCTTCTGGGTGCGGCCCGATTTCGAGGCGCTGGAATATGGCGCGGTGTCGCCAAATGGACTGGCCGAGCTGGGCGGCGATCCCCGCCAGCTGATCCTGGTGCGCACCCGAAAGGGCGACGATGCCCTGTCGGCGGCCAGCGACATACTGGGGTGCCCGCATGTCGGCGCCTTGCTGCTGGAAATACGCGGCCAGCCGCGGGGCCTGGACCTGGTCGCCAGCCGCCGCCTTTCGCTGGCGGCGGCAACAAGCGGCGTCAGCGTCATCCTGCTGCGCCAGAGCGCTGCCTGCGAACCCAGCGCCGCGCTCACTCGCTGGCAGGTGACGAGCGCGCCGTCACGCGATGATGACGACGACTGGGGAAATCCGGTCTTCGACGCCCGGCTTGTGCGTCATCGCGCCGGCAGCTTGGGAAATTTCTTGATGCAGTGGGATTCCGAAAATGCCGTCTTCCGCGAGGCGCATCCTGGCGCTGTGGCTGCCGCGCCTTTCCACCGACCGGCTGATCCGCAAATCGCCCGCGCCGTTTAAGGCGCCGCTGGTCATCAGCCGCAAGGTCAGCAACGCGCTGGTCGTCCATGCCCTGGATGCGCGCAGCGCCAGACTCGGACTCTATCTGGGCCAGCCCCTGGCCAATGCCCGCGCCATGGTGCAGCCGCTGAGTATCATTCCGGCCGATGAAAAAGCCGATGCCGCGCTGCTGGAGAATATCGCCGACTGGTGCGACCGCTTCACGCCGCTGGTGACTTTGGACCCGCCTTACGGGCTTTATCTCGACATCACCGGCGCGGCGCACCTGTTCGGCGGCGAAGCAGCAATGCTGGCGCAGGTTCGCGAAAAGATCGCCGCGCAAGGCTTTGCGGTGCGCGCGGCGATTGCCGGCACGTCGCTGGCAGCCCGCGCCCTGGCGCGGTTCGCGCACAACATGATTGTACCGCCGCGCGGTGAAGCGGCCGCCGTCGCACCGCTGCCGCTTGCCGCGCTGGACCCTGACGACAAGACCCTGCGCGCGCTGCGCCATGCCGGTCTGAAAACAGTCGGTGCGGTGGCGCAGCGCCAGCACAGCGAATTGGCGGAACGGCTGGGCGCTGGCTTTGTCACGCGGCTGCGTATCCTGCTGGGGGCGGAAGAAAAGCCGCTTGAACCGCGCCGCGCCCTGCCCGACCTGATGGCCGAGCGGCGGTTCGCCGAACCGATTGTCACCCAGTACGCCATTACCGCCTCGCTGCTTGGTCTGGCACAGCATTTAAGCGAAGTCCTGGAACGCCAGGGGCGCGGTGCACGGGAGCTGGAAGCGGTCTTTTTCCGTGTCGATGGACATGTGGACCGCATCGCCGTCAGGACTGGCACCGCCTTGCGCGACCCTGCAGTGATGCTGCGGCTGCTCGTCCAGAAGCTGGATGCGCTGGCCGATCCGCTGGATGCCGGCTTCGGCTTCGACCTGGTGCGGCTGGAAGCGGTGCTGGCGGAAGAAACCAGCCCCGCCACCATCAGCTTTGATGCGAATGAGAATGCCCGCCAGCAGATCGGCTTTTTGATCGACCGCCTCTCGGTGCGTTTCGGTGAGCATCGGGTGCAGTGCTTCGTGGCGCAGGACACTCACATTCCCGAGGCGGCGGGCGTGGCGGTGCCGGCCCAGGACCTTGATACTTACGCAAATGGGGGGCCATCAAACTGGCCCTTGAAGCGCCTGCCCGGCGATCCGCCCCGCCGTCCCTTGCGGCTGCTGGAAAAGCCGGAGGAGATCGAGGCCGGATTTCCCATCGCACCCGATGGCCCACCCAAGTTCTTTGTCTGGCGGCAATGCCGCCGCGATGTGGTGCGCGCCGAAGGCCCCGAACGCATCGCCATGGAATGGTGGAGGCGCGCGGGGCTCACGCGGGATTACTTCCGGGTCGAGACCAGTGACGGCCAGCGGTTCTGGCTCTATCGCGACGGGCTTTTTCGACAGAACGGGTTGCACCCGCGCTGGTATCTTCAAGGCCTGTTCGCATGAGCTATGCCGAACTCGCCGTCACCACCAACTATTCCTTTCTGCGCAGCGGCTCGCATCCCGGCCAGTTCATCGTGCAGGCGCAGAACTTGAACTATGCCGCCATCGGCATTGCCGACCGCAACACCCTGGCGGGCGTGGTGCGGGCCTATGAAGAGCATACCAGGTTGAAGCCCGGAACGCCGCCGCGCCTGCTGGTGGGCGCGCGGCTGGTCTTTTGTGACGCTACGCCCGACATTCTGGTCTATCCCAAGGATCGCGATGCCTATGGCCGCCTCTGCCGGCTTTTAAGCCTGGGAAAATCACGCGCGCCCAAGGGTGACTGTTTTCTCAAACTGGACGATCTGCTGGATTTGCGCGCCGGCTTGCTGGCCATCGTCATGCCTCCCGACGATCCGCAGGAACTGAAGCCTGTTTTGATGGCACTGGGCCGCGAGACCTGGCTGGCGGCATCCATGCTTTATACCGGCGAAGACCGCCGCCGCCTGCAAAGATACAGGAAAATCGCCCGCGCCGCCAAGGTGCCGCTGATCGCGGTCAATGACGCGTTCTATCATCATCCCGATCAGCGGCCCTTGCAGGATGTCGTCACCTGTATTCGCGAGCATGTGACGCTGGAACAGGCGGGCAAGCGTCTGCAGGCCAATGCCGAACGCCATCTCAAGTCACCGGGGGAAATGCGCCGCCTGTTTCAGGGCGCGCCGGACGCCATGGACGAGACGCTGCGGTTTGCGCAGGCGGTCACCTTCACCCTGGACCAGTTAAAGCAGAATTATCCCCACGAGCCGGTGCCGCCCGGCAAAACCGCCGATGGCCATCTGCGCGATCTCACCAAGGCGGGACTGAAACGACGCTACCCCAAGGGCACGCCGTTCAAGGTGGCACGGCTGGCGGTCAAGGAAGTGCGCTTCATCGCCCGGCAGCAGATCGCCCATTACTTCCTGACCGTGCACGACATAGTAAAGTTCGCGCAAAACAAGGGCATTCTGTGCCAGGGCCGCGGCAGCGCTGCCAATTCGGCGGTCTGTTATGTGCTGGGCGTTACCGCCGTGGATCCCAACAGCTTCGATGTTCTGTTCGAGCGTTTTCTCAGCGCCGAGCGGCGCGAGCCGCCGGACATCGATGTGGATTTCGAGCATGAACGGCGCGAGGAAGTCATTCAATATATCTACCGGCGCTATGGCCGCCGCCGCGCCGCCCTCACCGCCACCGTGATCAGCTACCGTTCCCGCAGCGCCATCCGCGAGGTCGGCAAGGTGTTTGGCCTCACCGAGGATGTCACCGGCCGACTGGCCGATACGGTCTGGGGCCATCATGGCGACGGGCTGGAAGAGTATCAGGTGCGGCAGGGCAGCTTCGATCCCGCCAATGCGGCGGTGGAACGCGCCGTGCATTTTGCCGGGGAACTGGCGGGCTTTCCGCGCCATCTCTCCCAGCATGTCGGCGGCTTTGTGCTGACGGAGGATTGCCTCGATACCATCGTGCCCATTGGTCCCGCCGCCATGGCGGATCGCAGTTTCATCGAATGGGACAAGGACGACCTCGATACCCTGCGCATCATGAAGGTGGATGTGCTGGCGCTTGGCATGCTGACCTGCATCCGCAAGGCGTTCGACCTGATCCAGGCGCAAGGCTCAGGCCGCAATCCCAAACTCACCCTCGCAAGCGTGCCCAAGGAGGAAGCGGCGGTTTACGACATGCTGTGCCGGGCCGATGCCATCGGCGTCTTTCAGGTGGAAAGCCGCGCCCAGATGAACATGCTGCCGCGCCTGCGCCCCCGGGAATTCTATGACCTGGTGGTGGAGGTGGCCATTGTGCGCCCCGGCCCCATCCAGGGCGGCATGGTGCATCCCTATCTCAAGCGGCGGAAGGAAAAGCGCGAAAATCCCGGCAAGGTTTTCGACTATCCCAAACCGGGAAAGCCGCACAAACAGGACGAACTCAAAGACGTATTGGACAAAACCCTTGGCGTGCCGCTGTTCCAGGAACAGGCGATGAAACTGGCCATCGTCGCCGCCAAATTCACCCCCGATGAAGCCAATGGCCTGCGCCGCGCCATGGCCACCTTCCGCCATGTCGGCACGATTCACACCTTCCAGGAAAAATTCATCAGCCGCATGTGCGCGCGCGGCTATGACCGCGATTTCGTCGAATCCTGTTTTGAACAGATCAAGGGCTTCGGCTCTTACGGCTTTCCCGAAAGCCATGCCGCCAGTTTCGCGCTGCTGGTCTATGTCTCGGCCTGGCTCAAATGCCACCATCCGGTCGCCTTCGCCGCCGCGCTGCTGAACTCCCAACCGATGGGCTTTTACGCCCCGGCCGAGATCGTGCGCTGCGCCCGCGACAATGGCAAAGTCACCGTGCTGGCGCCCGATGCCGCCTTCAGCGACTGGGATTGCACTTTGGAGCGCAATCAGAAGGGCGAACTTTGCCTGCGTCTGGGCCTGCGCCAGATCGACGGCCTGCGCGAGGAAGATGGCCACGCCATCATGCACAATCGCGGCTATGGCTATCCTGCCTTCGCCGCCTTCGCCCGCCGCACCGGCCTTTCCCGGCGCGCGCTGGTGACGCTGGCGGAAGCCGATGCCTTCAGAAGCTTCGGCTTTGACCGCCGTGAGGGCTTGTGGGCGGTGCGGCGTTTGCCCGACGACGATCCCCTGCCCCTGTTCGCACCCCGTAACACGCCTGAAATGGGCGCAGAGAGCATCGCGCCGCTGCCGCTGATGCCGCTGAGCGAACATGTGCTGGCCGATTACCAGACCACCCGGCTGTCGCTGAAAGGCCATCCCACCCAGTTCCTGCGCGCAAGGTTCGATGCCGAAGGCATCGCCAGCTGTGCGGGGGTGGGTGACCTGCCTGACGGTGCGCCGGTGCGCTGCGCCGGCGTGGTGCTGGTGCGCCAGTGTCCGGGCGAAGGCACCACGGTCTTCATTACCCTCAGCGACGAAACCGGGGTCTGCAATGTGGTGATCTGGGAACGTGTCTTCCAGCGCTTCCGCAAGGAGGTGATGGGCGCGCGCCTGATCCTGGCCGAGGGGCGGGTGCAGAAAAGCCTGGAAGGCGTGGTCCATCTGATGGCGGACACCCTGATCGATCGCAGCGGCGACCTGCGCCTGCTGTCGGGCGAGGCGCTGCCGGGCCAGGCGCCGGGCCATCGCCATCCGCGCAATCTGCGCGTGCTGCCACCTTCAAGGGATTTTCACTGAGACTTTACTGGGGCTCTTATTGAGATTGGCGCAAGGACGGCGCCGGCGGCGTGGTTACCCGCGTCACCGCGACCACGGGCTGTCGCAGATAGCCCGCCGCCAGGCGCTGGCGCAGATTCTCCTGAAACACCGGCAGGGCGACGCCTGCGGCCGGCAGCGCACCCAGCAGTTCCATCCATACGGTACCGTCGCCCCTTACCGGATACAGGCCGCTCAGCGATTCCTCGCCCGCCACCGCAATCCAGACATTGTCGCCGGGGGCAAGCACATCGGTGCGCGGCGGCGGCGGCGGGGGCGCTTCGCCGCCACCCCACAACCCGCACCCGCCCAGCGCCAGCAGCAACAGCACAGCACATGACCACAGCTTGACCATGGCATTTGATACAATGGCCCCAAGCGGCTTGAAAGAGCCCGCTTGAAAGAGGCGCGGCATCAGGTCACTTATGGAGCGTCTGGCCTTATAATGCGTTCATGCTACTCAGAGGTCTGATAGTGATTCAGGCGGTACCCCGTGGGCCTTTATAATTGTGCGAAGTGTCCGGGCTATTGCTGCTCCTATCCCCTGATCCCGCTCAACAAGCGTGACGTGGCGCGGCTGGCCAAGCATTTCGGCCTCGACTTTGAAGCCGCCCGCAAGAAATTCACCAAGGTCGATCCCGAGGCCAAGTACGCCATGCGGCGTAAGCCCGACAAGCATTTCGGCAAGATCTGCCAGTTCTTCGATACCGAACAGCGCCGCTGCACCATCTATACCGCCCGCCCCACCATCTGCCGCGAATATCCCGGCGGCGGCTGCGGCTATTACGGCTTCCTGATGGCGGAGCGGAACAGCCAGGAAGACAAGGACCATGTCGCGTCCACCTGGAACGTATAGCCCTCGTCATTCGTGACACGGCACGGACGGCGATTGCTGCACTGCACCGTCTTAAACGCCTTGGCCTAAAGGCTTTTTTTTGCTCTAACCGGTTCCAACAAGAGCGGGGACCAGAAGGGCAAATCGGACGTTCGCAAGCCGAAACCATCGGCTTCCCGTCCGCATAAAAATCCCGGCACCTCGAAGGCATGACAAGCGCCACGTTCGTGAACGTGGCTGGTGGGAAGCGGCGCGCCAGCGCCACGATACGGAGACGAAAGATGTTCAATCAGCTACTGACCCCGGTTGGCGACAGCCTGTTCCTGTCCTTCCTTGTCGCGACCATTCCGATCATCGTGGTGCTGGTGATGCTGGGCGTGCTGCGGCGGCCCGCCTGGCAGGCTTCGCTGGCCGGCCTGGCCGTGGCGATGGTCATCGCCATCGGGGTCTGGCAGATGCCTGTGAACCTCGCCCTTTCCAGCACCGCCGCCGGCGTGGCCTTTGCGCTGTGGCCGATTATGTGGATCGTGTTCTCCGCCCTCATTCTCTACAACACCGCGGTTTTGTCGGGGCGTTTTGACGCCTTCCGGCGCTGGGTCCTGATGCATCTGCCCCAGGACAAGCGCATTGTCCTGATCGTCATCGGCTATGGTTTCGGCTCGCTGCTGGAAGGCGTGTCGGGCTTCGGCGCCCCTGTCGCCATCACCGCCTCGCTGCTGATCATGCTGGGCTTTCGCCCCATCGACGCGGTGGTCTATGCCCTGATCTTCAACACCGCCCCGGTGGCCTTCGGCTCGCTGGGCATCCCGATCACCACCCTGGCCGGCGTCACCGACCTGCCCGCCCAGACCCTGGGCGCGATGGTGGGCCGTCAGCTGCCCTTCTTCGCCTTCCTGCTGCCCTTCTATGTCGTTGCGATGTATGGCGGCATGCGCTCAATCAAGGCGCTGTGGCCCGTGCTGGCGGTCGCCGGCGGTGCCTTCGCCCTGGGCCAGTTCGTCACGGCCAACTATATGAGCTACGAGCTGACGGACGTGGTTTCGGCGGGTTCTTCGCTGATCGCCACCGTGCTGTTCCTGCGGGTCTGGCAGCCCGCGCCCGATCCGGAATTCGCCCTGGTGGTTCCGGCCGAAGACCCCAACTCGGTCCATCGCAACATTCCGGCATGGCAGGGCTGGCTGCCCTGGCTGATCATGATCGCCGTGGTCATGGTCTGGACCCACTTCAAGGTTGCGACCTTCTTCGCGCAGCCGATCCAGTGGCCGGGCCTGCACAACGAGGTCTTCATCACCCTGTATGAGCGGCCCTATGCGGCGATCTGGAACTTCCAGCCCTTCGCCACAGGCACTGCCATCCTGGTGACGGCGCTCCTGACCATGCTGGCGACCGGCATGGCCTTTTCCAAGTTCCTGGAAGCCGTGGCCACAGCCTGGAAGCAGATCCTGCTGCCGGCGCTGACGGTGATGGCCATCGTGGGCCTGGCCTATCTGATGAACTATTCCGGCCTGACCTACACACTGGGCAAGACCGTCGCCATGACGGGCATCTTCTTCCCGCTGCTGTCGGCTTTCCTGGGCTGGGTCGCGGTGTTCCTGTCGGGCAGCGACTCCTCCGGCAACGCCCTGTTCGGCAATCTGCAGGTCGTGGCGGCCAACCAGTCGGTACCGCCCCTCAGCCCGGTGCTGATGGCCGCCACCAACTCGTCGGGCGGCTGCTTCGCCAAGATGATCTCGCCGCAGAATATCGCGACGGGCGTGGCGATCAGCGGATTGCAGGGCCAGGAAGCCAGCATCTTCCGGCTCACCTTCATCCACTCCCTCGTCTTCACGGCCGCGCTGAGCGTCTTGGTCTGGCTGCAGCAGTTCGTGTTCCCCTGGATGATCCCGTCCTAGCCACACCCGGACGGCGGATAGAAAAAGGCCGGACCGCAAGGTCTGGCCTTTTCATTTTGACCCTGCCGCCGGGCCGTCTTAGGCTGGGGAACCCCCTCAAAAAAAGAAGAGCGTCATGGTGGAGAGAGTTTCGGTTCATGGCCTCAAGGTCGCGCGCGAGCTGCACGATTTTGTTGCCCAGCAGGCCCTGCCCGGCACCGGCGTGGATGGCGAAACCTTCTGGTCCGGCTTCGCCGCCCTGGCGGTGAAGCTGATGCCGCAGAACCGGGCCCTTCTGGCCCAGCGCGACCGGCTGCAAGCGGCGATTGACGCCTGGCACCGGGAAAATCCGCAGCGCCCCATCGACGCGCTGGACTATACCGCCTTCCTGCGGGAGATCGGCTATCTGGTGCCCGAAGGCAACGACTTCCAGATTGGCACCCAGAATGTCGATCCCGAGATCGCGCGCCTGGCCGGGCCGCAGCTGGTGGTGCCGCTGACCAATGCCCGTTTCGCGCTCAACGCCGTCAATGCCCGCTGGGGCAGCCTGTATGACGCGCTCTATGGCACCGATGCGATTGCGCAGGACGGCGATCTGGCGCCTGGCAAAGGCTACAACCAGAAGCGGGGCGACAAGGTCATCGCCTTCGCCCGCGAGTTTCTCGACCAATCCGTGCCGCTCGCGGTTGGCTCGTGGAAGGAGGTTTCCGGCCTTGCGGTTCAGAACGGCAAGCTGGCACCCGCGCTCAAGGATCCGTCGCAGCTCAAGGGCTATGCCGGTGATGCCGCCGCGCCCAGCCTGATCCTTTTGGAACAGAACGGGCTGCACATCGAAATTCATCTCGATGGCTCCACCGCCATCGGCAAGGCGGACAAGGCCGGTATCAGCGATGTGGTGCTGGAAGCCGCCATCACCACCATCATGGACTGTGAAGACTCCATTGCCGCGGTGGATGCGGCCGACAAGGTCGCCGCCTATCGCAACTGGCTGGGCCTGATGGACGGCACGCTGACCGCCAAGTTCGAAAAGGGCGGCAAGGTGATGGAACGCGCCGCCAACCCCGACCGCGATTACACCGCCCCCGATGGCGCCAAGCTGACCCTGGCCGGCCGCAGCCTGCTGTTCATCCGCAATGTCGGCCACCTGATGACCAGCGATGCCATCCTTTTGCCAGACGGCAGCGAGATCGGCGAAGGGCTGATGGACGGTGTGATCACCAGCCTTATCTCGCTGCACGACATCAAGGGCAAACGCCGCAACAGCCGCACGGGTTCGATCTATATCGTCAAGCCCAAGATGCACGGCCCCGAGGAAGTGGGTTTCACCAACACTTTGTTTGATGGGATCGAAGATATCTGCGGATTGGCCCGCCACACCATCAAGATGGGCGTGATGGATGAGGAGCGCCGCACCAGCGTCAATCTGAAAGAATGCATCCGCGCCGCGAAAGACCGCATCGTCTTCATCAACACCGGCTTCCTGGACCGTACCGGCGACGAGATGCACACCTCGATGTTCGCCGGCCCGATGGTCCGCAAGAGTGAGATGAAGACGTCGAAATGGCTGTCCGCTTACGAAGACCAGAATGTCGATATCGGCCTGGCCTGCGGTTTCCAGGGCAAGGCGCAGATCGGCAAGGGCATGTGGGCCATGCCCGACAAGATGGCCGACATGCTGGCCGCCAAGATCGGCCATCCCAAGTCGGGCGCCTCCTGTGCCTGGGTGCCCTCACCCACCGCCGCCACGCTGCATGCGCTGCACTATCACCAGATCAGCGTGACGGCGTGGCAGGACGAACTGAAGTCTCGCCCACGCGCCAAGCTGGCCGACATCCTCACCGTCCCGCTGGCCGACCGGCCCAACTGGAGCAGCGACGAGGTTCAGCAGGAGCTGGACAACAATGCGCAAGGCATATTGGGCTATGTGGTGCGCTGGGTGGACCAGGGCGTGGGCTGTTCCAAGGTGCCCGACATTCACAATGTCGGCCTGATGGAAGACCGCGCCACCTTGCGCATTTCCAGCCAGCATATCGCCAACTGGCTGCTGCACGGCATCGCCACCGAAGCGCAGGTGATGGAAAGCCTCAAGCGCATGGCCAGCGTGGTGGACAAGCAGAATGCGGGCGACCCGCTCTATCAGCCCATGGCGCCCGGCTATGACGGCATCGCCTTCAAGGCGGCCTGCGCTCTGGTGTTCAAGGGCAAGGAACAGCCCTCGGGTTATACCGAACCGCTGCTGCACCAGGCGCGAAGAGCATTAAAAGGCGACTAAACCCTGCTGTCATGGCCCGCAAATGCGGCCACCCAGATGACGCAGGCTTTGCTTTCGCAAGAGGAGTTGGCTTCAACTGGATGGCCCACACCAGGTGGGCCATGACAATTGGGGTTAAGCCGACTTGTCCAGCGCCTTCAGGATCGCGTCGGTCATCGCCGTGGTCCCGACCTTGGTCATGCCCGGCTGCATGATGTCGCCGGTGCGATAGCCGTCGGCCAGAACCGTATCCACCGCCTTTTCCAGCCGCGCCGCTTCATCCTTCATGGCGAAGGAATAGCGCAGGCACATGGCAAAGGAGAGGATGGAGGCGATGGGGTTGGCCAGGCCCTGGCCGGCGATATCCGGCGCCGAGCCATGGATCGGCTCATACAGCGCCGAGGGCAGGCCATTTTCCTTTTTGTCGCCCAGCGAGGCCGACGGCAGCATGCCGATCGAACCTGTCAGCTGGGCGGCTTCGTCCGACAGCACGTCGCCGAACAGATTGTCGGTGACCAGCACGTCGAATTGCTTGGGATTGCGCACCAGCTGCATGGCGGCGTTGTCCGCCAGGATGTGGTGCAGTTCCACATCGGCATATTCGCGCTTGTGCAGGGCCGTAACGACTTCCTTCCACAAGACGCCGGTGACCATCACATTGGACTTTTCAGCGCTGTGCACCTTGTTGCCGCGCAAACGCGCCATGTCGAAGGCGACGCGGCAGACCCGCTCGATCTCGCTGGTGGTATAGACGCCGGTATCCACGGCGCGCTTCTGGCCATCGGGCAGCGTGGTGGTGTCCTTGGGCTCGCCAAAATAGACCCCGCCCATCAGTTCGCGCACGATCAGGATGTCGAGGCCAGACACGATTTCGGGCTTGAGGGTCGAGGCATCCTTCAGCGCGTCAAAGCACAGCGCCGGGCGCAGATTGGCGTAGACGCCCATATCCTTGCGAACCCGCAACAACCCGCGTTCGGCGCGCTTTTCGAACGGCAGCCCGTCCCATTTGGGGCCACCCACCGAACCCATCAGCACCGCGTCAGCGGCGATTGCCTTCACAAATGTCTCATCGGGATCAGGACGGCCGGTGGCGTCGATCGCAGCCCCGCCCAACAGCGCTTCCTCGGTCTTGTAGGGAAGGCCCTTGCGGCCATACCAGCCGACCACGCGCATAGTGGCGTCCAGAACTTCGGGACCGATGCCGTCGCCCGGCAGCAGAAGCAGCTTGTACTCGTTCATGATGTCCTCGGAAGTCTCGTAAAGAAATTCAGATCCAGGGCGTCTGGGTCTTCTGGCGCTGTTCAAAGGACGTAACCTTGTCCTCGTTGCGCAGGGTCAGGCCGATATCGTCCCAGCCATTCAGCAGGCACTGCTTGCGGAATTCATCGACCTCGAACGTGATCATGCCGCCGTCCGGCCCGCGGATTTCCTGCTTTTCCAGATCGATGGAAATGATGGCGTTGGCGCCGCGGCTGGCATCATCCATCAGCTTGTCGACCTGCTCCTGCGGCAGCTTGATCGGCAGGATGCCGTTCTTGAAACAGTTGCCATAGAAGATGTCGGCGAAGCTGGGGGCGATGACGCAGCGGATGCCGAAATCCAGCAGGGCCCAGGGCGCGTGTTCGCGCGACGAACCGCAGCCGAAATTGTCGCCCGTCACCAGAATCTTGGCATTGCGATAAGCCGGCTTGTTCAGCACAAAGTCCGGCTTCTCGCTGCCGTCCTGGTTGTGGCGCATCTCGTCGAACAGCGCCTTGCCCAGACCGGTGCGCTGGATGGTCTTGAGATACTGTTTGGGGATGATCATGTCGGTATCGACATTGATGATGTTGAGGGGAGCTGCGACCCCTTCGAGCTTGTTGAATGGTTCCATGGCGGCGGGACCATACTCAATTCTGCGGAAAAGTGAACCTCCCTCCCCGGCAACAAAAAACCCGCCTTTCGGCGGGTTTTTCGCGTCATTTGAGGCTCCGGTCAGATCACCGGGGTGGTCGGCGGTTCGTTGTAAATCTGCTTTCCCGCATCCACGAACAGGAATAGCACCGCGCCAATCACCGCCAGGCCGCTGACCGCATAGAAGGTCATGTCCCAGCCATAGGAAGCGACGATAAAGCCCGTCGCCGCCGCCACGATGGTGCCGCCGATATTGCCCGCGGTGTTCATCACCGACGACACCGAACCGGCGAAATTACCGCCAATGTCCAGCGATACCGCCCAGGCATTGCCCACCACCAGCTCCAGTCCGAACACCGCAATGCCGAACAGCAGGGCGCTGATATAGGGGTCGGGCTCCAGCACGGCGAAGGGACAGGCGATAGCGGCAATCAGGAATCCGGCAATTGCCACGCTCTGGCGGGCGAACTTGATGCGCCCGGTCTTCTTGATGATCTCGTCCGAGAACCAGCCGCCAGCGATGTCGCCGATCACGCCGGCTGCCAGTGGCAGGCTGGCGAACAAGCCCATCTGGGTCAGGCTCATACCGCGCGCGGCTTCCAGGTATTTTGGAAACCAGGCCAGGAACATGTTGATGGCATAGCCGTAGCAGAAATAGGTCGATGCCAGAATCCACATTTGCGGGCTGGACAGGATGATACCCCACGGAATCGCCCGGCGCTTGGGCGCGGCGCCAAGCGCGCCGTGGATCAGCTGCTGCTCGGCCTCATTGGTGCTCTTATGCTCGCTGGGATTGTCGCGATAGTACCAGTACCACACCCCCGCCCACACCAATCCCACCACCGTGAAGAAATAGAAGGGGAAGCGCCAGCCGAAATGCAGGATCAGATAGGCCACCATGAAGGGCGTGATCGCCGCGCCCAGCCGCGCGCCGGCATGGGTGAGGCCTTGGGCCCAGCCACGTTCGGCTGGCAGCATCCAGCGCGACAGCGAACGGGTGGCATTGGGGAACGCGCCGGCCTCGCCCATGCCGAACAGGAAGCGCATGACGATCATCGAACTCGCCGACCAGGACAGCGCGGTGAATGCGGTGAAGGCAGACCACCAGACCACAATGGCGGTCAGCATGCGGCGCGGGCCAATAACGTCGCCCAGCCAGCCGCCGGGAATCTGGAACAGCGCATAGCTGATCTGGAAGGCGGCAAAGATCAAGCCCACCGTCTCGATGCTGAAGCCGAATTCCTTCTGGATCGACGGCATGGCGGTGGAGATCAGCACCCGGTCGAAATAGGTGACCATGTAGAGCAGCACCGTCAGCCACAGGACGGTGTGGCGAACGCGGGTCGGCCGGGCGGCGATTGACGACATCGAAGATTCCTTCAGGCAAACGGCGCGGATGGAGGTCCATCCGCGCCGGAACGCAGTTCCGTCGGTTTAGTAGGGTGTCGGCGAACGGTCTTTCCAGGTGCCGGTGCAGGCGGTGGAAGGACGGTCACGGCAGGTCTGCCAGATCGTCGGTACCGAATTGCCCGCGATATAGACCGCCGAAATCGACTTGGTGTTGCGGATATCAGCCAGCGGATCATCGTCCAGCACCAACAGGTCGGCCCATTTGCCGGCCTCGATGCTGCCGATGGTCTTGTCGCCCAGCCAGGCGGCATTGTCGCTGGTCGCCGACTTAATGGCGTCCAACGGGGTGCGGCCCGCCATTACTGCCATCTGCAGTTCCTCATGGGCATTAAAGCCGGGGAAGCGGCCATTGGGACCACTGTCGGTGCCCATGCCGGTTTTCACGCCGGCCTTCACCATCGCGGTGTAATTGTCCATTGCCTGCACGACCGTGCGGCCCATATCGTAGAAAAGCCGCTTCTCATAGGGCAGGCCCGGGAACCGGATGGCACCCAGCATCACGGCCTTTTCACGTTCCGGGCTGCGTAGCGCATCCATGGTACCGGGCGTCACACCGCGGGTGAAAAAGGGATCGTTGATCCAGGGCATCACCGCCATGGAGTAGACGATCTCGCGGCTGAGGGTCGAGGCGGCCTGCCAGGTGCCCTTGGCCTTCATCATGTCCATCAGCTCTTTGTCCACGTCCTTGTCGCGCACGATGTGGCCGAAACCGTCCACGCCCTGGCGCACCAGTTCCTTGGCATCGTCGAGATAATAGACGTGCGCCATAACCTTCAGTTTGTGCTTGTGCGCTTCTTCGATCGCCGCCTTGGTCACCGTGTAAGGCATCTTGACCGGGATCATCTCGCGCTCGTCATCGACCCAGAACTTGATGAAGTCCACGCCCTTGGTGGCCTGTTCGGCCACCGCTTTGCGCGCCTCTTCGGGCGTGCTGATCGGCACGTTCAGGCCATAAAGCCCGCCATAGCCGCCCTTGAACACCAGGCCCTGGCCGGAGGTGTAAACCCGCGCCATGCTGGGACGGCCGGCGCGCAAATCCTTGCGAATGTCGAAAATCACGTCCTTGTCGGTGCCTGCAACCTGCACCGTGGTCACGCCATAGGCGGCATAGGTCTTGAGGTCGGCTTCGACATTGGCGCGGTCATAGAACTTAACGTCCTGTGTCACGTCCTTCATCATGCCGACATGGACATGGCCGTCGATGATGCCCGGCATCACAAACTTGCCGCTGAGATCGCGCGTGGTGGCGCCGGCGGGCGCCTTGAGCTGCGCCATTGGGCCGACCCAGGCGATCTTGCCGTCGGTCATCACAATCGCGGAAGCCGGCGCGGCCGGTTTGCCGGTGCCATCAATCACCGTGACATTGCTGAGGACCGTGGTTTCGGCGCCGGCGGGCAACGCCGTGACAGCCACGGCGAACAGTGCCGCGGCGGCGGCGCCGAATTTCAAACTACGCATTTACAACTCCCATTTGTGTGCCGCGCATTGCTGCCCGGGGCCCTTGAAGCGATGGATTTGGTTCGCTTCCCCGTCCGGTTTTGATTCCTCAAGCAATTTCTGTTGCTTGAACCGGAAAATACCGGGACAAACCTTAGGGCAGCGATGCACGAAAAAAAAGCCGCAAGAATTACGCTGCACTGCGGCATACGATTGCCGCGATAACGGCGCGCGTGCGGGACGGAGGAAAAAATGCCGCCTTCCGGTGAGAAGGCGGCACCAATTTCGCGGGTTGGTGCCGCGTTATGTTTTATGTCCAGTCGGGTGGCAGGATCAGTTGATCAACCCACGCCCGTTCGGCGTCCGCCGATAACTCGTTGTTTTTTGTATTCTTTCCCTCAACCCCAGCCGACGGTCTGCGCCGTCTTTTCTCATTTGTGGCGCCTTCTAGCGGACACCTGAGAGAACGATACGACAAGATGTCACTGAAGACAAATTGCCGGCGGCATTTTCGCACAGCATCGTCAACGCTCATGCTGCACTGCGGCGGTTTTGCTTAATCCGCAAACACGCCTATTTTGCCGCAAGGGAAAACTCAAAAAAAGGGGCATGTGATGGAATTTTCGCGCCGCCGGCTTTTGGCAAACAGCGGATGGGCAACATGCGGCCTGCTGATCCCGGGCCACGCCTTCGCCGCCAACCCCGTCATTCCCCAAGCCACCATCGCCGCGCGCGGCTCAGCGCCCGTGATAGCGAAAAAAGTGAACCGGCTGTTCAACACCAAGCCGGTGATCGACCAGCCCAACGATCTGCAATTCGCCGCCAATGGCGATCTGTGGATTCTGGACCAGAAAAATCCCAACACGGTTTTCACCGTCAACCCCAGGACCGGCGCGGTGATTTCCAGCGTCGTAACCGAATCCCTGCACGGCAGCGGCATCACCTACGGCAACGGCGCCTGGTTCATCACCTCGACCAAGGTGGCGGTGGGCAACCCTTCCACCCTCAAGGTGGATCCGGCGACCGGCAAGACATTGAAAAAATGGGACACGCCCGGCTTCGGAATCTATGGCGCCTATCTCACCCGCACGCGCCAGCCCGGCGACCTGCCGCTGGAATCGGGCGGCCATGGCGTCAAATGGGGCGGAAACGGCCAGTACTGGCTGGCGACACCCGCTGGCGGCAGACTCTATCTGATCAATGCCGAGGAAGGCACGATTGCGCGCTCCATCCAGGCACCCACCATCCGCACCCATGGCATCGCGCTGGAAGGCGAATATATCTGGTGCGCCGGCAGCGACGAGGCCGAGATCTACAAGCTGCGCATGTCCGACGGCGGCATCGTCGGCAAGGTCGTGCTGGACAAGAAGGCCGATCCATCGCTGCACGGGCTGGACATCAAGGATGGCGTCCTGTGGTATTGCGACGCCGCCGAAGGCTGGGTCTGCAGCCTGACGTAAGAACACAGAACAAAATTCATGGAGGGGATTATGGATCGCCGCACAGTGATGACGGGTATGCTTGGCACGGCGGCAGCTTCGCTGTGGACGCCGCCGGACGCCTTCGCCCTGGGTCTTCCCAAGGACAAGATCAAGCGCCTGCGATACTACAAGACGCCCACCGATGCGGCGGGGCGGCCCAATATCCACCAGCCGACCTTCAACCAGTCCACCAACGTCGTCACTATCGAGACCGAAAGCGGCCTGATCGGCATCGGCGAAGGCGGCGAGCCGTCCAGCATGCAGCAATTAGCCGGGCTGATCATCGGCCAGGACCCGTTCCGCATCGAGCATCTGTGGCAGCGCATGTACCGCTCCTACTTCTATCCGGCGGGCCGCGAAAAGACCCATGCGCTGGGCGGTCTCGACCTGGCGCTGTGGGACTTGAAAGGCAAGGCGCTGGGCGTGCCGGTGTGGCAACTGCTGGGCGGCAAGGCGAGAGAGTATATCGAAACCTATGCCACCTCGTATCCGACGCCTAAAGGCGGCACTATTGAAGACGCAGCGCGCAACTGCATCGCCGAAGGTCATCGCGCCTATCGCCTAGGTCCGGTGGCAGGCCGCGAGTTCGACCGTTTCCAGGCGGTCCAGGATTCATTCAAAGCCTGCGAGCTGGCACGCAAGGGCGGGGGCAAAGACGGAAGCTGGGCCATCGACTTCCATGGCGTGTGGGATCAGGAAGACGCTATCAACCTGGCGCGGATGATCGAACCCTTGCGCCCCTATTTCGTCGAAGACCTGGTGCGCGGCGAGAATATCGAAATCTACAAGACTATCCGCCCGCGCCTGGGCGTGCCGATCGCGGTGGGCGAAATCTACGGCGCCAAGTGGGACACCAATATGCTTATCGAACAGCAGCTGATCGATTATGCCCGCTGCACCGTGCCCAATGTCGGCGGCATCACCGAATACATGAAGATCTGCGCCATCGCCGAAACCCATTATGTCGGCATGATCCCGCACTTCACCGGCCCCATCGGCGAAACCGCGCTGGTGCACTGCCTGACGGCCACATCGGTCAAGGCGCTGATGGAGATGACCGCCTCGGGCCGCCAACCCTGGCCCTATGCGCCCGAATGCTACGACTTCAGGAATGGCAAGCTGTGGCCGAACGAGCGCGTCGGCCTTGGCGTCACGCTGGACCTCAGCAAGCTGCAGATGATCGGCGACTGGAGCGAGCCTTACGCCCCCATCCCGATCAACCACCGTCCGGACGGCAGCTACACCAACTGGTGAGGTGGAGTTTTCAGCCCGCGTCGCGGAAAGCGGCAACGCACTTCCTGGCGCGGGCCCCAATCTCTTCATCGCTGAAGTCGATCTTGAACAGTTCCGATCCCAGCCCGAATCCGGCAGCGCCTGCTTTGCGCCATTCCTTCATGTTGGCGGCCCCGACCCCGCCCACGGCATAGACCGGCACATCCTTGGGCAGCACCGCCAGCATCGCCTTCATGTGATCGGTGCCGCCGGTGGAAGCGGGAAACAGTTTCAGGCTGCGCGCGCCCGCGGCGATGGCGGCAAAGCCTTCGCTGGGGGTGAAAAAGCCCGGCATCACCGTCATGCCCTTGGCCACGCCGTGCGCGATCACGGCCGGATTTGTGTTGGGCGTTACCAGCAGCTTGCCGCCGGCATCGGCCACCTTATCGACATCGGCGGTTGTCAAAACCGTGCCCGCGCCGGTCAGGCAGCGTGCGCCGAATTGCCGGGCCAGAATCGCGATGCTCTTGAAGGCGTCCGGTGAATTGAGCGGCACCTCGATGGCGCGAAAGCCCGCCTCGAACAGCGCCCCCGCCACGCCCTCGATGCGGGCCGGCGTCACGCCGCGCAGGATGGCAACCAGGGGAAGTTCGGCAAGCAGATCGCTCATGAAAAGACTTCCGTGTGAACCCGCACCAGTCCGGCGAGCGCACAGGCATCGCCGTCGAACGTTTTTGTTTTCAGACCATACTGCGCCAGCGCCTTGTCATAAAGGGCCGCCAGCGCCGGCGTGCAGATCAGATGCACGGTATCTTCCGGCGAAAGATCGAACAGCGACACCGCCGTATCGACATCCGCGCCCAGCACCAGGCCCGAAAGGTAAGACGCGCCATCGGCCTTGGGCATCTCGCCCGTCACCACCCGGCTGCGCGTGCTGAACAGCAGATGCAACAGGTCGGACTGGGCATTGCGGCGGAAGAAATCCAAACCTTGCGTGAAGGCATGGCCGTCGGCCCGCACCTCGCCGCCATCACGCGCCAAAACGCTATGCTTGCGCAGCAATTCAAAAAGTTCGCCGGACAGCGCGGTCTGGAATTTCATCACCGCACCCTCTTCCACCGCCACCCATTTGGCATGGGTGCCGGGCATGCAGAAGATGCGGCGGCCCCTGGCCAGTTCGGGATGGAGGCTCATCGCGCCCAGTATCTGCACCTCTTCGCCGCGCATCACATCGGGCGCACCGGTGCGGTTGACGCATTTCAGCCCGGGCACAATGGCGATGGCGCGGCCATCCTCTTCAAAGCGCAAGGCGGCGGCGGCAATCGCCTGCGGCCGGGCGGGGCAGCTGAGATAGGGCACCTCCTTCCAGCCGATGGTGGACCCGACCATGCCGCCCAGCAGCGCCGGCAATTTTCCATGCGCCCCACTTCCATATCTTGAGTCCCACGGCGCCACGGCGGCGGCAAAACGCCCGGCGCAATCGGGCACCGATGCGCCCTCGCCTTCGCCCCGCGCCAGCAAATGGCCGGCGGCGTCGCACAGATAAAGCCGCAGGCGGCTGGTACCCCAGTCACCGGCAATAAAGGCAGGTTCGCTCATGGCTTTTTTTTATACGCGCGCGCGACCCTTGTCGAACCGCACGGAACTTTCGCACCCAATGACGCCGCGCAATAAAAGCTAGGCGGTCATCTCCGCCGCCAGGGTGCAAAGCTTCTCCAGATTGAAGGGCTTACGCAGGATCTGGATGTCCCGCACCTTCAGGAACTGGGGCGGCGGATCCTCGGCATAGCCCGTCATCAGCAGCACTTTCAGTTCTTGCTTGAACGCCAGTCCCGCCGTCACCAGCGCATAGCCGTCCATGCGCGGCATCTTGATGTCCGAAACCAGCAGCGTGATCTGCGGATTGGCTTTCAGCAGTTCCAGCGCCTCCACCCCGTCGCCCGCCTCGAACACCTTGAAACCGGCATCTTCCAGCATCTCCACCGCCAGCACGCGCAGCATGGCTTCGTCTTCGGCGACCAGGATCAGGGGTGCTGCATCTGACATCAGGCGTCCTCTCCATCCCTGGGCATCAGGATGGTCACGATGGTGCCCTTGCCGGGCGTGCTGTCGATGGTCAGATAGCCGCCCGACTGGCGCACAAAACCGAAGCTCATGGAAAGACCCAGGCCCGTGCCCTTGCCCAGCGGCTTGGTGGTGAAGAACGGATCGACAGCGCGGCGGCGCACCTCTTCGGGCATGCCGGCGCCGGTATCACTGACCGACAGCGCCACATAGGCGCCGGGCACGAAGCCCTCCCTTTCCACCTCGGGGGGCGGCGCATCCAGCATCACGTCGCGGGTCGCCACCGTCACCTTGCCCCCATCGGGCAGGGCGTCGCGCGCATTGATCGCCAGGTTGAGAATCACATTCTCCATCTGGTTAAGGTCGCACAGGACGAAGCCGCGCGCCGTAAGCTGCATCTCGATCTGCACTTTTTCCTCCACCGAATGGCGGATCAGGTCCGACAGGCCTTGCGCCAGGGTGGAAAGATTGACCCGCTGGGGCGTCAGGGGCTGGCGGCGCGAAAAGGCCAGGATGCGCTGGGTGAGATGGGCCGCACGGTCCAGCGCCTCATCTGCCGAGGCAATATAGCTGCCGGCCTGCTCGGCTTCCGGTCCCAACCGGCGCTTGAGCAGCCGCAGATTGCCTTTGACTATCATGATCAGGTTGTTGAAGTCATGGGCGATGCCGCCGGAAAGCTGGCCTACCGCCTCCATCTTGTGACTCTGGCGCAGCGCCTCCTCGGTCTTGCGCCGTTCCTCCATCTCTTCCTGAAGCCGGGTATTGACGATGGAAAGCTGCTGGGCGCGCCGTGCCAGTGCGTTTTGCGAGAAACTCAGCACGGCGATCACCAGCGCGCCCATGGTCACCAGCAGGATGAGCCCCCCATAACGCGCATAGCGGCGCTCGATCGGCTCGGTAACGGCGCGCAGCATCACCGTGCCGACCCCGGTGCCGTTCTGGCTGACGCGCACCGTGATATCCATGAAGCCCTGGCCGAAGATGTTGCCCTCGCTGGGGGCCGTGGCGGGAAGCCGTGCGCCGCCGCGCGAGAAGCCCGCCAGCAGATGGGCATCGCCGTCATAAACGCCGGCCGCCTGCAATTCGGGATTGGGGGCCAGCGCCTCGACATATTCCTGCGCGGCGCGGCGGTCATCGAACACGATCGCGGCGGTGACGCTGGCGGCCAGGATTTGCGCCTGCTCGCGGATGTTCTTGACCTGCTGGGCGCTGTAAAGCCGTTCCTCATAGACCGCCATCAGCACGCCCGCCGCCAGCAGCATGGCGGCAGCGACCAGCGCCATCACCAC
>JBEGVG010000095.1:0-35166 GCA_041178445.1 Pseudomonadota bacterium | reverse complement strand
AATTTAGGCTCTATTACTGGCTCTGAAAGCCGTAATGTATGGCTCTGAATTAATGAAATAGTGGCTCTAATAGGCCGGGCATATTGGCTGCAGACCTGGTAATGAGGGTACTTGGCAGGTGGGGTTGTCTGTCTACATGCCAAACGGCGTGGTAACCGCGAACTGGCGACGTCCAGCGTCTAGTCCGATAGTAGCAAGCACGGAACGGGCTTTTGTGGCTGCTAGGGCTTGGGGTTGGCCGCATCTGGGAATGCGGCGTGCGCGGGTATGCCGCCTTGAAGCTGGCCAGGCCCTGAGTTTGACCTTATGGCACGCGAATGGTTCAGGGCCGGACGCGGAAACGCGCCATCTAGCCCGACACCAATCAGGTGGCCGAATCCCCCGTAACTGCTTGCTATGTGCTTGCTAGGATAAAATGACTTGAGCAGAATTTCTGCTAAGTGATTGAAAACTTGGAGCGGGCGAACGGATTCGAACCGTCGACCCTAACCTTGGCAAGGTTATGCTCTACCCCTGAGCTACGCCCGCACTCCAAGACGGCGGGTTATGGCTGATCGCCCCGGGCTATTCAAGCGGGGATTGAGGCCGGATCCCCTCGCATTCCCTTAACAATCTCCGGGCCTTGGGTTGCGCCGGAGGGGTTAATTTCGCCAAATCATGCAAGGGACGGTGAAGGGGGCGAAGTGGCGGACAGTGGGCGGAACCTGCGGCAGGGCTATGCCCTGATCGCCCCCACCCTGGTGGTGGTGGGGCTGACGCTGGCCGCGCCCCTCGCCCTGCTGCTGGTGGCCAGCCTGAAAAGCCAGTCCGGGATCGGGTTCGAGGCCGGCTGGACGCTGTCCCAATATGGCGAGGTCCTGGGGCGGGAAAGCTATCGCATCCTGTTTTTGCGCTCGGTGCTGGTGGCCGCGGCGGTGACGTTGGTGACCGTGGCCCTGGCCTATCCCATGGCCTATTTCGTCGCCTTCCATGCCAGGCGCAAATTCCTCTGGCTGATCCTTCTGACCATTCCCTTCTGGACCTCCTACCTGCTCAGAGTCTTCGCCTGGAAAATCATCATGGGCTATGGCGGGGTGATCAATTCCGGATTGCTGGGCCTGGGGCTGATCGAGCAGCCACTGAGCTTTCTGCTCTACAATCCTTTTTCCGTGGTGGTGACGCTGGCCCATGCCTGGGCCGCCTTCGCCATCCTTCCCATCTATGTCAGCCTGGAAAAGATCGACCGCTCGCTGCTGGAAGCCGCCAGCGACCTGGGGGACAGCAAGCTGCGCCGCTTCCTGCGCGTCACCCTGCCGCTCTCCATGCCCGGCGTGATCGGCGCCGCCATCCTGATCTTCGTACCCACCACCGGCGACTTCGTCACCCCCGAACTGGTAGGGGGACCGGCCGGCGCGATGATCGCCAACATCATCGAGATGCAGTTCACCCAGGTCGGCAACTGGCCGCTGGGCGCGGCGCTGGCCCTGATCAGCATGACGATGGTGGCAGTGATCGCGGGCCTGTTTGTGGCGGCGGCGCGGGCCGCCACGAAAGCCGTCAGATGAAGAACCGGACCCTTCTGATCTACGCCTGCTTCTATCTGGCGTTTCTTTATCTGCCGGTGCTGGTGCTGCCGCTTTTTTCCTTCAACAATTCCGCCTTCATCGCCTTTCCGCTCAACGGCTTCACCACCCGCTGGTATGCGGCTCTCGCCGACAGCGCCCTGCAGAATGCGCTGGTCAACAGCCTGAAGGTTGGCATCGCTACCGCTCTGCTTTCCACGCTGCTCGGGCTGTTGGCTGCCAAGGCGGTGACGCACTATCGGCTCAAGGGGCGCAATGCGGCGCTGGGGCTGATCTCGCTACCGCTGTTCATTCCCGACATTGTGCTGGGCATTTCGCTGCTGTTGCTGGTGGGAACGATCGGGCTGCCCTTGTCCCTCGCCGCGGTGGTGCTGGGGCATTTGCTGATATGCGTGCCGTTTTCGCTGGCTGTGCTGATCGCGCGCTTTGAAGGCTTCGACTGCAATCTGGAAGAAGCATCCGCCGACCTGGGCGAGGATGGCTGGATGACCTTCTGGCGCGTCACTTTTCCGCTGATGCTGCCGGGGATCGTCGCCAGCCTGCTGCTGACCTTCATCACCTCGTTCGACGAGTTCCTGGTGGCCTATTTCCTTTCCGGCACCCAAGCGACCCTGCCGGTCTATATCTGGAGCCAGCTGCGCTTTCCCGCCCGCCTGCCGATGGTGCTGGCGCTAGGTACCATCATCCTGGCCGTATCGGTGGTGCTGGTGGTGCTGGCGGAAAAGCTTCGCAATCAGGGCGTCAAGAAACCGATGGTGGGTGCGTAATGAGCTTTCTGGCCGTATCCAAAGTCAGCAAGTCGTTCGGCGGTCCCCCAATCGTCGATGCGGTGGACCTGTCGGTCGAGCGCGGCGCCTTTTTCGCCCTGTTGGGCCCTTCGGGCTGCGGCAAGACCACCTTGCTGCGCATGATCGCGGGCTTCGAGACGCCCGACAGCGGCACCATCACCATCGACGGGCAGGTGATGAACGCTGTGCCGCCAAACCTGCGGCCCACCAACATGGTGTTCCAGTCCTATGCGATTTTCCCGCATCTGAACGTGTTCGACAATATCGCCTATGGTCTGCGCAAACTGCGCCTTCCCGGCGACGAGCTGCGCCGCCGGGTCGAGGCGATGCTGGCCACGGTGCGGCTGGAAGGATTGGGCGGGCGCGGCGCCGATCAGCTCTCGGGCGGCCAGCGTCAGCGCGTGGCGCTGGCCCGCGCCCTGGTGCGCGAGCCGAAGGTGCTGCTGCTGGATGAACCGCTGGGGGCGCTGGACAAGCGGCTGCGCGAGACGATGCAGATCGAACTCCGCGCCATCCAGCGCAAGGTGGGCATTACATTTCTGCTGGTGACCCATGACCAGGAAGAAGCGCTGTCGCTGTCGGACCGGGTGGCGGTGATGAGCGGGGGCAAGATTCTGCAGGTCGCATTCCCGCGCGAACTGTATGAGCGCCCCAACTGCCGCGAGGTCGCCGATTTCATTGGCGAGATCAATTTCTTTCATGCCACGGTCAAAGAGATGACCGATGGCGGCGTCACGGTGAATGCGGGCCTGTTGGGCATCGTCACCCTGCCATCCGCCAATGTCGCGCCGGGTATCGCACCCGGCGATCACATCCTGCTGGCCATCCGCCCGGAGCATATCCGCGTGGGGAGCCAGGGCGTGGCGGGAGAGATCGTCACCGCCACCTTCCTGGGTGAGCGCAGCCACTTCCATGTGAAGATCGCCGGCCGCACCGAGCCGGTGGCGGTGAGCGGCCAGCCCCCCTCCGGCAATGCGGTGACACTCGTCTTCCCGCCGGAAAAGCTTATCGCGGTGCCAGCAGGCGATTGAAAATCTCGCGCGTCTGGCTTTGCAGTTCGGCCAGCCGCTTCTGCGTGTCCGTGAAACTGCCGGCTTCGGCGGCGCGGGTCAGCAGCGCTTTGAGACCCGGCGTGGCTTCCTCGATTTTCGGTGTCTCGTCCAGCGCGATACGCAGAACCTGGGTCAGGGCATGTTGCAGCCGGGCCGAGGCAATCAATATGTCGGCATCCTGCGCGGTGAGCGCGCCGGCGCCTTTCAGCATGATCAGGGCCCCGATGGTGTTGGTATCCAGCACGGTGGGGCGCGCCGGGGCATGGACCAGCTGCAAGGTCTGGGCAATGAATTCGATATCCACCAGCCCGCCGGGCGTATGCTTGAGGTCCCAGGGGTTGGCGCCCGGAAACGTCAGGGCCATTTTTTCGCGCATGTCGCGCGCATCGTTGATGATGGCGCCGGCATCCCGTGGCTGGGTCAGGCGGCGACGGATTTCCGCTTCTACCCGCTGGCAGAGCGCCGGTGTTCCGGCCACCAGCCGCCCGCGCGTCAGCGCCATATGCTCCCAGGTCCAGCTTTCGCTGGCATGATAGGCGGCGAAGCTCTCCAGTGAGACGGCCACGGGCCCCTTGTTGCCGGTGGGGCGCAGCCGCATGTCCACTTCGTAAAGCGTACCCGCCGCGGTCGGCGTGGTCAGGGCGGATATCAACCGCTGCGCCAGGCGCGCGAAATAGAGCGTGAGCGACAGCGGCTTGGCGCCATCGGAGGCTTCCACACCCGGCGGCGTATCATAGATGAACACCAGATCGAGGTCGGAGCTGGCGGTCATCTCGCGCCCGCCCAGCTTGCCCATCGCCACCACCGCAAAACCCGCGCCCTTGATGCGGCCGTGGGCAGCGGCTATTTCGTCTTCCACCCTGGGCAGCAGGCTGGCGATGACCGTTTCGGCAATATCGGTCAGGGCCGGCCCGGCCTGGTCGGCGCGCGCCGCGCCTTCGACGATCTGCACCCCGACCCGGAAAATCGCCTCGCGGGTGAAGCGCCGGGCCGCGTCCAGCACCTCCTCATAGCTGCCGACCACGAATTGGGAAAAGCGCGCATCCAGTTGCTGGCGCGGCGGCAGGCTGGTGAGAAAATCGGAATCCAGCAGCGCGTCCATGATGGCCGGATTGCGCGCCAGATAGGTCGCCAGCCTGGGCGTGGCGCCCACGATCCGGGCGAGCAGACCCAGAAACTGCGGCCGCGCCAGGAACAGCGAAAACAGCTGCACGCCGGACGGCAGGTTGGAGAGGAACAGGTCGAACTGCTTGAAAGCGACGTCGGGATCGGCGGCGCCCCCCAACGCCTTGAGAATAGCCGGAATCAGCTTGGTGAGCAGCTCGCGCGCGCGTTGCGAGCGCATGGCGCGGATGCGGCCATGATGCCAGCCGCGAATGGCGCCCGAGACATGGGCGGCGTCGGCAAAGCCCATTGCCGCCAGCGTCTTCAGGGTTTCGGGATCTTCCTCGACGCCAGTGAAGACCAGATTGCCTTGCGCGCTGGTCAGGTCGGGCTGGCTTTCGAACAGGCGGGCATAATGACTCTGCACGTTTTCCAGCACGCCGGTCAGGCTGTCGCGAAAATCCTGCGCGCTGTCATGGCCCATGAAACAGGCGAGATGGGAAATCTCCACCTCGGTGCCCGGTACGGTATGGGTCTGCTGGTCCTCGATCATCTGCAGCCGGTGTTCCAGCGTGCGCAGATAGCAGTAATCCGCCTTCAACTCTTCGGCGACCTTCGCGTCCACCCGCCCTTCGCGCACCAGCGCATCCAGCGCGCCTTGGGTCGTGGGTACGCGCAGGGCCGGATGACGGCCGCCCAGGATCAACTGCTGGGTCTGGGCGAAGAATTCGATCTCGCGGATGCCGCCGCGTCCCAGCTTGATATTGTGGCCCGCCACCGTGATCTCATCATGGCCGACATGGGCATGAATCTGACGCTTGATGGACTGGATGTCCTCGATCGCCGCGAAATCCAGATAGCGCCGCCAGATGAAGGGCACGAGATTTTTCAGGAACATCGCGCCAGTCTCGGGATCGCCGGCACAGGCGCGCGCCTTGATCATGGCGGCGCGTTCCCAGTTCTGGCCCATGGCTTCGTAGTAATCCAGCGCCGCATCAGTGGAGATGGCGATCTGGGTCGCCCCGGCATCGGGCCTGAGCCGAAGATCGGTGCGGAAGACATAGCCGTCGCTGGTGACTTCACTGAGCAGTTTTACAAGGCCGCGCACGATATCAACCGCCGCGCCGCGCATATCGCCGCGCTTGGAGAAGGGAAACTTCTCGGCGTCGTAGAACACCACCAGATCGATATCGCTGGAATAATTGAGCTCATGGGCGCCGTACTTGCCCATCGCCAGCACGGTCAGGCCGGCGCTCTGCTCGAGTTTGACACCGTCATGTTCCTGCATGCCGGCGCGTACCGCTTCCTGGCACAGCAAAAAGCGCAGCGCCCCGCTGACACAGGCGTCGGCAAAGCGGGTCAGCGCCGCGGTGACCTTGTTGACATCCCACCGCCCTTCGATGTCGGCCATGGCAATGGCCAGCGCGGCGCTGCGTTTGGCGATGCGCAGCTGCGCCATGGCACCGGCCTCGCCGTCGGCCATCGCCACCGCCTCGCCTTGCGCGATTGCCGCATTGAGGACCGCCTCGGGACCAGCTGTGAAATATTCCTCCAATGCCTGCGTCTCACGCAGCGCCAGCCGTCCCAGAAAGGCGCTGTTGCCAAACACCGAGGCCAGCAAGGGTTCGTCGCGGACAAAGCCGCGCTCCGCCAGCGCTTCACGGATGCGCGCGGCGCGGTCGGTATCGAAGGGCTTGGGGGGCGTGTGCAGATTCATGTGTCCTCACCCTTCGGCAGTCAACGGCAGCGTCGTGCGACCAGGGTGAGGACAAGCTAAATCCTCATACCGAGCTTGTCGAAGCATAAGGCCAAAGCATCTTATCCCGACTATTCGGCGGCGTTCTTCATAGGCGATGCGCGCAGAGCCGCTTTGGGGAAGCGCAAAATCGCCTTCAGACCGGTGGGGACATTGTCGTCCAGCACAAGCGCGGCATTGTGGAAATGCGCCACCGCCGCCACCAGCGACAGGCCCAAACCCGTGCCGGGGGAGTTGCGGCTGGCTTCCAGCCGTACAAAGCGGTCGATCACCCGCGCCCGGTCCTCGCGCGCTATGCCCGGTCCGCTGTCGCTGACCCACAGTTCCACACCCGCCGGTCCGACCGCCGTGCCGAGCCGCACCTGGCCGCCCGCCGGGGTGTATTTGATGGCATTGTCGACCAGATTGGCCAGCGCCTGGGCGATCAGGCTGCGATTGCCCTCAACCGCGACATCGCCGGACGGCTCCAGGGTCAAGGTGACCCGGCGCTCCTCCGCCAGCGGCTCATACAATTCGGTGACGTCGGCGGCGACAGAGGACAGGTCCAGTGTCGCCATCGCCGCCCGCGTGGTGCCGGCATCGGTCTCGGCGATCAGCAGCAGGGCATTGAACGTGCCGATCAACTGGTCGGTCTCGGCGATGGCGCGCTCGAACTCCACCGCCATCTCTTCCTTGCTGCGGGTCCCGCTCGCATTCAGCCGCATCGCCGATTCTTCCAGCCGGTTGCGCAACCGGTTGAGGGGTGTGCGCAGGTCGTGCGCCACCGAATCCGTCACTTCGCGCATCCCGCGCATCAACCGCTCGATGCGGTCCAGCATGCGGTTGAGGTTCTCCGCCAGCATGTCGAATTCGTCGCCCGAGCCGGTGAGCGGCACGCGCCGCGTCAGGTTGCCGGCCATGATCTCGCCGCTGGTGCGATTGATGATGTCCAGACGCCGCAGCATGTTGCGGCTCATCAGCGCCCCGCCCGCCAGACCCAGCAGCAGGATCAGCCCCACCGTCCAGGGCAAGGTGGTGGTGAACATGCGGGTGGTGAGGAAGCGTTCATGCACATCCTGTGCGACCAGCAGCACAAAGCCACCCGTCACCGGCAGCATGCGGCCGCGGGCGCGGCGGGTTGCCAGCCGTCCGTCCACCGGACGCTCATAATCGAACTCGACGAAATTCTCGGCCGTCACCACCGTCTGCGGCCAGGAATCGAGGTTGCCGGCGATGGGTCGGCGCTGACTGTCGGTCAGAAGATACAGCGCCTGTCCGCCATGTGTGGAACGGCTGCGCACCGTTTCGGCCAGGCCCCGAAGGCCCAGATTCTGATACTGCTCGGCCAGGCCGGTGATCTCAGCGGCGACGATCTGGTCGGTCTGCCCGTCCAGGGTCCGCACGGTATTCCAGTAGGTGAAGGCCAGAAGCGCCGTCACCGAAAAGGCAAACAGCAGCACATAGGCCAGCACAATGCGGAAGGCCTGGGTCCTGAGCAGGTGGCCGGTGCGCATCTGCGCGCCCTAGCCGATTTTGGGTTTAATGGGCACGGATCATGTAACCCGCGCCCCGCACCGTATGCAGCAATGGCGCCTGGAAGCCCTTGTCGATCTTTGCCCTGAGGCGGCTGATATGCACGTCGATGACATTGGTCTGGGGATCGAAATGATACTCCCACACGCTTTCCAGCAGCATGGTGCGGGTCACCACCTGGCCGGCATGGCGCATTAGATATTCCAGCAGGCGGAATTCACGCGGCTGCAGGTCGATGTCGGTGCCGTTGCGCTTGGCGGCGCGGGTGAGAAGGTCCAGCTCCAGATCGCCAACGCCAAGCCGCGTCTTGACGCCCGCGGGGGTACGGCGGCGCAGCAGCGCGTCGATCCGCGCCAGCAGTTCGACAAAGGCGTAAGGCTTGGTGAGATAGTCATCGCCGCCCGCCTTCAAGCCCTTCACCCGGTCGTCCACCTCGGACAGAGCGGACAGGAACAGCACCGGCGTGGAATTGCCATGCTCGCGCATTTCGGCCACCACTTTCAGGCCATCCATCTTGGGCAACATGCGGTCGATGATCGCCACGTCATAGGACCGCGACAAGGACAGCGAAAGGCCAGTCTCACCGTCGGAAGCCTCGTCCACCACATGGCCGGATTCCTTCAGGCCCTGTACCAGATAACGCTGCGCTTCCAGATCGTCTTCGACTACGAGAATTCGCATTCACTCTCCCGATAAATGCTGAACAGGCGCGGACCTTTGGGCCCGCGCCCGGTTCATCACGACTTCTCGATGTCGATGGCGACAAAGCCCGTGCCGCCCTGGGTGCGCGCCACCAGCAACAAAACGCTGGAACGGCCGCCCTTCTTGGCGTCGGTCACGCCGGACTGGAAGTCGGCGGGCGTGCGCACGGTGCGGTTGCCGATCTTCAGCACCACATCGCCCGCCTGCAGCCCCTTTTCGGCGGCGTCGCTGTCGGCATCCACCTTGGTGATGACGGCGCCGCTGGTCACAGCCTCGGCGATATTGAAGCTGCGCTTGGCCTCAGGGGTGAGCGACGACAGAGCCAGGCCCGCAGCCGTTGCGGTGGCCGCGGTGGCCGCGCCCTTGCCGGTCGGCGCGGCCGAAGCCACCCGTTCGTCGGGGCGAGAACCGATGGTGACCTTGATATCCGACGGTTTGCCGCTGCGGCTGACCGAGAAGGTCGCCACACTGCCGGACGGCACCCCCGCAACCTTGCGGGTCAAATCGGTGGAATCCTCGACCGGCTGGCCATTGATGGCGGTGATGATGTCACCCTGTTCGAAACCGGCCTTGGCGGCGGGCCCGTTTGTCACCACTTCGGCCACCAGCGCCCCCTTGCCTTCCTTGAGGCCGAGCGAGGCGGCGATTTCCGGCGTCACGCTCTGGATGTTGACGCCCAGATAGCCGCGATTGACGCGGCCATGGTCCTTGAGCTGCGCCACCACGTCATGGATCAGGCTGGCCGGAATGGCGAAGCCGATGCCGACACTGCCGCCCGAGGGCGAGAAGATCATCGAGTTCATGCCGATGACCTGGCCGCGCAGATCGAAGGTCGGACCGCCGGAATTGCCCCGGTTGATGGCCGCGTCGATCTGGATGAAGTTGGTGTATTGCTGGCTGCCATCGAGGTTGGCGCGTCCCAGCGACGAGACGATGCCCGCGGTCACCGAGTTGGAAAGGCCGAAGGGATTGCCCACCGCAACCACCCAGTCGCCGACGCGCAGACGCTTGTCGTCCCCGAAATCGACAAAGGGCAGCGGCTTGCCGCTGTCGATCTTGAGCAGCGCAACGTCGGTCACCGGATCGGTGCCCACCAGCTTGGCGACGAATTCGCGCTTGTCGGGCAGGATCACGGTGATCTTCTTGCTGGCGTCCACCACATGGTTGTTGGTGACGACATAGCCGGCCTTGTCGATGATGAAGCCCGAGCCGGCACTAAGCGCGCGGCGCGGCACCTGCTGCGGCGGACGCTGGCCAAACTGCTGGAACAGGTCGCGGAACTGCTGCGGAATATTGTCGGGCATTTCACTGTCGCTCGACGAGGTCTCCGACTTGATCGCGACAACGGCCGGGCTGACCCGCTCCACCAGATCGGCGAAGCTGAAGGGCGCGCTTTCCAGCATGCGGGGTGTGGCGCGCGGCGCGACATTCTGGGCCATCATGACGGGCGCATCGGTCTTGACGTTCTGCACCGGCGGCAGCAGCGCAAAGGCGCCAAGGCCGACCACGACAATGGAGGCGGCGGTGGTCATGGCGATCAGGCGGCGCTGGCGCAGGCTGGGCTTGGGCAGGCGGGAAAAAATGCCAGCGCCAGGCGGGGGCGTATTCGGCGTGTTCTTGGGATCTTGCATGGGAGCTCCTTGGGGCGGCCGTTGCGGCCCTGTTGGAGATAGACATACAGGCCCAGCATGGCCGGAATATGACCTGAAGATTACATAATAGTAATCTTGGTCAAGTGGTTCGTGCGGCGGCCTTTTTGACTGTGACCCAGGCCACGGCGCCGGCCCCGCCCAGCACCAGGAAGGGCGCCAGCCACAGCAGCCAGGTGTTGGGCTGAACCGGCGGCTTCATCAGGATGAAATCGCCATACCGCGCCACCAGGAAATCCTGGATTTCGGCATCGGTTTTTCCCGCCACCATCTGTTCGCGCACCAGGCGGCGCAGATCGCCCGCCAGGGGCGAATTGGATTCATCGATGCTTTCGCCCTGGCACACCAGACAGCGCAGCTGTCGCTGCAGATTGCGGGCGCGTGTTTCCATCGCCGGATCGGAAAAGGAAAGGCCGACCGATGCTGTTTCGGGCGCCGCCGGGGCCTGCGCGGCGGCCGGGATCGCCGCAAGTGTCATCAGCATCACGAGGAGGAACGCTGATCTGGTCATTCTGCGGCGACGGCTTCGGCGGCCGGCGCACGCGCGCCAACCCGCAGCCGTCCCCCCAGGCTGAGCATTCCGCCCAGCGCCATCACCAGCGCGCCCAGCCAGATCAGCGGCGCCAGCGGCGAAACATAGACGCGGATGGCATAGCGCCCGCCGCCGCGATTGTCGCCCAGCGCCAGATACAGATCGCGCAAGCCCGTGGTGCGGATGGCGGTGTCGGCCACCGATTGGCCTTCGGCGGTATAGAAGCGCTGCTCGGGGCGCAGCATGGCTTTCACCTTGTCGCCATCCATCAGCGCGACATGGGCCCGATCGGCGACATAATTGGGACCCTTCTCTTCGGTCACGCCATCAAAGCGCAAGGTATATGGCCCCACCACGATCGTCTCGCCCGGCGCCATCACCGTCAGCGCTTCGCTGCGCCAGGCGGTGGTGCCGGTCACGCCCAGAAGGGTCACACCGAGACCGGCATGCGCCAGGGCGGCGGCAAAGGCCGAAGCACGCGCGCCCTTGCGCCGGCGCAGGTCCAGGATCGAGGCGCCGATCAGCCAACCGGCAACGGCAAAGGCCATGGCGGCGACCACGCCGCGCGGCGTGATGATTGCCAGCACCGTCACCGCCGCGATCACCGCCAACCCCAGCGCGGGATAAAGCGAACGCCAGGCGGCTTTGAGATCGCCGCGCTTCCACCCCAGCAAGGGCCCCAGCGGCACCAGCAGCAGCAGGGCGAAGAAGATCGGCGCGAAGGTCAGGGCATAATAGGGCGGCCCCACCGAAATCTTGGTGCCGTTATACGCTTCCAGCACCAGCGGATAGAGCGTGCCGACAAAGACGCAGGCACAGGATGCGATCAAAAAGACATTGTTGAGCAGCAGCGTGGTCTCGCGGCTGACCAGCTCGAACGCGGCGCCACCCTTGAGCGTCGGCGCGCGCCAGGCAAACAGCGCCAATGCCCCGCCGATCGCCAGCGCGATCAATATCATGATGAAGAACCCGCGGGTGGGATCGCTGGCAAAGGCATGCACCGACGAGGTCAGGCCGGAGCGCACCAGAAAGGTGCCGATCAGCGACATGGAAAAGCCGCCGATCGCCAGCAGCAGCGTCCAGGTGCGGAAGGCGCCGCTTTTTTCCGTGGCCAGGGCCGAATGCAGCAGCGCGGTAGCAATCAGCCAGGGCATCAGCGAGGCATTTTCCACCGGATCCCAGAACCAGAAGCCGCCCCAGCCCAGTTCGTAATAGGCCCACCAGGACCCCAGCGCGATGCCGCATGTCAGAGAAATCCAGGCGATCAGCATGAAAGGCCGCGCCGCCCGGGTCCAGCCTTCTTCGCCCACCATCAGGGCGGCGGCGGCATAGGCAAAAGAGGCCGACAGGCCGACATAGCCCGCATAGAGCATGGGCGGATGCAGTGCGAGACCGATATCCTGGAGCAGCGGCGTAAGGCCGGCGCCTTCAAAGGGCATCGGATCGAGCCGCCCGAACGGATTGGAAGTGAAGAGAAGAAAGATAAAGAAGGCCGCCGCCACCAGACCCTGCACGCCCAGCGAAGCACTGGTCAGCCGGTCGCCGCCACGCTGCAACGCCGCCACCAGCGCGGCATAGATCGCCAGCACAAGCACCCAGAGCAGCATGGAGCCTTCATGGTTTCCCCAAACGCCGCTGATCTTGTAGATCAGCGGTTTGGTGGTGTGGGAGTGGTTGGCCACCAGCGCGATCGAAAAATCGGATACGACAAAGGCATAGGTAAGGATGCCGAAGGCCAGCACCACGAACACCAGCATCCCCATGGCCGCGCCATTGGCGATACTGCGGGCGGCCACCTGATCGGCGCGCGCCCCCACCAGGCCAGCGCCGGCCATCACCAGCGACAGGGCCAGCGCGAAACAGACCGCGAGTTGGCCCAGCTCACCGGTCATACGCCGTCTTCCTTCCAGCGGCCGCTGCGCTTGAGGGAATCCACCACTTCGGGCGGCATGTATTTTTCGTCGTGCTTGGCGAGCACTTCATTGGCGATGAAAGTACCGGTCTCGTTCAGCGCGCCGGTGGTGACCACGCCCTGGCCTTCGCGGAACAGCGCCGGCAGCACGCCCGAAAACGTCACGGGCACGCTGCTGTTGCCGTCGGTGATGGAGAAGCGCACGTCCGCGCCCTTGCCATGCGCCACGCTGCCCTGCTCCACCAGCCCGCCCAGACGGAACGAGACGCCCGGCGCGATCTTCTGGCCGGCAATGTCGGTGGGGCTGCGGAAATACATGGTGTTCTGGCCCAGGCCATAGACCACGATCACGGCCAGCACCACGCCCACCGCAACCAGGGCAGCGGCGAAGGCAAGACGGCGTTTCTTCTTGGCTGTCATTTAATGGTGTCCGCCACGGTGCAGGATCTGGTCGGCAATGCCGGTATCATATCCCAGACCTTCGGGCGTCAAAGCGATCTGATGGGGCCATTCGCACCTGATCAGCCCCTTGCGCGACAGCGCGTTCCACACCTTCTCATTTTCCAGGCCGGTGGCGTCACTGCCGCGCACGGTGGCATCGCCCAGATGGAAATGGTCACCATGGGCATGGGGGAACTGGGTGATGGCGGTATCGCACTCCGGGGTCTGGGCCGCCGCGCCGGGAATCCGCGCAATCGCCTGCAGCAGGGTCAAGGTGCGCAGCTGCAGCGGGTTCAGCTTGGACGGATTGCTTTTGGGCGGCATGCAAAGACCTGAAAATGAAAGCGGCCGGACCTTAACAGTCCGGCCGCTTCCCTAGCAAAGACCAGTTTGACGCGCGCTAGCGGTGACGCCTGCCGCCACGGAACCCGCGGTGATGGCCCCAGCCGCGGTTGCTGCCGAACCCGAAGCCCAGCGAGATGCTGGGGCCGTAATAGGGCGCGTAATAGCCATAGGGCTGGTAGTAGGGGCGATAGTAATAAGGCGGCGGCGGCGGGGGCGGCGGGCCATAGGCATAGCCAGGCCCATAATCCGCGCCATAGCGATATCCGCGATCATAGTCATAGGGCGGACGGTCATCGTAATTGTAGGCCGAACGGGTGCCACTGTCGGCCTGATGCATACAGGCATAATAGGCGGCGGAATAATCCGCTTCCACGTCGCGCGCGGCCTGGCGGGCATTGTCCGCACCGATCGCGGTGCCGGCCAGCAGACCCGCGCCGGCGCCGATGGCGGCCCCGGTTCCAGCATTGCCGCCGGTAGCGCCGCCGATGATGGCGCCCAGCGCCGCACCGCCCAGGGTGCCGCCGATGCTGCCGCGCGCCTGTTCATCGCGCGCCGCTTCGCGCGGCGTGGTGTAACCGGTGCGGGCCGCCGCGTCGCGGCGGCAGAAGATATCACGGTCACGCTGCTGGTCGGCCGAGGCCTGAGCCCGCGGATTGGCCTGGCGCTCGGAAACCGGCGGGCCGTAATCGCGGTCATTATCGTCATAGCGGTCATAGTCCGGGGCGCTGCGCGCGCTATCGGACAGATTGGCGGGCGGCTGGGTCGCCGGCTGCGCCAGCGCGGTGCCGCCCAGAAGGGCGACCGTCATGGCGGCAATAAGCGGTGTGCGGAACATTGGAACGTCTCCAGAAGAATTCTTCTTGCCCCTTCGCAAGGTAAGTAGGAGACGATGCGAAACGTTCAATGTCTATTGGAATATTTCACGGGAACCCGGCGCCTGTTCATCCGGCGTTCAGGCGGGATTTGAAACGCTGGGATGGCTGCCACCAGGCAGCAAAGGCTTTGCGGCCATGCCGCACCAAGAAAACGGCGATATTGAAAGTCTAAGCGGCAACAGCCTGAGCAGCTCTACCGCGCCGCCGCATCATGGCCGCTTCCTCTTCGCTGAACAGGATGGCGGTGAGATCCGCGCACAGTTCGAATTGCGCATTGACGATTTCGCCCTGCGCCGGACCGCCTTTCAGCGCCTTGATCACGTCTTCGTTGTAGCGCTTGAGGGTGGTGCAGAGATCTTCGTAGGTGGCTTTCTGCTTGGCGGCAAAAGAGGCCGCGGCGGCAAAATTGCGGCTGCCCGCCACAAGGCGCGCATAGCGCTTGGCCATCTCATGTTTTTCCGCGCCCGGATGGCGCGAGAAATCGGCGCCGGTGCCCCTGGCCATCGGCAAGGCGGCGTTGAACTATTTGGGCGCGCGGTCCATGAAATTTTCCATCACCTTGCCGATCTCCACCCGTTCGGCCAGCAGGCGCTTGCCCCATTCACCGTCGCGCTTGAGTTCGATTTCCTTGACGATATGGCTGGAAAGATCGGCGAAAGTCCGGACCTCTTCCATCAGTATCTCGGCGTCGAACAAGGGGGGGGCGCGTCTGCTGGATGGATGTCTTCAGCGCGTCCATGCGGTCGAACAGGATTTCGCCCACCAGACCCATGTCGGTCTTGGCAATCAGGGTCTCGTCATTCTTGCGCGAGATCATCATGGGCAGGCGCAGCGCTTCCCACGGGCGGGCCAGCCGGTTCATCGTGATCACCGCGACATAGGGCGCGACATCGGGCTGGGTTTCGATCATCGCGTCGTAAACGCCGCGCACATCCCATAGCAGCTGGTCGTTGAAGGACAGCACCGGACGGGGCAGCAGCAGCGCGAGCTTTTCGACGATCTCGCCCACCGCCAGCAACAGCGCCATCTCATCGGCATCTTCCACCGCCAGCGCGTCGCCCAGCACCTTCTGCAAAACCTTGCGGTCGCCCGTGTCTTTCAGTGCCGCGGTCATGGCGGCGGCGGCGAGCGGCCAGAACTGACCGGCGCGGACGATCGCTTCGTCATTTTTCTACGCCAGCACCAGCGCCTTGGTATCCTTGACATAGGCGGCCGCCGCGTCAGGCACCAGCGTCTGCGATACCCAGTTCCAGACCGGCACCAGGCTGCCGCGCGCGATGCAGCCTTTCTGCTTGGCGCGGCGCGGAGCACAGCTCAGCAAATCCTGGAAGGGCCGGCAGAACAGCCGCAGCGGCGTCAGGGTGCGATCGTGATGATCGCGGCGCAGCACGGGGCGCAACCCGCTCAGAATGTCGTCATGCGGCAGACCGCGGCCTTCCAGCAGCCGGTCCACTTCCACCGCCAGGGCAAGACGCGCCGCGACGTGACCCGGCAGGCCGCCGAGAAACGATTTGTGCAATCCGGTCTTGTCGGTCGCTGGCATAGACACTCCTGCGTCCGGGCCAGACGCCCGGATGCGTGTCTACATTAAGGCCGTTATCGTTAATACCCTGTATCTTTTACACAATCACCGGTAGTTCCAGCCGCGCCAGCACCCCGCCCATGGGACTGGCGTCCAGCAGGAAAAAACCCCCGTAAAGCTTGGAAATATCCCGGACGATGGCCAGCCCCAGGCCGGAGCCGGGGACGGTTTCATCCAGCCTTTCGCCGCGCTCGCCCACTTGGGTCCGCTGCTCGGCGGAGAGCCCCGGCCCGTCATCCTCGACCGTCAGGACCAGCCTTCCCGCACCCGCCTCGCAGCGCACCCGCACCCGCGCGCGCGCCCATTTGCAGCCATTGTCGATCAGGTTGCCCAGCATCTCTTCCAGGTCCTGGCGCTCGCCGCGAAAATAGATGTGATCGGCGCATTCGGCATCAATGACGATGCCGCGCGGCGCATGGATGCGCCCGATCACCCGCGCCAGATCGTCCATCACCGCAGAGACCTGGGTGCGGTTGCCCAGCACGTCGAGCGAACCGGCGGCGCGTGCGCGGCTCAGATAGTGATCCACCTGCCGGCGCATGGAAAAGACCTGGCGCTTGACGCTTTCGGCCAAGGGGCCAGGCTGGGCATCGGCTTCCGCCGCCAGCACCGAGAGCGGCGTCTTGAGGAAATGCGCAAGATTGGAAACATGGGTGCGGGCGCGGCCCACCACTTCCTCGCTGTGCTGAATCAGCGAATTGAGTTCGGTGGCCAAAGGTTCGATCTCGGTGGGGAAATGTCCGTCCAGCCGCCGCGCCTTGCCGTCGCGGATGCGCGCCAAAGCTTCACTCACCCGGCGCAGCGGCAAGAGGCCGATACGCACCTGCAGCAGAATGGCTGCGATCAGTCCCAGTCCCAGCAGCAGAAACGACCAGAACAGGGTGACGTTGAACTCGTCGGTCTGGCGCTCCACCTCCGCCATGTCGCCGGCTACCAGGAAGGTGTAGTCGCCGCTGGCCTGATCCGGCATCAGGTCCACCCGGCGCGACACCACCCGAAGATTCTGCCCTTCCGGTCCAGCCGCCTCACCCCAGGTCAGCGCGCCCTGGCGGACCTGCTTGACCGGCACGATCTCGTGGTCGAACAGCGAGCGCGAAATCTGCCCGCCAGTGGCGCCGGATCTGATCTGGTAATAGAGGCCGGAATAGACGCGGGTGAAATTGTGATTGAGAAAGCGGCTCTGCAGCATCACGCCGCCATTGGGATCCGGCTCGGCGGCGGCAATCAGTCCGTCCATATCCGATGCCAGCGCCGCATCGAAACTGTTCTGCGCCGCCAGACGGAAGGCGTTGGACAGCACCGCGCCGCCGACCAGCAGCCCCAGCATGGTCCATATCGCCGCCGCCGCGATCAGGCGCGACGATAGCGACTCAAGCCTCAGCCGGCTTGCCGTCCAGTTTCGGATCTTCGAGAGAATAGCCAAGCCCGCGCACCGTCTGAATGAGGCCTGCGTCGGTCTTCTTGCGCAGGCGGCCGATAAAAACCTCGATCGTGTTGGAATCGCGGTCGAAGTCCTGATCGTAGAGATGCTCGACCAGTTCGGTGCGCGACACCACCTTGCCGCGATGATGGGCGAGATAGGCCAGCAAGCGATATTCCTGGCTGGTCAGCTTGACCGGATTGCCATCATAGGTGACGCGGCTGGCGCGCGGATCGATGTGCAGCTTGCCGATCTCGATCTCGGCGGTGGCGATGCCGACGGCGCGGCGCAGCAGCGCGCGCAGGCGGGCCAGCAATTCCTCGGTGTAGAAAGGCTTGGCGAGATAATCGTCAGCCCCGGCGTCAAAGCCGGCCACCTTGTCGCTCCAGCGGTCGCGCGCGGTGAGGATCAGCACCGGCATGGTCTTGCCGGACTTGCGCCATTTCTCCAGCACGGTGACGCCGTCCATCTTGGGCAGGCCCAGATCCAGTATCACCGCGTCATAGGGTTCGGTGTCGCCCAGGAAATGGCCTTCTTCGCCATCGGCGGCGATATCGACCACATAGCCGGCATCGGCCAGCGCCTTTTTCAGCAGACGCTGCAGATCCTTGTCATCCTCGACCAGCAGAATGCGCATGCGCTTCTCCTAACGATCACGCCGTCCGCGGCCGCGCCGTTCCCCACCGGGGTTACCATAGCGCGGCCTTGGGACGAAGTTGGGGGCATAACGTTCGCGCTCGCGCGCGCGTTCGCGGCCATAACCGCGATCATAGGGATCGGCGGTGTAGGGAGGGTAGCGGTCGATGAAAGGGCGCGCGCCCTCGCCGCGGCGCTCGCGGAAATTGCGGCCTTCATCGAAACTGTCGCGTCCGGGCGAGGAACGCAGGACGCGGCCGCTGCGCGCATCGGCATCGAGCCAGATGATGCGTCCGTCGGGCGTCATCCATTTCAGGCGGTATTGGGGATCACCGGTCGGGCCATTGGTCGGGCCTTCGGCGTCATAGAACTCGCCCGGATGGGTGCGTCGGATACCCGGCAGCAGGCGATCGAGCGGCTGCACGCCATCGCCGCCGCGTTCACGGCGGGGCTGGGCCTGGGCATCGGTCGCGGTCGCCACGACGGCCAAGCTGGAGCAGGTCAGATAAATCGCAAACAAAATTCGGGCAAACATGGGCTTTTTCTAAGGCAGAAGACATGAACCACGCATGAACACCCTGTCCAGACCCGGTTCAGTTTCTCCCCCCTATGGTCGGCGCATGGACGGAAAACGAAACACCGCCCAAACGGATGAGAAGGAGACAGTCATGTTTAACACCAAAACGCTTCTGGCGGCAGCTTCTCTGGCGGTCCTGACGGCCATGGGCCTCGGCTCGGCCTCGGCCGCGCCCTGGGACCATCGCGGCAATGACCGTCACTACAGCAACAATCACGCCCGCTATGACCGCCATCACGGCTATGTGAACCGCATGCATGTTCACCGCGCCCTGCGCCACCAGCGCCTTTCGGTGATCAGCGAGCCGTTCTTCATGCGCGGCCGGTTTGTGGTGCGCGCCCAGGACCGCTTCGGCCGCTTGGTGCTGGTGCAGGTCGATCCCTACAGCGGCAGGTTCATTCGCCGCCTGTAAGCAACAATCTTGAGGAGCAAGGTCCGTGGTATGCCCCTCCCCATAGGACCCCAGACCGTCAAGTGAAGCCCGCGTCGCAAGACGCGGGCTTCTTTGCTTTCAGGGCCCGACGGCGACATCGTTGCCGGTGTGGGTGATCACCGCCGGCGTGAACTTCCATTCGCGCAATATCTTCACCGCCGCCTCCAGCCCGTCCTTCACCATGCCGCGCCGGATGAAATCCAGCATCTCGTCGGTGTTCAGCGATACGGTTGCCGCCTGATACCCGCGTGGACCCGGCAGCGACAGGAACAGCGGCACCGAATTCATGATCCCGGTCAGCACGAATTCCTGGAACCACTTCTGGCGCACGATCTTCAGCGGATTGCCGACCAGCATCAGCCCGATGCCGGTGGAGAGGTCAAAGTCCTGCGAAATGCCTTCTGTCTCGACATAGGGCATGACCCCGGAACGGTCGGGCCGCCATTCCTCGCCGAAAATCTCCACCGTGCGCCAGGCGCAGAACCATTCGCGGCAGATGGGGGGCCGGGTTTCATAGATCGCGCAGCCGGTGCCGGTGCAATGCCGGCACGCCACCCCGGACTGTTTCTGGATTTCCGGCTTGTCGATGGTCGGCCAGGTACAGCAGACCGCGCATTCGCCGCAGTCGCGTCCCGCCACCAATGTCATGCCGTCCCACATCGCCCAACACTGGCAGCTTCCGGAAAAGCCCGCCAGTGCCGCGGCTTCGCCCGGCACCTTGAAACCGCCGCAAATATCGGTCAGCTATCCGCCAAATGGCCGACTGGCAAAACCGCCTGAACACCGATACGGCGCGAAAGATGGCGGACCGCTACGCCCCGGCATTCGCCATCACGATGGCCGTAATCTCCGTCCCGCTGGCGTTGCTGTATCTGGTTCCGGTGGTGCTGGGCCTGTTCGCGCCGCCGCTGGACCCCAAGGTCGATCTCTATGCGGTCAATCGTCCGCTGGCCTTCACCTTCCTGGACACAAAGGGCAACGAAGTCGGCCATCGCGGCGCCATTGTGGGCGCGCGGCTGAAGCTGGAGGAAATGCCCGCCTTCCTGCCGGCCGCCTTCATTGCCATGGAAGACCGGCGCTTCTATTCCCATAACGGGATCGATCCGCGCGGGCTGGCGCGGGCGGTGATTTTGGATTTGCGCGCGCGCTCGGTGGTGGCGGGTGGTTCGACCATCAGCCAGCAGACCGCCAAGATCATCTATACCCAGCAACAGCGCACCTTTTCGCGCAAGCTGACCGAACTGGTGAATGCGGCGGGGCTGGAAAAGTCGCTGACCAAGGACCAGATTCTCCAGCTCTATCTCAATCGCATATACCTGGGCAGCGGCGCCTATGGCGTCGATGGCGCTGCCCGCGTCTATTTCGGCAAGAGCGCAAAGGATCTCAACCTGGCGCAGGCCGCCATGCTGGCGACCCTGACGCGTGCGCCGTCGGTCTTCTCGCCCCGCCGCGATCTGTTACGCGCCCAGCAGCGCGCCAGCCTGGTGCTGGATTCCATGGTGGACAATGGCGCCGTCACCGAGGAGCAGGCCGCCGAGGCGCGCGCCCATCCCGCCGTGATCGTGGACCGTACCACAAGCAACGCCCGCAACTATTTTCTGGATACCGCCGCCGACCAGGCGCTGAAACTGGCCACCATCAATGGCGTTCCGCCCCCGTCCGATCTGGTGGTGCATACCACCATGGAACCCCAGGTACAGGAGGCGGCGCGGCTGGCGGCGCTGAACACCATCACAAAATACAAGAAGCGCACCCGCGCCAGCGAAGCCGCAGTGGTGGTGATGAAGCCCGACGGCGCGGTCAGCGCCCTGTTGGGGGGCGTGGATTACCGCGAATCCGTTTTCAACCGCACCACCCAGGCCCATCGCCAGCCCGGTTCGGCCTTCAAGCCCTTCGTCTATCTGGCGGCGCTGGAAGCCGGCTTCTCGCCCTGGGAAACGCGCGACGACGAGCCGGTGGACATTGCCGGCTACACCCCGGCGAATTTCGGCGGCAAATATTACGGCACCGTCACCCTGGCGGATGCGCTGGCCCACAGCGTCAACACCATCGCGGTGAGCCTTGCCCAGGAAGTCGGCATCCGCAATGTGATCGCCACCGCCAAGCGGGTGGGCATCACCTCCCCGATGCAGGCCAATGCGAGTCTGGCGCTGGGCACCGCGGAAGTCACGCCGCTGGAACTGACCGCGGCCTATGCCGTCTTCGCCAATGGCGGCTATCGCGTCGAGCCTTATCTGGTGACGCGGATCGATATCAGCGGCAAGCCCGTCTATCAGCGTGAGCCGCCCCCGCCCCAGCGGGTCATCGATCCGGACGTGAACCGCGACCTCGTCGCCATGATGTATGGCGTGGTGATCGGCGGCACCGGCGGCTCTGCCTCGCTGCGTGGCCGCGAGGCCGCCGGCAAGACCGGCACCACCCAGGATTCCAAGGATGCCTGGTTTGTCGGCTTCACCACCGACTATGTCGCCGCGGCCTGGGTGGGCAACGATGATGCCAAGCCGACGCGCAATGTCACCGGCGGCACCCTGCCCGCCTATATCTGGCGCGAAACCCTGCTGGCGGCAGAAAAGGGCCTTCCCCTCAAGCCGCTGGACAAGTCGGTCAAGCCGCCGGAAGCCGAGCTGCTGATGGCCTCGGATGTGATCTGGGGCGGTGGGGATGAGGAAATACTGGCGCGCGCGCCTGAGTTTGCGGATGCCGAACCGGAGCCGGAACCGCAGCGCCCTCGCCGCGGCGGGCTGCTGGGATGGCTGTTCGGTGACGACGATGACGAACCGCCACCCCGCTAGAAGCATGGTATAACGCCGCCATGCTTCGCCGTGTCTTTATCGCCTCTGCCGCCCTGTTCGCCCTGCTGCAGCCTGCATCGGCTGCAACCACCATCCGCTTTGTCACCGACTGGAAAGCCCAGGCCGAGCATGGCGGCTTCTATCAGGCGGTGGCGGACGGGCTGTATGCCCAGCGCGGGCTGGACGTGAAGATCATCCAGGGCGGGCCGGACGTGAACGTGCCGCAACTGCTGGCAGGCGGCGCCGCCGATTTCGGCATGGGCTCCAACAGCTTCATCCCGCTCAACATGGTGCGTTCGGGCGTTCCGATCACCGCGGTGATGGCGATCTTCCAGAAAGACCCGCAGGTACTGATCAGCCATCCGCGCCGGGATTTGAATTCGATCGCCGAGATGCGCGGCAAGCCGGTGCTGATCTCGGCCGCCACCATGACCGCCTTCTGGCCCTGGCTGCGGGCCAAGTTCGGCTTTACCGACAAGCAGATCCGCAAATATACTCACAATCTGGCGCCCTTCATCCGCGACCCCAACGCGATCCAGGAGGGCTATCTCACCAGCGAGCCCTACACGATTGAAAAGCAGGCCGGCTTCAAGCCCAAGGTCTTCCTGCTGGCCGATTACGGTTATCCCGGCTACGCCAATATGGTGCTGGTACCGCAAAAGCGCATCGATACCGATCGCAAGACGGTACAGGGCTTTGTCGATGCCACGCGGCTGGGCTGGCAGCGCTATCTGGCCAATCCCGCCAAGGGCAATGCGCTGATCAAGCGCGACAATCCCGACATGACCGATGACATCCTCAAACAGGCGCATGACAAGATGAAGGCGCATGAAATGGTGATGAGCGGCGACGGCAAGGCCTTTGGCCTTGGCAGCATGACCGACCAGCGCTGGAAGCTGTTCTATGACACCATGGCCGGACTGGGGCTCTATCCCAAGGGAATGAACTACAAGAAGGCCTACGACCTCACTTTCGTCCGCCGCACCTTCCAGAATTTTCAATGACGCTTCTGTCGCTGTCCGGGGTCGCCAAGCGGTTTTCGAATGGCACCCAGGCCCTGCGTGATCTCTCCTTTGAGGTGTCGCCGGGCCAATTCGTTTCGCTGTTGGGCCCCAGCGGTTGCGGCAAGTCCACCGCGCTCAGGCTGACCGCAGGACTGCTGACGCCCGACGCGGGCAAGATCACATTTCCGGGCGGCAGACCCGAAACCGGCTTCGTCTTTCAGGAACCAACCCTGATGCCCTGGGCCGATGCCCTGACCAATGTGCGCCTGCCGCTGGACCTTAAATCCGTGCGCCGCGAAGAGGCCAATGCGCGCGCCGCCCATGCGCTGGCGCGGGTGGGCCTTGGCGGTTTCGAGCGGGCGCTGCCGCGCGAACTGTCGGGCGGCATGAAGATGCGCGTGTCGCTGGCCCGTGCGCTGGTGGCTGAGCCGCAACTCCTGCTGCTGGACGAACCCTTCGCCGCCCTGGACGAAATCACCCGCGCCCAACTGGGCGATGATTTGCTGCGGCTATGGCGCGAAGACGGTCTGACCGTGCTGTTCGTCACCCACAGCGTCAGCGAAAGCGCTTATCTGTCCCAGCGCGTGCTGGTGATGACGCCGAGGCCCGGACGCATCACCGCCGACATCGCCCTGCCGCCGGAGCGCGATGGCCGGCTGGCGCACGCCACCATCGAGGCCCAGCGTAGCATCAGCACCGCGCTCGGGCAGGCAGGAGCGTTGGCGTGAGCCAGAGCGACCAAAATAAAGTCGGCATGACGCGCGCATTGGACATCGCATTTCCACTGGCGCTTGCGACGCTGCTGCTGGGCGCGTGGGAGTGGGCGATCCATCACTGGCAGGTGCCGCATTATGTATTGCCCGCACCCAGCGCCATCGCCCATGCCCTGTGCGAAAATTTCGTGTCGCTGATGCAATCGCTGGCGTCCACTTTGTCCGTGACCTTGCAGGCTTTTGCCACCGCGACGGTGCTGGGCCTCGTCACCGCCATCGGCTTCACACAAAGCCGGCTGCTGGAGCGCACACTGTATCCCTATGCCGTCATCCTGCAGGTGACGCCGGTGGTCGCCATCGCGCCGCTGATCCTGATCTGGGTGGGCTTCGACCATATCAACTTGGCGCTGGTGATTGTGGCCACCATTGTCGCTTTTTTCCCAATCCTGGCGGGCACGACTTTGGGATTGAAATCGGCGGACTTCAATCTGCTAGACCTGGCGCGGCTGCATGGCGCCTCGCGGCTGCAAATTCTGTGGCGCATCCGACTGCCCACCGCATTGCCCTATCTGTTGTCCGGCATGAAGACCGCCGGTGGCCTTGCCCTGATCGGCGCGGTGGTGGCGGAATTCGTGGCCGGCAGCGGCACCGCCACGGGGCTTGCCTGGCGCATCGTGGAATCCGGCAACCGGCTGGAGATCGCCACGCTGTTCGCCGCCCTTGCCTTGCTGGCGCTGACCGGGGTGGTGATCTTCGCCGCCTTGTCGCTGCTGGAATGGGCGCTGCTGCGCCGCTGGCACGAAAGCGCGATCAGCGAATGACCTTCCCGGTCTTGACCGGCGCGGTTTCGCGCATCAGCACCATGCCGCATATGCCCACAAGCAGCGCGCCGCACATGTACCAGGAGGGCGCCAGCGGCGAACCGCTGACCTCCGTGAGCCAGGCAACCACGAACTGCGCCGTGCCGCCAAAGACCGAAATGGCGATCGCATAGATAATGCCGATGCCGCCGGAGCGCATATGCTGCGGCAGGCTTTCGCTCAAGGATGACATGATCGCCGGCAGGCTGAGCGACAGGAGTATCGACATCAGCGCGGTGCCCGCATACAGCGCCAAGGGCGTGCGCAGCTGCGACATCAGAATGAAGCAGGGTATGCCCACAACGCACAAAAGCCCCGCGGCGGTCATCATCACCGGCTTGCGGCCGATCCAGTCGCTGAGCCAGCCGCCGACTGGGTTGAAAATCACGCCGCAGCTGCCGGAGACCACCACGGCGCCGAAGGCCAGCGCAGAAGTGAAGCCCAACGTGTGGGTGGCGAAAATGTTCATATAGGTCATGGTGAAGGTGGCGATGGTGGCACTGGCCAGCATCGATACCGTCACCAGCCCCAGCCACAGATGGGCGCGGGTCAAAGGTTCTCTGACGGTATCGGCCCGCAGCTCCAGCGTTTCGGGCAGGGTGCGGCGCATCACCAGCGCGAAGGGCACCACCGTCACCCCCAGCAGCATGGCGATGCGCCAGCCCCACTGATTCAGGTCCTGCGGCGACAGGAGGTTGGACAGCACCACGCCGACCAGTCCGGCCGTCAGGATCGCGGCCTGCTGGGTGGCAAATTGCAGCGAGACATACAGGCCGCGCTTTTGCGCCGGCGCCGCTTCCATCAGGTAGGCGGTGGCGGGGCCAACCTCGCCGCCCAGCGCGAAGCCTTGCAGCAGGCGGAAGATTACCACCAGCACCGGCGCGGCCCAGCCGATGCTGTCAAAGGACGGCGTCAACACCATGCCCAGAATGGAAAAACCCATAAGCCCGAAGCAGAACAGCATGGCGGGCTTGCGGCCGATGCGGTCGCCCAGGGGGCCGATCACCGCCCCGCCCAGCGGCCGGGTCAGGAAGCCGACGCCGAAGATCGCCAGGGTCTGAAGCAGGCTGGTGGTGGGGTCCGAGTTGGGAAAGAACACCGCGCCAATTTGCACGGCGAAGAACCCGAAAATCAGAAAGTCATAAAATTCCAGCCCGTTGCCGGCCATCACCGCACTCAGCTGCGGGATGGTCAAAGTCCTGGGTGCCACGCAAAAAATCCCCTGTTTTTCTGACTATGCCCGCTTATCGGGCGGATATAATACAAATAATGTATGTTATTAAAAGAAAACTACAGCTTCGCCATGTTGAAGTCTTGATTTCGCCCCCCGGTCATGGTCTTTCCCGCCCCCATGGCGCAACAGAACCACGGCCCCCAAATGCTCACCGCCAATCGCCTGCGCGATGGCGATGTCCTGTATCGCAAGGGCGATGGCTGGGTGCTGGCTTTGGCCGAAGGTGATGTATTCGCCGATCAGGCGAGCGCCGATGCGGCCCTGGCCGCGGCGCAGGCCGAAACCGTCCGCAACGAATTCGTCGCGCCCTACCTTTTCGAAGTCCGTGTCACGAATGGCGTGATCATACCGGTCAAGGAACGCGAGATCATCCGCGCCGCCGGCCCGACCGTGCGCGCCGACCTCGGCAAGCAGGCAGGAATGGTCAATGTCTGAAGTCGCGCCCAACATGTACCGCTATGACGAATTCGACGCCCGCTTCGTTGCCGAGCGCACCGCCCAGTTCCGGGTCCAGGTCGAGCGCCGCCTGAAGGGCGAACTGACCGAAGACCAGTTCAAGCCGCTGCGCCTGATGAACGGCCTGTACCTGCAGCTGCATGCCTACATGCTGCGCGTCGCCGTGCCCTATGGCACCATATCGTCCCGGCAGATGCGGATGCTGGCCCATATCGCGCGCAAGTATGACAAGGGCTATGGCCATTTCACCACCCGCCAGAACATCCAGTACAACTGGCCCAAGCTGGTGGACGTGCCCGATATCCTGAGCGATCTGGCCTCGGTCGAGATGCATGCCATCCAGACCAGCGGCAACTGCATCCGCAATGTCACCGCCGATCATTTCGCCGGCGCGGCCGCCGACGAGATCGAAGACCCGCGCCCCCTGGCCGAGATCATCCGGCAATGGTCGAGCCTGCATCCCGAGTTCGTCTTCCTGCCGCGCAAGTTCAAGATCGCCGTCAGCGGCGCACCCCAGGACCGTGCCGCGCTGGCCTATCACGACATGGCGGTGGAAATCGTGCGCAACGCGCAGGGGCGCACCGGCTACAAGGTGCTGGTCGGCGGCGGCATGGGCCGCACGCCTTACATCGCGCAGGTGCTGGGTGACTTCGTCGAAAAGGAGGACATCCTTGCCTTCCTCGAAGCGGCGATGCGCATCTATAACGAGCAGGGCCGCCGCGACAATATCTACAAGGCGCGCATCAAGATTCTCACTAATGCGCTGGGGATCGAGGAAATGCGCCGCCAGGTCGCGCGCGAGTTCGAGGAAATCAAGAAGGGCGGCAGCCTGCAGCTGCCCCAGGCGGAGCTGGACCGTATCACCGCCTATTTCGCCCCGCCCACATTCGAAACCGGCCTGTCCGACACCATGCCGGAAGCCGGCAAGGATTTCGCCAACTGGGTGAAGACCAACGTCCACCCCCATCGCGCGCCCGGCTATGCCATCGCCACCATCACGCTGAAGACGCCGGGCCAGGTGCCGGGCGACGCAACCTCCGAGCAGATGGAAACCATCGCCGAACTGATGGACACCTACAGCGTCGGCGAAGTGCGCGTCACCCATGAGCAAAATCTGGTGCTGCCGCATGTCCGCAAACAGGACCTGCCGGCGATTTACGCGCGGCTGAAGGAACTGGACTTCGCCACGCCCAATGCCGGCCTGATCACCGACATCATCGCCTGCCCCGGCCTCGACTATTGCGACCTGGCCAATGCCCGTTCGATTCCCATCGCCCAGAGCATCGCCCTGAAGTTCGCCGACCTGGACCGCCAGCACGAGATCGGCGAACTGAAAATCAAGATTTCCGGCTGCATCAATGCCTGCGGCCACCATCATGCCGGCCATATCGGCATCCTGGGCGTGGACAAGAAGGGCGTGGAATTCTACCAGCTCCAGCTGGGCGGCAGCGGCGCGGAAGATGCCAGCATCGGCGAAGTCATGGGCCCCGGTTTTACCGAGCATGAGATTGCGGACGCTGTGGAGCGGGTGGTGAACGTCTATATCAAGACCCGCAAGCCCGGCGAGCGCTTCCTGGACACCTATCGCCGGCTGGGGATGGCGCCCTTCAAGAAAGCCGCTTACGAGGAAGAAGCGGCGTGACCAAGCTGATCAAAAGCGGCGCCTATGCGCAGGACGCCTTCGCGCCCGTGGCTGATGACGCGGTCTTGCCGACCGGCGCGGTGCTGGTGTCGCTGACGCGGTTCCAGAAGGAGCGCGACAGCCTGCTGGAACGCAACACCCCGATTGGCGTGAAGCTGCAGAGCCACGAGAATCCGGAAATCCTGGGCGAGGATGTCAGCCGCCTGTCGCTGATCGCACTGGAATTTCCCAAGTTCCGCGACGGCCGCGCCTTTTCCTGGGCGCGGATTCTGCGCACCCGGCTGGGTTTCACCGGCGAGATCCGCGCCGTGGGCGATTTCCTGTTCGACCAGATCAATTACCAGCACCGCGTCGGCTTCGACGCCTGGGAAGTGCCCGATCATTTCACGCCCGAAATGTTCCAGCGGGCCCTGAGCGAAATGACCGACGTCTACCAGCCCTCCGCGGACGGCAAGAAAACCATCCGCGAGCTTCGCGATTCGCGCTGATTTTCGCCCCCTCCGGTTTCAGCTTGCTCTCGGCTCGCTTTGCTCGCCTCAAACGCTGAAACCACCTCCCCGCCTGCGCGCTGGCGCGCGCAGGGAGGCGGACCTTCAATTGCGTCGGCCATTCATCTAAGGTTCATCTAGATTGCGCCTTATTCAGCAGCGAAACTGCGCCCTGGCCGTTAGGCTGTGGTGCCTTTCCTCATGAGGATATTCCATGCGCAAGATTGTTCTTCCCATGGCCGCCGTGCTGACCCTGTGCGGCGCCGCCACCGCCCTGATCGCCACCACCGCCCATGCCGAGCAACCGGGGGCACGCAAGCCGGTGATGATCGCCCAGGCTGGGCCGCCGCGTGGGCAGGAAATGGACCGCGAGCGCCAGCCCAGCTGCAGCGACATCATCGCCGACAAGACCGAGGAAATGCGCTGGCTGGAATCGCGCCTGTCGCTGACCGCGAACCAGGCGCCACTATTCTCGCGCTGGCGGCAGGTGGCGATGGACATCGCCCGCCGCCACCAGGCCGAATGTATCGCCCATCAGAGGAATGCCAGCCGCCCGCCCAGCCTGCTGGACGGCATCGCCGAGGAAGAAGCCATGCTGCGCGGCCGCCTGGCCGATCTGCAGGCCGAACGCCCGGTGCTGGAGGCCTTTTACCGCAGCCTGACACCGGGCCAGCGCGATCAGCTGGAGCGCCAGGAAGAGCCCAGCGGCCCACCGACGCGGCGCTAGCTTTTCGCAGAAAAGTCACAAAGGCGGCAGCAACCCTGCCGCCTTTTTTTATTGCGAATTTTATTGCGAATCTGGGCCCAAAGCCCCAAAAGGCGCTGACCATGAACGCGCCCGCACGCTTTGACTCCCTGCCGCGCTTCGCTTCATCGCTGAAAGCGATCGAAAGCCTGAAGCCGTCGGAGCCTTTGTATCTGGTGCATCCGGAAAAATTCGTGGCCGCCGCCAAGCAGTTCCTGGACGGCTTTGACGGCGACGTTCTGTATGCGGTGAAGGCCAATCCGCATCCCATTGCGCTTCGGCACTTGTGGGATGCGGGCATCCGCCATTTCGACACTGCCTCGCTGGGCGAAATCGAAGCCGTCAAGGGCCTGCTGCCGGACGCCATCTGCCACTTCATGGCGCCGGTGCGCCTGCCGGGCCAGGCCAAGACCGCCTTCGAACGGCATGGCGTTACCGATTTCGTGGTGGACAGCGAATCCGAACTCGACAAGCTGCTGGCCGAGACCGGCGATCCAAAAAAGCTGCGGGTGTTCGTGCGGCTGGTGGCGTCGCTCGGCGGCGCGCTGCTGGAGATGTCGAGCAAATATGGCTGCCGCCCCGAGGAAGCTTCCAAACTGCTCAAGCGCGTGGCGCAGGCGGGCGCGCAGCCCTGCCTGACCTTCCATGTCGGCTCGCAATGCCTGTCGCCCTTTTCCTATGCCCAGGCGATCGAGATCGCCCAGCGCACCATCACCCTGTCGGGTGTCGAGATCGCGGGGCTGGATATCGGCGGCGGCTTTCCCACCGCCTATGCCGGCCAGGAGCCGCCGCCCTATCACTGGTATTTCGACATGATCAAGGAGGCGCTGGCCAATCTCGGCAAGCCCGATTTGAAGGTGATGTGCGAACCGGGACGCGCCCTGGTGGCGCAGGGTATCTCGCTGGTAACCCAGGTGGTGATGCGCCGCGGTGACCGGCTGTATCTCAATGACGGCATCTATGGCAGCTTCGACGAACAGCGCTTTGCCGGCTTTGACGAGGACTATCCGCCCAGCGGCATCACCCTGGATGCCAAAGGCAAGGCGAAGATTCTCGCCGGCGAGAAGCGGCCTTTCCGTGCCTATGGCCCCACTTGCGACAGCGCCGATGTGCTGCCGCGCCCGGTGATGCTGCCCGACAGCATCGCAACCGGCGATTTTGTGCTGTTCGACGCCATGGGCGCCTACACCGTGTCGTCGCGCTCTGCCTTCAATGGCTATTATCCTGACGGATGGGCCATCATCGGATAGCCGCTGCCGCGCATCCTGGCGGATGCGCGGCGTTCGGCCGACAAAAGCTCCACTGGAGCTTTTGTTTGATCGGCCTCACGGGCCGTCATCGCACCGTAATTAACCCGCCGTTAAGTATCCGGCTGCGCCCCGCCTCGATTTTCATTGCCAACCGAACGTTAAGCTTCCTGAGCGACCATGATGGAAAGGACTTCATCATGGCCGCATCGCAAAAGCTGTCGCATCTGCTGCAACTGGCCGACCAGGGTCCGGCGCTGCGCGCTGCGCTGGCGGAGGAAGTGGCGGAACTCCTGCTCAACTGGCCGTCCGATTATCCCCAAGGCATGCGGAGCATCTGCGAAACGCTGCTGGCCAAGGCAGCGCGCAATTTCGATGCCGCCACCCGCGCCCGTCTTCGCGTACAACTCTATTCCGATCCGGACCTGACGGCCCGCGTGCTGCCGCGCGAATCCGTGGCGCAAAATCTGGTGGCCGCCGCCCGCAGCGGCAATTTGCAGACCGTGCTGGCCGACAGCCTGGGCGTGGAACCGCGCATGGCGCAGCAGATACTGGACGATGAATCCAGCGCAGCGCTGGTGGTGGCCTGCAAGGGCGCCCAGATCGACCGCGCCGCCTTTTCGGCGCTCGCGCTTCTCACCCGTCCGGGTCGCGACCGCGACGGCATGACAGCGGTACTGGATGCCTATGAGGCGATGCCGCTGAGCGAAGCCGCCCGCGTGCTGCGCGGCTGGCGCGAACCGGCGACGAATACGCACGTCGCCGCCTGACGGCGTCGGCGCTTAGTTCTTCTCGGCGTTTACGTCGTGACGCTCGCGCGTCTTGAGGAACTTCACATTGGGGAAACGGTCGGTGACATAGCCGATTTCCCAGGCGCTCTTGGCCAGGAACACCGGCGCGCCGTCGCGGTCGGTGGCCATGCCGCCGCGGTTGGCGGCGGCGAATTTCTCCAGCTCGGCCTCTGAACCCTGCAGCCAGCGGGCGCTGTCATAGGGCGAGGCTTCCAGCTCGGCATCCAGGTCATACTCCGCCACCAGCCGCGACTTGAGCACGTCCAGCTGCAGCGCCCCCACCACGCCCACGATCCATTGCGAACCGATCGCCGGCTTGAACACCTGGGTAACACCCTCTTCCGCCAGGCTTTCCAGCGCACGTGCCAGATGCTTCTGCTTCATCGGATCGCCCAGCCGAACGCGGCGCAAAATCTCCGGGGCAAAATTGGGAATGCCGGTGAACACCACAGCGCCCGATTCCGACAAGGTGTCGCCGACGCGCAGCACGCCGTGATTGGGAATGCCGATAATGTCGCCGGGCCAGGCTTCGTCCACCGTCTCGCGCTCGGATGCGAAGAACAAGATCGGGTTGTGGATGCCGATGGTCTTGCCGGTGCCCGACTGTTTGAGCTTCATGTTGCGCCGGAACTCGCCCGACGCCAGCCTGAGGAACGCCACCCGGTCGCGGTGGTTGGGGTCCATATTGGCCTGCACCTTGAAGACAAAGCCGGTGACTTCCTTGTCGCCGGGCTGGACGGCCTTGCCCACCGCCGCCTGGCTGCGCGGGGGCGGCGCATATTTCGCCAGCGCATCGAGCAGTTCGGCCACGCCGAAATTCTTCAGCGCCGAACCGAAATAGACCGGCGACAGATGGCCTTCGCGGTAGGTGGCCAGATCGAAGACCGGAAGGCCGGCGCGGGCCAGCATCACATCTTCGTCCAGTTTGCTTTTCAGTGCGGCGTCCAGCTTGCCGTCGTTGAAGGGAATGAAGCGGTCATCCGCCAGGGACTGGATGCCCTTGAAGTTCAGCCCCATCCCCGCCGGCCACATCATGGGCGCGGTCTCGATCTGCAGCTGGTCGGAAATCTCGTCCAGCAGCTCGAAGGGATCGCGCGATTCACGGTCCATCTTGTTGACGAAGGTCATGATGGGAATGTCGCGCAGCCGGCAGACCTCGAACAGCTTGCGGGTCTGGGCCTCGATGCCCTTGGCGGCGTCGATCACCATCACCGCCGAATCCGCCGCGGTCAAAGTGCGATAGGTGTCCTCGGAGAAATCCTCATGGCCCGGCGTGTCCAAAAGGTTGAACACCGCCTTCTCATATTCAAACGTCATCACCGCCGAAGTGACCGAGATGCCGCGTTCCTGTTCGATCTTCATCCAGTCGGATTTGGCGCGCCGCGCCTCGCCGCGCGCCTTGACCCGGCCGGCGGCATGGATCGCCCCGCCCAGCAGCAACAGATGCTCGGTCAGGGTGGTCTTGCCCGCATCGGGGTGGGAAATGATGGCGAAAGTCCGCCGTCTGGCGGCTTCGTTGGCCGGGGTCTTGCTCACTTTGTCTGTTTGCTCGCTTTTTGCTCGCTCATGGCGCGGGGGTAGCAAACCCCACCCCTCCGGGCAAGGTGACGGCTAGACGATCGCCTCATCCACAAAGGCGCGGCCCTCGCGGTCCTCGATCTCCACGATCCACAGATCGGGGTCGAAGCTCACCTGTTTGTCGCACCAGGCGGCGGCGCGGGCATCCTCGCTCCAGCCGCCCAGCGCCTGCGCCCACACCAGTTCGCCCTTGGCGTTGCGCGCTTGGTTGAGCACCAGGACCTCGCCATTCAGCTTGGAGACTTTCAGGATGATGGCGCCGGCTTCTTCCGATCCGCTGCGCACCACAAAGGCGCTGGCGCCATTCACTTCGACCCGGCGGATCAATGCGCGCACGAAAATACCGGCCTTGAGGCGGGGCGTGGCTTCCATAGGGCATCTTTAGCCTAGATTTCGCGTGTCAGCGCGAGAGATTTTGTGACCTGAGCAGGAGCGAGGAGCGACGCACTCAGGGCGCAAAAGATCCGCGCTGAATCAGGAGACCGCGCGGAACGGCAAAACCTTCGCTTCGGCGATACGCTCGCCTTTTGAATCAACGCCCGCATGGGGCAGGCGCACGGTGACGGCGGTGCCTTCGCCCAGCGCCGATTCCAGCACCGCTTCGCCGCCATGCATTTTTGCCATTGCCTTGACCAGCGCCAGTCCCAATCCGGTGCCTTCCTTGCCGCGGGTCTCGGCATTTTCCACCTGCTCGAAGGGCCGCCCCAGCCGTTCCAGGTCGCGCTTGGAAATGCCGGTGCCGCTGTCGCTGACCACAATCTCCATCCCGCGCCCGGCTTCAACCGAGCTGCGCGCCGTCACCTGCACCGCGCCGCCCGGCGGGGTGTACTTCACGCCATTGGACAAAAGATTGACCAGAATCTGCTTCACCGCGCGCCGGTCGGCGAACATCAGCCGCGCATTGGGGGCGATGGACAGTTTCAGCGCCACGCCCGCCCGTTCGGCGGGAATTCTCAAAAACCGCACCGCGCTTTGCGCGGTCTCTTCCAGGTCGAACAATTCTTCATTCAGCTCGAACTTGCCGGCCTCGATCTTGGACATGTCCAGCACCGAGTTGATCAGGTCCAGCAGATGCGCACCGGATTCATGGATCAGGCGGGAATATTCCTGATAGCGCGGGCCGATCGGGCCGAACATCTCGCGGGTCATCATTTCCGAAAAACCGATGATGGCGTTCAGCGGCGTGCGCAGCTCATGGCTCATATTGGCGAGGAAGCTGGACTTGGCGCGGCTGGCCCCCAGCGCCGCGTCACGTGCCTCCACCAGCGCCTGTTCCTGCACCTTGCGTTCGGAAATGTCGCGCGTCACCGCCACGATATCGCCGTCCTGCGCCGGGCGGCAGCGGAACTCGGCCCACACATAGGTCCCATCGCGGCGGCGCAAGCGTATCTCGGCGCTTCCGTCGCGGCCGAAATAGCTCGCCTCCATCAGCGCGCTTTGCATCGCGGTGAGATCGCCCGGATGGGTCAGCGACATCATCGTCTGACCGGCAATCTCCTCCGGCACCCGGCCCAGCAAGGCCAAAGTGGCGGGACTGGCGTAGCGGATGCAGCCGTCGCCCGCATGGCGGGTGATCAGGTCCATCGCATTGTCGGCCAGGAACCGGTACATCGCCGCGACTTCCGCAGCGGCGGCGTCGGCGGCGCGCTGGCGATCCTGCGCCGCAGCCGCGATCAGCACCGCCTGCACCAGCGCCCCCAGCACCGAGACGGCAAAGACCTGCCACACGGGAAGCGTCAGCCGCGACGGCGGCAGCATGCCCAGGGCTTCCATGCCGGCCACCGCGGCAAAGACCGCGCCGGCGGCAATGCCGGCGCGCATCACCGCAGGCCGGCCACCCGCCAGGGCAGCCTCGGCGGGAACAAGAGCGAACCAGACCGTAAGCGGCGAGGCCACGCCGCCGGTCAGGGACGCAAGATACCCGATCAGCAGGGCAAAACCGGCAAGCCCCACCTGTTCCAGCACGGCCAGGGGAATGCGGGTCAGGCCCAGCAGCGCCAACACGGCCGGGGCCATCAACCCGGCCATGGCGATGGTTTCCGCAGTGTCAGGTGGGCCCACCACCCCGAAAAAAGCCAGTCCCAGCACCGCACCCACCGCACCCTTGGCCGCCTGGATGGCGACAAAGCGGCGGCGCTGCGCCCGCTGGTCTGGATGCTGAGTGTTAACCGCCATTAAGGTTTGCCGTTCGCTATCGCTGATTGAGGCGCAGTCTCGGCCCGCACGCTTAACGAAACCTGAAGGACGCGGGCACCCGTTTAGTTTTCCACAAGGATTACAATCATGCCGCGATTCGCCCCTGCTTCTTAGCGTTCGCGCGCCCTAACCAATCCGAAATGCCGGAGGGCGCATGATACCGCCGGCCACAATCCATTGCCTGAGCGCCAGGGCAACGAACTCCGGGCCGTTGTCAGAACGTATGTGGGCCGGGACGCCCCGTTCGACGAAGAGATCGCACAGCGCCTCAATGACCTCGGTGGATTTCAGACTTCTGGCCACACGGATGGCAATCGCTTTGCGTGTGAACTCATTGATAATACAGAGCATCCGGAATGCCTTTCCGTCGTGGGTGCGGTCGGCGACGAAGTCGTAGGACCACACATGGTTGGGGCGCTCCGGCCGCAGACGGATGCACGATCCGTCGTTGAGCCAGAGCCGCCCCCGTTTGGGCTGTTTTGCTGGGACTTTCAGCCCCTCACGACGCCAGATGCGCTCAACACGCTTCCTGTTCACCATCC
>JBEGVG010000094.1:0-9522 GCA_041178445.1 Pseudomonadota bacterium | reverse complement strand
GAATAGTGCGGATTTATGCGTGCGGTTTGGAACGGGCGTTCATCTTCGTGTTCATCTGAGGTTCATCTACATGAACGGCGAAAACAAAAAGGCGCGGGAACTTCCCGCGCCTTGTCGTTCTTGAAGTAAAAATCTCAGGTGATGCTGCGCTCTGCCTGCATCAATCCACGGATATAGCCGAAGGCGAAGGGGAAGTTCTCCCGCTGCGCGTTAGGATCGCTCGGTACCACCACCGGCACGTGGTCGGGCATCAGCATGTCTTCGTAGCCGATCTCCCGATAGACCTTCAGCGCCTGGACGAAATCGATATCGCCTTCATCCGGGAACATCTCGGCGGTGAAATCGTCGCGCACGCCCTTGATATTGCGGAAGTGGACGTTGAAGATTTTCTTGCGGCTGCCGAAATAGCGGATGACGTCGAACAGTTCGGCGCGCGGGTTGGCCAGATTTTCCGACACCGTGCCCTGGCAGAAATTGAAGCCGTGATACGGGCTTTCATACATGGTGATGAAGCGCTTCATGCCGTCGATGGTGCCCAGCACATTGTGAATGCCCTGATAGCCTTCGGGCGGCGTGCCCGGATCCTGGGGATGGCAGGCGATGCGCACCTTGTTCTCGTTGGCGACGGGCACCACGCGCTGCAGGAAGTAATCGATGCGTTCCCAGAAGGCGTCGGGGCTGACGATACCGGCCTTGGTCAGGGGCGGATTCTTGGCCAGCGATTCCTTGGCGTTCCAGCGGTCGTGCAGCGTGTCGCCGCGGCCCGGAACCCGGTTGGTGCGCACCACGCCCAAGAGGCTCATATTGTATTTGAGGGTCTTGATGCCGGTGGCGGCGCAGGTGCGGATGTGATTCTGGAAGGCTTCGATATCGCGGTCGCGCTGCGGGCTCTGCGCCAGCATGATGGACGGGTTCTTTTCGCGGTCGATATGCGAGGACTGCAGCAGCACGCTGTCCACCATCTCGACATTCAGCTTCCACTTGGCCGCCAGGTCCAGCATCGTGCGCATCTCGGCGGGCGTCGGATACAGGCGGGTGGGATCGGTGATCACCGGGCTGGTGCAGATCGCATCCACGCCATAGCGCGCCACCCAGGAAGCGCTGCGTTCGGTCAGGGTGCCGAACTGATGACCAAGCTTGGCCTTGAGCGGCGGCAGCTTGCCGCTGGCGCAGGCGCCCGCGCCCTTGCGCCATTGTTGCGCCTCGGCACCGGGAATGCCGGCGGCTGCCACGGCGGCGGCACTGGCGCCGGTGACGGAAAAGAATTTTCTGCGGTCCATGAATGTCTCCCTTTATCTTATTGCGAAACCGGCTGCAGGCCGGCCTTGAGGTTGGCTTCGCGCCCTTTTGGTCCGCGAAGGTCGGCCAGCATTGCCGCCGCGTCCATTGCGTTTTGCGCATTGGTCGCGATAGCGGCGGCATAGATGGTGGTCATCTGAAGCGGATCGGGCAGCGGCCACACCGTCACCTGCGGATTGGGCAGCATTTCGCTGACCAGGGTGACGCCATACTGGGCGCTGCCGTCCGCCACCAAAGCGGCGACGCCGGTGCCGTTCTTGGCCAGGACGGCCTTGGCGCGCACCGCCTCGCCGATGCCAAGCTTGTCGGCCTGGGACAGGAAGAAGACACCGGTGATCCCGCCCGAGGCAGGATCCACATAAGAGATAGTCCTTGCCGCCAGCAGGGTTGCTTTCACAGCCGCCGCATCAGCGATAGCGGGCTTGGGCGTGCCCTTGCGCGCCCCGATGCCCGCCACCATCCGGGCCAGATGGCTGTGCTGGGCTGACACTTTCTTCTGCCGGGTCAGATTGTCCACCACGGTGGTGGTGGCGATGACCAGATCGAAAGCCTCGCCGGCTTCCATGCGTTTCTGCACCCCGCCGGCGGTATCGCTGACCACATCCACCTTGCTGCCAGTGCGGGCGGCAAATTCGCCCGCCAGCTGGCGTACCGGCATGGACATGCCCGCGCCGGTGAGAATTTTGAGGTCTTTGGCGCCGGCGGGCAGCCATCCGGCAAAAAGGACCAGCGACGCCGAAAACACAATGCGGTACATGCGCGGCCCCCCGCCGCTTATGTCTTGTTGCGTGCGGCGCGCATGCGTTTTATCAGAGATAAAAGGGTGCGCAAAGCGAAGGGGATATCGATGAGAATGGGGGCTTTCGCAGGCGCAGCAATCGCGCTGACCTTCCTTTCCGGAGCGGGGCTTTGCGGCACGGCGCAGGCCGCGCCGGAATGGAATGTGATCCTCTTGGAAAAGGTGGTGGACCGCACACCCGACCAGACCTGGGCCCGGATCGGGCCTTACTGCGCCATCGCCACCTGGCTCAAGGTCACCTGCCAGATCACCTCAGGCAACCAGCTCAGCGTCGGCACCAATCGCCGCCTCAACGGCAAGACCGACGAGATCATCGTGGCCCAGACGCCTTATTCCTACACCTATGGCCAGCAGCCGTCGGAGATCCAGCCCGGCTCGCCGATTTATTATCACGGCACCCTGGCGGTGGAGCCGCTGGACCGCGGCCGCAAGACCAAGATCGTCTACACGCTGCTCTACGACCAGGCGCCGCTGGGCACGCCGGAAGCCAAGATTGCCAATCGCGAGCAGCGCAGCAAGCGCTTCAGCGAAGCCCTCGACAATATGAAAGCCATGGCGGAAGCCCCCTAAGAGAAAAACAGATGATCGATATTTTGCAGTTGGTTCAGTTGCGTCCTGAAGTTCAGAAAGATCTGGCGGCCAAGTACCGTCTGCACGGCAAGGACGATTTCGACAAGGTGGCGGGCATTGTACGCGGCGCCGTCACCAACGGCCATTCCGGCCCGCCGCCGGAAATGATCGACCGCATGCCCAAGCTGGAGATCATCGCCTCGGCCAGCGTCGGCTATGACGGCATTCCGGTGGAGTATGCCCGCACCAAGGGCATTCCCGTCACCAACACGCCCGACGTGCTGAATGACGATGTCGCGGACCTGGCGATTGGGTTGATGATCATGACGGCGCGGCGGCTGGTGGCGTCGGACAAGTATGTGCGCGACGGACGCTGGAGCAAGGAAGGCGACTATCCCCTGGCACAGAAAGCCAGCGGAAAGCGCGTCGGCATTCTGGGCATGGGCCGGATCGGCAAGGAAATCGGCAAGCGCGCCGAGGCAATGAACAACACGGTCGCCTATCACAGCCGCAATCCCGTAAAGGATGTGAGCTGGAAGCACTATCCCGATCTGGTGGAGCTGGCCAGGAACAGCGATTTCCTGATCGTGATCATTCCTTCGACGCCCCAGACCCAGAAGATCGTCAGCAAGGCGGTGATCGAGGCGCTGGGACCGAGCGGCATTCTGGTCAATGTCGCGCGCGGCGCGGTGGTGGATGAGGACGCGCTGGTCGATGCTTTGAAGAGCGGCAAGCTGGGCGGTGCGGCACTGGATGTGTTCGTCAATGAGCCGACGGTGCCGGAAGCCTTGTACGCGATGGACCAGGTGGTGCTGCAGCCCCATGTCGGCAGCGCCACCCACGAAACCCGCCGCGCCATGAGCCAGCTGGTGCTGGACAATCTCGACGCGCATTTTGCGGGAAAGCCGCTGCTGACGGAGATTAAGTAGCCGCACACTCAAGCCCGCCTCCCCATCGTGCGCGCTAGCGCACAAGTGGGAGGCGGTTTCAGCGAGCGCAGCGAAGCTGCGCGGAAGCTGAAACCGGAGGGGGTCAGAGTTAGTGGACCAGCGCGGTTACGAGATAAAGAAATCCCGCGCCCGCCAGAGTCGCGACGGTGGTCGAGAAACGCGGATGCGCGCGGTGGCTTTCGGGCAGCAAGCCGCTGGCGCCGATATGCAGGAAGAAGCCGCAGAACAGCGCCAGCAGGATCGCCAGCACGCCCGGGTCTGGGCGCACGAACAGGCTGGCGATTGCGCCCAGCATCGGGGCGGCCGCATCCACCGCCAGCCAGCGCAGCGCAAACCGCCGCGAGCCGCCATTCTTGATCACCACATTCACGGTGTTGAGGCCGTCGGCGAAGTCATGCGCCAGCACCGCCGCCGCCACGATCAAGCCGACTTCGTGGGAATATTGGAAGGCGATGCCCATGGCAAAGCCGTCCATCATGCTATGGGCGGAGAAACTCGCCGCGCCGACCATGCCGCGCGCCGGATTCACCTGGCCCTGGCAATCGTGCCGCGCCACGGTGCGGTCGAGCACGGCGTATGAAAAGAATCCCAGCGCCGCGATCGCCAGCAATTCGCTGGCGCTGTAGATGCCGGCGCCGGCTTCCAGCGCTTCGGGCGCCAGATCGAAGAACGCCACGCCGATCACCGCGCCGGCGGAAAAGGCCATCACCAGCGGCAGCTTGTCCGCCAGCTTCAGCGCCAGCAGGCCGCCGATCATGGTCGCGCAACAGGCGGCCAGTGCAATGGCAAGGATCAGGGAAGACGTCATGGAAGGCCCGGGATTGGCGGCTTTGCTTTATCGCGCCGCGCCCTAAGGGGCAACCTGATCGACGGGGATCACGTCAACACCCACATCCACGATATGGTCATGGCCGCCCAGGATGATGCCGGCCACCGGCGCGACATCGCCATAGTCGCGGCCCCAGGCCGATGTGACATGGGTTTCGCTGACCAGCACATTGTTGGTGGGATCCAGATCGACCCAGCCGAAGGGCGGCGCCCAGACGCTGAACCAGGCATGGCTGGCATCTGCGCCCAGCATGCGCGCCATGCCCGGCGGCGGCTGGGTCAAAAGATAGCCGGAGACATAGCGGGCGGGCAGCCCAAGACTGCGCATCGCCGCGATGCCCATATGCGCCAGATCCTGGCAAACGCCGGCGCGGATTTCGAACACCCGGTCCACGGGCGTGGAGACGTCCGTGACGGTGGTGTCGTAGCGGAAATCCTTGTGAATGCGGTTCATCAATTCCATGGCGCCGGTCAGCAGCGGGCGGTCCGGCGGAAAGCTCACCGCCGCATAGCCGGCGATGTCGCTTTCAAACCTGGTCATCTGGGAGTAGAACATGAACTGCACCGCATCGCGCGCTTCCTCGTCGATGGGATTCTCCAGCAGGCGGCGAACCTCTTCCCAGGTCAGGCTGTCGCGCGAGGTTCTTTCCGGGCGCGGCTCGACTGTGACATGGCTCTCGGCGATCACTTCCAGCTGAGTGTGCGGCTGGTCGAGGGAAAACCACTCGCAAGGGTTGCCGAAATAATCGTTGCGCTCCGCCCGGCTGGCCGGCTCTAGGCTGAAGGTGACCATGCTGTCATGCACGGTCTGGACGGGCGTGGTGCGCAGGCGCAAATGCGCCAGATGCCAGGAATGGGAAACATCCTGCAGATAGCGGTAGGTGGTGCGGTGGCGGACTTTATACTCCATCACGGCTGATCCATTAAGAATGGCCCGCTGCGCCGGTGCGGCGGCGGCTGGCATGCTGGAAATAGGCATCGGCAATGGCATCGGACAGCAGCGCCGCATCGAAATGGATCGCTTCGGTCAGTTCGATCAGGCCGGGGCGGCGGCCGCTCTCGCAAAAAGCCAACCGCGCCGGATGGGCGTTGGTGACCTCGGCGCGCATCTCATGGGCGATGGTGCGCGGCATGTCGCTGCGCTGGGCCAGGGTGATGCGCGGCAGTTCGCGCAAATGGCTTTCGATGGCGGCGAGCTGGAAGGCGCAGGAGCGCGGATTGTGCTCGTCCAGCAGCAGAAGATCGACGAAGGGCACCAGCTGAAACACGTTCAGATAGCGCGAACGGTATGTCATGGCGCTGTCGGCGATCTCCAGCACGATGCGCAGATGCTCCGTCTCGCGCGCGTCTGCCTCTCCCACCGTCTGGCGCACCAGCCAGGCCAGGTGCTGGGCGCGCTCAAGCCGCCGGCCCAGATCCATGAACAGCCAGTTGGGTCCGCGCGTCATATTCTCCGCCGACAGGCCCGACAGGGCGGCGGCACGGCGCACCAATGCGTCGAGATAAAAGCGCGCCGCCGGGGCTTCGAACGGCGCATCGGGCGGTGGCAATTCTTCCTGGGCGGTGAGGGCGTGAATGGTGCGCCAGGTGTCCAGCGACAGCCGGTCGCGCACCGACCAGGCGGTCTGTTCCACCCGCAGCAGCAATCTTTGCAGGCCGCGGCTGACCTTGCCGCCATAGATCAGCAGCTGCATTTCCTGGGTCAGCTCGGCCTCGCCGGCGATTTCCTCGATCGGGGTGTCGCTGGCCTGGCTGAAGGGGATCAGCAGCTTGCGCGCCACTTCCAGCGCACCGGCCGGTTCGTCATTCAGCCGCGCCGCCACGGCGCGCAGGATGCGCACAAAGTTCTCGGTGCGTTCGGCATAGCGCCCCAGCCAGAACAGATTGTCCATGGCGCGGCTGGGCGCGGATTCGCCCAAACGCTTGATTTCCAGCGGTTTGCCGCCATTGGCCAGCAGGCTGAAATTGTCCACCGGCGCGGAGGACAGCACCCAGGCGTCCTTGGACGAGGCGCCCGACTGCATGGAAAGGGCCCGCACCGTGTCATCGGCGGCGACGCGGGTCAGTCCACCCGGCATCACAATCCAGCCATTGGGGGTCCAGGCAGCGAAGACGCGCAAGCTGACCGGCTTGGCGGAGAATTTTCCATTCTCAAATACCGGCGCCATGCCCAGCGGCGAAATCTCCTGCAGCACGATATTCTCGCCGCGGCGGTTGATATGGGCGATGGCCCGCTCGCGTTCTTCCTTGCCAAGGTCCGCGCCCAGCCGGGCGCTGGAATTGCGCGAAAACAGCGGCCTTGCGTCAAAGGCGTCGCGCAGCATTGAACGGCCCAGCCGCGCCAGCGCCGCCTTGCGGCCCCATTCGGTGCCGCACCAGATGGTGGCGATGTCGGGAATTTTCAGCTCTTCGTCCAGCAGCGCATCGCACACCGCCGGCAGGTAGGCGTCCATGGCGGGCGATTCAATCACCCCGCCGCCCAGCGCATTGGCCATCACCACCCCGCCGGAGCGCACCGCTTCCACCAGGCCGGGCACGCCCAGCGCGCTGTCGCCGCGAAACTCCAGCGGATCACAGAAATCGGAGTCCACCCGGCGGAAAATGCAGGCGACCTTTTCCAGCCCCGTCAGGGTCTTCAGGAACACCTGCCCATCGCGCACCGCCAGATCGTCGCCCTGCACCAGGGTGAGGCCGAGATAATGGGCGAGATAGACATGCTCGAAATAGGCTTCGTTATAAGGTCCCGGCGTCAACAGCACGGCGCGGTCGCGGCGCGAGCCGCCGAGATTGAGCACATTCTCCTTATAGGCGTTGAAGAAGGCCGCCAGCCGCGCCACGCGAAGGTCGCCGAAATTCTCCGGGAAGGTCTGCGCCACCACCAACCGGTTTTCCAGCGCATAGCCAAGCCCACCCGGCGCGTCGGCGCGCGATGCCATGACTTTCCATGATCCGTCCGGCCCGCGCGCCAGATCGGCGGAATACAGATGCACATGAACATTGTGCGCCGGCTTGGTGCCGCAAAGCGGACGCAGGAATTGCGGATGGCCGGTGACCAGATGCGGCGGCAGCACGCCTTCGCGCATCAGCCGTTGGGGGCCATAGAGATCGCGCAGCAGCAGGTCGGCCAGATGGGCGCGCTGGATCACCGCCGCTTCGATCGTGGCCCAATTGCTGGCCGACAGGATGAAAGGCACGATGTCGAGCTGCCAGGGCCGCGCATGACCGCCGCGATCGTCATAGACATTATAGGTAACGCCATTGTCCTGGACCGTGGCGCGCGCCGATGCCTGGCGGCGCTCGAATTCTTCCGGCGACAGGCCCGACAGGGTGCGGGCAAAGGCGCGCCAGTGCGGCCGCACCAGGCCTTCGCCATCGCGCAATTCGTCAAAGCGTGGTTCGAGCGCCACTTCCAACACGGTGCGAATCAATGCTCCCCTAACGTCTCAGGTCGAGAGTGTAGGGGAAATCCGGGCTGGCTTCCTCCCTGACGGGCTCGAACACGCCGCCGGTGAAACCAATCGGCTCGAACCGCGCCAATCGCCGGCCTTCGGCCTCATAGGCGTTGACCGGGAAAATCTCGAAATTGCGCCCGCCGGGATGGGCGACATGATAAGTGCAGCCGCCCATCGACCGCTTGCGCCAGCCATCCCAGATTTCCAGCACCAGCGGACCGTGCGCATCGATGGTGGGATGCAGGCCATGGGCATGTTTCCAGGCCTTGAAGCGCACGCCCGCCACCGCCTCGCTTTGCGCCGTTGCCCTGAGGGGAACCTCGCGGCCATTGACCAGCACCTTGTGGCGGCCTGGGGTCAGGCCGCTCAATTTGACTTCCAGCCGTTCGACGGACGAATCGACATAGCGCACGGTGCCGCCGGGCGCCCCTTCCTCGGCCATCACATGCCATGGTTCCAGGGCGGTGCGGATTTCCAGTCCGACGCCGTCATACTGCACGGCGCCGATCTTGGGGAAACGGAAGTCCCAATGCGGGCGGTACCATTCGGCGTCAAAGCCGAAGCCATGGGCGTTCATGTCGCCGATCACATCTTCCAGGTCGCTCCAGATGAAATGCGGCAGCATGAAGCGGTCATGCAGGCCGGTGCCCCAGCGCACCAGATTGGACTGATAAGGCTCGCGCCAGAAGCGCGCGATCAGGGCGCGCAGCAGCAGCGATTGCGCCAGGCTCATTTCCGCATGCGGCGGCATTTCAAAGCCGCGGAATTCCACCAGCCCCAGCCGGCCGGTGGGACCGTCGGGCGAATAAAGCTTGTCGATGGAGATTTCGGTACGATGGGTATTGCCGGTGGAATCGGCCAGCAGGTTGCGGAACACCCGGTCCACCAGCCAGGGCGGAATGTTGGCTGCCGCGCGCGATGGAATCTCGTTGAAGGCGATTTCCAGTTCATACAGCGAGTCATGCCGCGCTTCATCGATGCGCGGCGCCTGGCTGGTGGGTCCGATGAAAAGGCCGGAGAAGAGGTAGGACAGCGCCGGATGGTTCTGCCAATAGGCGATGATGCTTTTCAGCATGTCGGGGCGGCGCAGGAAGGGCGAGTCCGGCGGCGTCTGCGCCCCCACCACGATATGATTGCCGCCGCCGGTGCCGGTGTGGCGCCCGTCCAGCAGGAATTTCTCGGTGGAAAGGCGGCAGGCGGCGGCTTCTTCGTACAGCGCCTTGGTGATCTCGACCTGCTCGCGCCAGTTCCTGGCAGGATGGATATTGACCTCGATCACGCCGGGATCGGGCGTCACCTTGATGACATTGATGTGCGGATCATAGGGCGGCGGATAGCCTTCGATATGCACCGCCACATCCAGCGCTTCGGCGCAGTCCTCCACCGCTTGCAGCAAGGCGAAATAATCCGCCGCGGTTGGCGTCGGCGGCATGAACACGCACAACCGGCCATCGCGTGGCTCCACCGTCAAGGCGGTGCGCACCACCGGCTCGCTGGCCAGGTTGGTGATTTCGGTATTGATGGCGCGGAACGGGCCTTTGACGGGTGCGGCGCGGCCATTGCCATGCCCATTGGTGTAGCTTTGGCCGCTCTGATCGCGTGGCTCCAGCGTATGGCGTGCGTC
>JBEGVG010000093.1:0-3488 GCA_041178445.1 Pseudomonadota bacterium | reverse complement strand
AATGGCTAGGAAACGGCATAGTGCTGAAGAGATAGTTGGGAAGCTACGGCAGCTTGTCTTGACGCTTCTATAGGGCCCGCCAGATAAACTGGCTCGGTTGCACCGGGCCTTGGAAGCGCTCTAGACGCAAATACAGGTCTGCCTCCCGTCGTGCGCGGTAGCGCACAGGAAGGGGGGGGGCAGCGAGCGAAGCGCAGCTTCGTGAAAGCTGAAACCGGAGGGGTTAAATCAACAGAGTAGACAAAGAAAAACCCGCGGGATTTTGATCCCGCGGGTTTTGACTTTGGTCTTTGGCCTGTTGCTTACGGCAGCAGGGCCATGGTGTAGCTGAGAGTGGCCACCACACCGCCGGCGCAGGCATTGCCGGTGGTCATGTAGAAGTTGGCACAGCCGAAGCGGGTCAGGTCCGTACCGGTGTAGCGCAGGTCCAGCGAGAAGCCGTTGTAGGAAGCGGTCACGCCCAGGTCGCCGTGGTTGTAGCCGCTGGAGCCGGCACGGGCGGCATTCTCGGCCCACACATGGCCGTAGTTGCCGCTTATGCTCAGCCAGTCATTGATCGGATAGGCTAGGTTGAGGGCCAGGTAATTACCCTGGCCGCCGCCGAAGCTCAGTTCGGGCGAGAAGGCGTAGGTGCCCATGGCGGTCACGCCGAAGTCAAAGGTGTACGACAGCTGGTTGACCAGTTCGAAATAGTCCGCGGTGGCCGAACCGGGCGCGAAGTTGCCGGCCGGATAGGCGTAGTAGATCGGCATGATGTGCCAGTCCACGCCGCCCAGGTCGGTGTGCTTGCCGCCATAGATGTCGATTTCCATGTACGGATTGCCGGAGTTGGTCGGATCGAAATCAACCGTCGAGGTCCAGGCGCCGATGTACCAGCCATCCGGGCCGGTCAGGGTCAGCGAACCCTGCGGCGCGAAGCTGCGGTCGCTCTGGCTGATGCCGCGGAAGCGGTAATCGTTGGTCACCGCCAGCGAACCCGACAGCGAAAACTCCGGAGCGTCCTGCGCGACGGCGGGAAGGCTGGTACCGAGCAGGCCAGCCAGGCTCGCCGCAGCGAGCGCCATCTTAGTCCAATTCTTCATTTCAGTTCCTCTCTTGATGCGCCTGAACGCGCAGTCGTCGCGGGGGCAGCCCCGGTCACCACGACGTTTCCTGTTTTGGTGGGCGTATCTCAATACGGCGCATTGTCATTTCGGCCCGGTTTTGGGGTGAAAAGTCGTGATTTATAAGACCGTTGTTGCAATGCAACAGGTGTTTGCCTAATTATTGAGCGCATGGCCCGATAGCTGTGCAGCGGAGGGCCAAAAGTTAAAGGTTTCTGAATGTCGGCGCCGCCCGTTAAATGCTTACCGGACTGCCGGAAAGACTCAGTTTGCCCCTAAGCGCGCCTCCGATTTCCCCGCCCGTCCGCATCGTCTTGATACGGCATGGACAGCCGCGCATTGCCCTTCGCCCGCGCACCTCGCATAGGGGCTTTGCGACCTATATCGACGATTACGAGGCCGCGGGGCTCGACCTCGCCAGCTTGCCGCCGCAGGAACTGCGAGATCTGGTCAGGGAACTCGATACCGTTTTCACCAGCGACCGTCCGCGCAGCCATCAGAGCGCCAAGGCAATGGCGCCGCATGCGCAATTGATTGCCGATCCGCTGTTCGCCGAAGCGCCGCTGGCATCGCCGCGCATTCCCTGGCTGAACATGCAGGTCACCAAATGGGCGGTGCTGTCGCGCATCCTCTGGCATGCGGGTTTTCACCCCAGGATCGAGGACGCACGCACAACGTCGGCGCGCGCGGCGCGCGCCGCCGATATTCTGACGGCGCGCGCGAAGGCCAAGGGCGTTGCCGTGCTGGTGGCGCACGGCTATTTCAACTGGATGATCGGGCGGGAGCTGCGCCGCCGCGGATTTTCGCGCACCGGAATGCATCAGGCGCGTTATTGGAACGCGGTGACCTATCAGAGCGGCACATGATCGAGGCCAAATCCCATGATTGAAGAACGTCTGGAAATTCCCACCCTGGGTGCGGAAGTGAATCTGTACCGCCCCGACCGGCTGGCCGATTATCCCGGCATTATCTTCCTTACCGATGTGTGGGGCGTGCGCCCCGCCAATATCGGCTTGGCCAAGCGGCTGGCCGAAAAGGGTTTCGCGGTCCTGGTGCCCAATGCTTTCCACCGCTATTCGCGCAACCGCTCCGAAGGTTTCATGCCCAGGGACGAGGCCGAGAAAATGCAAGTTCTGCACGAGTTGTTCGACGCGCTGACGCCGCAGCAGATGGACAGCGACGGCAAAGCCTATGCCGATTTCCTGCAGGCCCAGACCAACGTGCAGGCCGGCAAGATCGGGGTTGTGGGCCATTGCTATACCGGCCAGATGGCGGTGCGCATGGCCGCAATCATGCCTGACCGCATCGCCGCCGCGGCATCGTTCCATGGCGGCTGGCTGGCAACAGAAAAGCCGGACAGCCCGCATCTGTTGCTGGGCAAGGTCAAAGCGCGGCTCTATTTCGGCCATGCCGACAACGACCCGTTGATGCCCAGGGAATGGATCGACCGGCTGGAAAAGGCCTTGCGCGACTGGCGCGGCGCGTTCGAAAGCGAAGTCTATCAGGGCGCGGCCCATGGCTGGACTGTGTCGGGCCGCGACGGCGTCTATAACGAATTGCAGGCGCAGCGGGCGTTTGAAAAAGAAGTCGAGCTGTTCGACGCCACCTTGAAGGCATAGCCGAAATGCCCGTAGGCGGTGTACATCAAACCGTCACCGATTCGCGCGCGCCATGACACGGTTGATCGTCCATTTCCTGCTTGTCGCCTGCCTTTTCGCCACCAGTCTTGGCGCATCGGCCGCGGCGCAGCCGCCCGGCAAGGTGCTGCGCTATGTGAGCCTGCGTGCCGAAAAAGCCTATATGCGCGAAGGCCCCACCTATTCGCACCGCGTGCTGTGGCAGTACCGCCATCGCGGCTATCCCTTCGCGGTCATCGCTGAATATGACGTGTGGCGGCGCGTGCGCGCCGTGGACGGCACCACGGGCTGGATGAGCCATGCCATGCTCAGCGACCGGCGCACCGTGCTAGTGACGGGCAAGGGCCGGGTCAACCTGCATGAAAATGCCGATAGCGGCGCGGTGGTGGCGCTGGCCGATCCCGGCGCGATCGCGACTTTACGGGCCTGCACCCGCACGGCCTGTCAGGTGCACAGCGCCGATGTCGATGGCTGGATTCCCAAGTCGCGAATCTGGGGCGTGGGAGCGGGCGAAGTTTTTGACAGGCTGCCAAGCCGCCGCTAATGGCGGAAGTGGCGCATGCCGGTAAAGACCATCGCCAAACCAGCCTCATCCGCCGCGTCGATCACCTTCTGGTCGTTCATCGAGCCGCCGGGCTGGATTACTGCCGTCGCGCCCGCTTCCGCCACCGTCAGCAAGCCGTCGGGGAAGGGGAAGAAGGCTTCCGAAGCCGCGGCCGAGCCAATGGTGCGGGCTTGCGCCCAGCCT
>JBEGVG010000092.1:0-20993 GCA_041178445.1 Pseudomonadota bacterium | reverse complement strand
CGCGCCACGCCTTTCCGGAGAACTGCCCCTGGGCTGCGGGCCCCGAGGACCATATCCAGGTCGATCTGGCCGACCCCGCCGACACGGCCCGCGCCGTGGCCGAGATGCGCAGCCGGTTGACCGATGGCAAGCTGCACGCCCTTGTCAACAATGCCGCCATCAGCCCCAAGGGCGCCAAGGGCGAACGGCTGGACACGCTGCAATCCTCGATGGAAGCTTGGCGGCAGGTGTTCGAGGTGAATTTCTTCTCCACCATCTGGCTGGCCCAGGGCCTCCGCAACGAGCTGGCCAAGGCGAGGGGCTCCATCGTCAACGTCACCTCGATCGCGGGCAGCCGGGTGCATCCCTTTGCCGGGGCGGCCTATTCGACCTCCAAGGCGGCGCTGGCGGCGCTGACACGCGAGATGGCGGCGGATTTCGGCCCCCTGGGGGTTCGGGTCAACGCCATCGCCCCGGGCGAGATCGACACCGCCATCCTGTCGCCCGGCACCGAGAAGATCGTCGAGACCATCCCGCTGCGCCGGCTGGGCCAGCCGGCCGAGGTCGCCAAGGCGATCTGGTACCTCTGCACCGAACAATCGTCCTACGTCACCGGCTCAGAGCTGATGATCAATGGCGGCCAGCACGTCTAAAGGCTGACAGTCTGTACGCTGAGGGCAGTGGAATTGCCCCCGCGCTGCCCTATGATCGGCCGCCCAGGGGCTTGTCATGATATCCGCATCCGCCACCAGGAATCTGCGCCGTCTGGTTGTCGTCCTCTGGGCGCTGGTGGGCCTTGGCGCGCTCTTTCTGGGCTGGCACCTCGCCTTTCCCCCGCCGCCCGATAAAACGCCCCAGTCATTCGAGGAGCCGGGCAGCACCGCGGTGATCGAGCGCCCCGGCGGCCACGCCTATCAGTATATCCGCGCCCCCAACATCACCTGGGACGCGGCAAAGGCGGCGGCGGAGAAACTGCGCCACAAGGGCCAGCCGGGCTATCTCGCCACCATCCATGACAAATCCGAATTCGATTTCGTGATGGAAAAGCTGTTTCCCGAGGTCACCGACGTCGTCTATCTGGGCGGTCGCCAGACCGCGCCCAATGAGTGGCGCTGGGTGACGGGACCGGAAGGCTCGGAAGAGGGCGGCAAGGGCCGTCTATTCTGGACCGGGATGGCCAAAGGCAGCGCCCCGGACGGCGCCTATGTCGACTGGATGGTCACCGCCTTCCAGCATGGCGGAAAATGGGACGTGCCGAACGTGTGTTGCGTAACGCTGTTCTCATACCGCAAGCGCCAATTCTCCACGGCGCTGGGCAATGGCGATTCGGAAGAGGGCGTTGCGGGGTATCTGGTGGAGTTTGGAAACTAAATGCTGGAGTGGGGCGCAATTTATCCAGAGATTAAGAGTTGGCAGCAAGGCATTGCAGCTTTTCTCGGATTTCTTGCCCTGATGACGGCGGCTTTGTTTAACTAAAGGCTAAATCGGAGGCGCGACGCGGAGTTGCGTAAAGAAGAAGCTCTATCAATTGCAGTCGGTCTTTGCAGCGAGATGTTGCTTCTCCGTCAAGAGATGGCGAGGTTAGCAGGTGCTGTTGCATCCCGCTATTATAGCCGGCGAGAAATTGATGCTCATTTTCTTGCCGAGAATAAAATCCCTGAGCCTGTACTTTTTCAAGCGCTTGCGCCGAAGATTGGACTTCTTCCGCCGAAGTTGGCTGTTTCGATAGCCGAATTTTATCAGCGCTTGAAAGAATGTGCTATCTGGCTACTAATTTTAGTTCAGGATGATACGCGAGGTTATCAGTACAGCTATCTCCCAGTTTTGAAGCCCGCCACGAATGGTGTGAGAAATGTCTTGGGCGTACTGAAAGAAATTGAAACTATGGGCGGATTGCCCAAAATTGCCAGCGAACTTGATTTGACGAATGTTGATGAGGTCATTGAGTTGGAAGAGTTAACTTTTTCTGATCGAAGTTAGGCGGGTCACACATGGCAGTTCTCGATCGCCGTCTCGCCTTGTTAGGTGGTCTGGCTGGCCTCTCCGCCTGCGCCACGCAGCCACGTGCCATTCCCGGCCTTGCCGACGCCCCGCCGCGCCTGCCGCATGTGCAGGCCCATATGCGGCGGCTGTTCGATATCACCGTCTGCACCCGTCCCTTCCGTCCCGCAGGGCCGCGCCTCGACACCGAGATGCTGGGCGACACGCTGGTGGTGCACAATTACGGCCATGGCGGCTCGGGCTGGTCGCTAAGCTGGGGTTCGGCGACCATCGTGCTGGAAAAGGCGCTGGCGCGGGGCGACAGGAATATCGCGGTGATCGGCTGCGGTGCGCTGGGCCTGACCACGGCGGTGCTGGCGCTGCGTTCGGGGTGCAGCGTCACGCTCTATGCCAAGGACCTGCTGCCCCAGACCCGCTCGGTGCGCGCCACCGGAAGCTGGACGCCGGATTCGCGCATCGCGCTGCAGGGTCCCGTCGGTCCCGGCTTTGGCGATCTGTGGGAGCGCATGGCGCGCATCACCTGGAAATCCTATCGCAGCTATCTGGGCGTGGCGGGCAATCCGGTGGAGTTCGGCGACCGCTATGCCTTGTCGGATACCCCGTTCGGGCAGGGCGATTCCCAATATTATCCCTCCGACACGCTGGGCTTCGCCCATTTCGGCAGCCGCATCGCCGACCTGGTGCCGGGCGGCGAGACGCTGGTCCCCGCCGCCAATCCCTTTCCGGTGCCCCATGTCCGGCGCACCTCGAACCTGCAATTCAACATCGCCTCCTATGGCGACACGCTGATGCGCGAGTTCTATGCCATGGGCGGCAAGATGGTGGTGCGCGAATTCCGCAGCCCCTCCGAATTCACCGCGCTGCCGCAGAAGGTGGTGATGAACTGCACCGGCTATGGCGCGCGCGATTTGTGGAAGGACGAAACGCTGGTTCCGGTGCGCGGCCAGATCGGCTGGCTGGTGCCGCAGCCCGAAGTCACCTACGGCGTCAATTATCGCGGCGTACAGATGATCTCGCGCAGCGACGGCATCGTGATCCAGATGCTGGAGGGCGGCGACATGCGCGGCTATAACGAGGCCGATGAGGTGGTGGACCGGGCCGAGACCGCTGAAGGCATCGCCCGCATCGCCGAGCTTTATTCCCACATGCGATAAAAAAACGGCGCCGTCTCCGGCGCCGTTTTTCGCAGTCTCGATAGAGGTCGAGTTTGTTTTAGGCGCAGCCCTTGTAGTTGTTGCGCTTGCAGGCCACGGACAGGTCGCGGGCCTGGTTCTGCGCGGCCGGCGTCATGCGCGACCACAGGGCGTTGCGATGGGCGACGGCGTTGGGCATGTTGCCCTGCTCGGCGGCCAGCGCGTACCACATGTAAGCGCGGAAAGGATCGGGCTTCACGCCCTGGCCCAGTTCATACATCAGGCCCATATTGTACATGCCGGCGCTGTTGCCCTGGCTGGCGCTGGCCGAAAACCACTGCATGGCGCGGGCATAGTCACGCGGCACGCCCTTGCCGTCCTGATACAGGCCGCCCAGATTGTTCTGGCCCAGCGAGGAACCGGCCGCCGCGGACAGCGACAGGTAACGCACCGCTTCGCTCATATTCTGCGGCACGCCCTTGCCGTCCAGATACATGATGCCCAGATTGTTCTGCGCCACCGGGTTGCCCTGCACGGCAAGCGGACGCCACAAGGTCAGGGCGCGGTTGTACTGACCACCCTGGAAGGCCTTGGCGCCGTCCTGCAGGTTGTCAGCGCGGGCGGCGGTGCCGCCAAGGGTCAGCGCGGCAACCGCCATCGCGACCATGAAAACTTTACGCATTTCGATCTCCACCATCGTAATTCCGGGGTGAAAAATAGCACCCGAAAGGTGAAGGACCGCTTACCAAGCTGGAAGTTGCATGGGTGGAAAAGCCCGCAAACCGGTGGTTAACGCGGTTTTGCGGCTGTCCCAGATGGCGACAGAGGGGCCCCAAAAGGCCCGGTCAGCCGTTCTTGGCCTCGGCCAGGATTTCGGCGATGGTGTCCTTGCCCTCGGCGCTGTGCATCCAGCCTTCGGCGGCGGACAGGGTCGGGAACTGCAGCGGCACCTTGGCGGGCTTGTTGCGGCCCTCGATCGGCACCAGGACCTCGAAGGTCCCGGCGAAGCGCACATCCTTGGTTTCGGCGGCATAGGGCGGGGGAAGCAATTTCTTCCGCTTGTCTTTCATGCTGCCCATGGCGCGCGTCTCTCCAGTTAATGCGGGGCTTCTAGCAGCTTTCAACCGTCATGGTCAGCACGTTTTTTACGGCCGATTCCCAGCTTTTCCCGCCATAACCGGGCCGGGATTTCCTCGATTTGGCCTTCGACAAGCTGGCCCAGCTGGAAGGGGCCATAGGCGGTGCGGATCAGGCGGGCGACCTTCAGGCCCAGCCGTTCCATCACCCGCTTGATCTCGCGATTCTTGCCTTCCTTCAGCGACACGGTGGCCCAGCTATAGACCCCCTTGCTGCGCTCGATATCGGCAACGATGGGACCGTATTTGACGCCGTCGATGGTGATGCCGGTGGCGAGCTTGTCCAGGTCGGCCTGGTTCACCTTGCCGAACAGCCGGGCGCGATAGACCCGCGTCCAGCCCGCCGACGGGATTTCCATGCGCCGCGCGATCTCGCCGTCATTGGTCAGCAGCAGCAGGCCTTCGGTGTTGAAGTCCAGCCGCCCCACCGACACCACCCGTCCCAGATGCTTGGGCAAATTGGCGAAAACGGTGGGCCGCCCTTTCTCATCCTTGTGGGTGGTGACCAGGCCCGACGGCTTGTGATAGCGCCACATGCGCGCGGCATCGGGCTGGGTCAGCGGCTTTTCATCGACCTGCACGACATTGTTCTGGGTGACGTTCAGGGCAGGCGAGGTGACGATCACCCCGTCCAGCTTGACCCGCCCTTCCGCGATCAGCCTTTCGGCATCGCGCCGCGAACAGATGCCGGCCCGCGCGATCACTTTTGCAATACGATCGCCCTCATGAGTGGCTGGCTTTTTGTCGGCAGGCAAGGCTAACTCCCGGGGACATGAATGATGCCGAAGCCATAGCACTGGCGCTGGAAGAAGCGAAATCGGCGGCCTTGCGCGGCGAGGTGCCGGTGGGCGCGGTGCTGCTGGGCCCCAAAGGCGCGCTGCTGGCGCGTGACGGCAACCGCATCCTGGAACTCAAGGACCCCACCGCCCATGCCGAGATGCTGGTGATGCGCGCCGGCGCCAAACTGCTGGGCAATGAACGGCTGATCGGGGCGACGCTCTATGTCAGCCTGGAGCCCTGCGCCATGTGCGCCGGCGCCATGGCGATGGCGCGGATATCGCGCCTGGTCTTCGCCGCCTGCGATCCCAAGGGCGGGGCGGTGCTGCACGGGCCGCGCTTCTTCGAGCAGCCCACCTGCCATCATCGTCCCTCGGTGATGCAGACCGAACCGCATGCGCTGGAAGCCGGCGAAATCCTGCGCGAATTTTTTCGGGCGCGGCGGACTTAAAACCAGGTCGGTGCGAAACCGGGAAAACCCAAGAGCAGCACTTCGCGCGCCGCGATCAGCCCGATGCCGGCGCCGATCAGGACATCGCTGAGGAAATGCGCCGTGAGCAAGGCGCGCGTCACCGCCAGCAGTGCGGCGATGCCGAACCATAACGGCCACAGCCAGGGCCAGACGCAGGTGAAGATCACCGCCACGCAGCAGATGGTCAGCGCATGGCCGCTGGGAAAACTGTTGTAATCGGAATTGAAGGCCAGCGGCATGAAGCCGTACAGCCCCATCTCCATATCGTCGCGCGGACGGCGGCGGCCGATCGCCAGCTTGATGACATGCAGGATGGCGCTGCCCAGCGTCAGGCTGGCGATGAAGGCCAGGCTGTAATTGATCAGCTGGGCAACCTGCTGGGGATAGACCTGGAAATGGCGAAGGCCCGCCGCCAGGATCAGCGCGATAATCGCAGCGGCCAGCCAATGGCCGGCCTTGGCGTAATGGGTGATGCTGTCCAGCGCCCTGTGGGCGCGGGCGTTGACATGATCGTAGATGAAATGCGCCAGCGCCCGGTCGATGGTCAGCGCCAGAAGACCTACAAGAATGGAGATAAAGCCCGCCCATAGCAGCATGTCGGTTGATTGCCCTTGGCTGTCAGCAGTGTCAACTAGGCTTGCGCCCTGGCCCGCGCGGCCAGCGGGAAATCCACCACAACCGTGGTGCCCTTGCCGACCTCGCTCGCCATCACCAGCTTGCCGCCATGCTTTTCGACCAGCGCCTTGACCAGCGCCAGGCCGAGGCCCGTACCGCCCTTGGCATGTATGGCGTCGGTCTCGGCCTGTTCGAAGGGATTGCCCAGCCGCGAGAGATCCTGCGCCGAGATGCCGATGCCGGTATCGTGGACGGATACATAGGCGCGGCCGCGCGCCTTCCAGGTCGAGACCATGATCCTGCCGTCCGGCGGGGTGAACTTCACCGCATTGGACAGAAGATTCAGCAGGATCCGCTTGACCGCGCGGCGGTCGCCCCGAGCACGGGTTTGCACCTGTATTCGCTGGTCAGCGTCACGCGGCCATTCAGGGCCTGGTCCTTGAGGGTGCGCAGACAGTCTTCGACCGCTTCGCTGAGATCCATGCGCTCGGGCGACAGCACCATCTTGCCGGCTTCGATCTTGGCCATGTCCAGCATGTCGGTGATCAGGTCCAGCAGATGCTTGCCGGAATGATGGATCAGCTTGGCATATTCGTCATAACGCCGGTCACCCAGCGGGCCGAACATCTTTTCGCGCATCAGCTCGGAAAAGCCGATAATGGCGTTGAGCGGCATGCGCAGTTCGTGACTCATATTGGCGAGGAAGGCGGACTTGGCCTTGTTGGCGGCTTCGGCGCGTTCCTGCGCCGCTTCGATTTCCAGTTCGTGCGCCTTGCGGGCGGAGATGTCGCGCGACACGCTGACAATGTTGCGCACCTTGCCGGTGGCATCGTCATAGATCGCACGGGTCAGCACTTCCAGCCACAGGTAATGGCCGTCCTTGTGCAGAACGCGATAGGTGGCGGTGCGGCTTTCGCCCGGCGGCGGCACGCTGGTGAGCTGGCGCGCTTCCTCGATATCGGCGGGATGAACGATGTTGAGAAAGCCGCCATGGGCGATCTCGTCCGCGCTGCGGCCCAGAAGGCGTTCCAGCGCGTCGGACGCGAACAGGATTTCGCCCTTCACGGTATAGAAGATGATGATGTCGGACGCCTGGCGCGTCATCGCCTAATACTGTTCCTGGGCGAGTTCGCTCGCTTCTTCCTCGCGCAGCTTGCGGGTGACGTTCTGGCAGATGGCGACCAGCGCCACCGGTTTCCCGTCCGGGTCGAGCTCCACCTCGCCATGCGCATCCAGAATCTGTGCCTTGTTGTCCGCCAGAAGCGGGCCCAGCGTCACGTCCCGCATGCGATAGAAGAAGGGCTGGCGCGTGCGCAGGGCTTCGCCAACCACCTGGGCGACATGCACCTGTTCGGGGACCGAAAGATGCTCGCGCAACCATGCAATGTCAGGCGTGACAGATGGATCGACACCCATCAGCGCGTACATGCCCGGCGACCAGAAATGGGTGCGCTCGGTCAGGTCATAGCGCCAATAGCCGATCTGCACGACGCGTTCGGCAAGCGTAAAAGCACCCTGCTGGCGCTCGTCCGACGGACGCGCGTCCTGCGCACCGGGTTTGAACTGAGAGATTCTTCCCACCAGACGGCCTTGCCTGCTTTTGTGGCGCGAAAGCTAAGCGAGGCAAGTTAACAACGCCCTTTCGAATACGGGCGTGAAGGAACTCTTAAAGATGATGAATGTCAGCGGCTGATCGCGCGCCAGCCGATATCCTTGCGGAAGAATGATCCTTCCCAATGGATCAGGCTCACCGCCTGATAGGCCCGGGCCTGCGCCTCGGCTACATCTTTGCCGATGGCGGTAACGTTCAGCACCCGGCCACCCACCGCAACGATATCATCGCCGCGCCGTTCGGTGCCGGCATGGAAAATGGTGACACCCGGCACTTTGGCCGCTTCGTCCAGGCCGGTGATGACATGTCCCTTTTCGTACGAACCGGGATAGCCTTTCGACGCCATCACCACCGTCAGCGCGACTTCGTCGCGCCATTCCAGCGGTTTGAGATTGCCCTCGCGCGCCGCAATCAGCGCCGTCAGCAGGTCGCTTTTCAGGCGCGGCAGCAGTACCTGACATTCGGGATCACCAAAGCGGCAATTGTATTCGACCAGCTTGGGACCGGTCTTGGTAATCATCAATCCCAGATAGAGCACGCCCATATAGGGGCGCCGCCTGGCCGCGAAGGCCGCCACGGTGGGCTTGATGAACTGTTCCATCGCGAAGGTTTCAAGATCGGGCGGCAAGACCGGGGCGGGCGAATAGGCGCCCATGCCGCCGGTGTTGGGCCCGGTATCGCCGTCGCCAACGCGCTTGTGATCCTGGGCCCCGGCCAGCGGAATCACATTGGTGCCGTCGCTGAGGGCGAAGAAGCTGGCCTCTTCGCCTTCCATGAATTCCTCGACCACGATTTCATGGCCGCTGTCGCCAAAGCCGCCTTCGAACATGAAGTTGATGGCTTTGTCGGCTTCTTCCTTGCTGGCGGCGATGATCACGCCCTTGCCGGCGGCCAACCCGTCGGCCTTGATGACAACGGGATACCCCAATGTGCCGGCAAAGGCCTTGGCGGGCTCGGCTCGCGTAAAGCGCTTGTAGGCGGCGGTGGGAATGCCCGCTTCGATGCAAAGGTCCTTGACGAAACCCTTGGAGCCTTCCAGCACGGCCGCCATCTTGGACGGGCCGAGCGCCCGGATACCGGCATCTTCCATCACGTCCCACAGCCCGCCCACCAGCTGGGCATCGGCGGCGATCACGGCGAAATCGATTCGCTTGGTGACGGCGAAAGCCGCCAGTCCTTCAAAATCGGTAGCGGGAATCGGCACACATTCGGCAATTTGCGCGATCCCGGCATTGCCGGGGGCGCAATAGAGCTTTGTCAGCAGGGGGCTTTGCGAAAGCGCCCAGGCCAGCGCATGTTCGCGGCCCCCGGAACCCACCAGCAAAACTTTCACATGCGCCTCGCCATTTTTCGCCGCCACCCTGTATCATAAGCCCATGCCCGAAACAGCTATTTCTAACCTGCCCGAATTTTCGGTCACTGAATTGTCCGCCGCCCTCAAGCGGTCGGTGGAGGAACAGTTCGCCCTGGTGCGGGTGCGGGGCGAGATTTCGGGCCTGAAATTCCATTCCAGCGGCCATGTCTATTTCGACCTCAAGGACGACAAGGCGGTGCTGAACGCGGTGATCTGGCGCGGTGTGGCGCAGCGCCTCAAAGTGAGGCCGGAAGCCGGGCTGGAAGTGATCTGCACCGGCAAGCTCTCCACCTATGCCGGCTCGTCGCGCTACCAGATCATTGTCGAACAGGTCGAGCTGGCCGGTCTTGGCGCGCTGATGGCAATGCTGGAGGCGCGCCGCAAGGCGCTGGCCGCCGAAGGCCTGTTCGACGCATCGCGCAAGAAGGCGCTTCCCTTCCTGCCCGAGGTGATCGGTGTGATCACATCGCCCACCGGCGCGGTGATCCGTGACATCATGCACCGGCTGCAGGCGCGCTTTCCCCGCCGGGTGCTGCTCTGGCCGGTGGCGGTGCAGGGGGAGAAGGCCGCCAGCGAAGTGGCCGCGGCGATTGCCGGTTTCAACGGTTTTGACGGCAAGCACCTGCCGCGGCCCGATCTGATCATTGTCGCGCGCGGCGGCGGCTCGGTGGAAGACCTGATGGCCTTCAATGACGAGGCGGTGGTGCGCGCCGCTGCCGCCAGCCTGATCCCGCTGATCTCGGCGGTCGGGCATGAGACCGACACCACGCTCATAGATTTTGCCGCTGATATGCGCGCCCCGACACCGACGGCGGCCGCCGAACTGGCCGTGCCGGTGCGCGCGGAGCTTCTGGCCCAGACGCTGGATTTCGAACGGCGCTTCGTGCGCTGTTTCGGCAAGGCGATGGAAGACCGCCGCCGCCATCTGGCGCAGCTGGTGCGGGTGTTGCCGCGTCCCGAAAGTCTGTTTGCCGGCCAGCGCCAGCGGCTGGACGTGACCGGCGACAAGCTTTCCCATGCCTTGCGCCGCAATTCTCAAATTCACCGCGTCCGTTTCAGCAAGGCTGCCGCGCAGTTGCGCGACCGGATGCTGCGGGACCGGATGTTGGTCTGCGGTGAAAAGGTTCGAGGGCTTGCGGAACGTGCAGAACGCGCCGAGCGCGCCCGGCTGGTGCAGGCGAAGCGACGGCTCGACGGGCTGACGCGGGAACTGGAACTGATCTCCTATCGCAAGGTATTGGAGCGCGGCTTTGCACTGGTGCGCGGCGAGGATGGCACGGTACGCCGCCGCGCCGACTCCATCAGGGGCGGCGAATCCCTGACATTGACCTTTGCCGATGGCGAAGCCCGGGCGATGGCGGGCGAGGGTGGTGGCAAAGCCAGAGCGCCGAAGAAAAAGCCGGGTCGGGATCAGGGCTCGCTTTTCTGAGGGCGCTTGCGGTAATCTGGCGCCATGAACATTATGGAACGCGATCAGGGCCAGGCGAAGCTTCGCTATCTCAATGGGGAATATGAAATCCTCGTCCCGGGCGCCCATGTGGTCTGCGCCGTGACCGGCACCCAGATCCCGCTGGACGCCCTGCGCTACTGGAGCGTGGATTTGCAGGAAGCCTATGCCAATCCGGATGTCGCCATCAAGCGGGCTCAGGAAAAGGGGCTGGTTCCGAAATGATGCGACGCCGGTTTTTTATCGGCGCATCGCTCGGTCTGGCCGCCATGCCCGCGAGGGCACAGGAGCGGGTCACTCGTTTTTCCGTCACCGGTTCGATGGAACAGGGCAGCCTGGCCATGGGCAGCGCCCCGCCGGGTTCGGTGGCGGCGCTGGATGGCCGCCCCCTGCGCACACTGTCCGATGGCCGTTTTGCCTTCGGTTTTGCGCCCAACCAGACCGCTGCCTCGGTCGTGACGGTGCGTTATCCCGATGGCGGCGGCGACAGCCGCTCCTTCAAGCCCGCCGTGCGCCAGTATGACATTCAGCGGGTGGACGGCCTCCCGCAGAATACCGTGACGCCGCCGCCGGAGGTCACCGCCCGTATCGCCAAAGAGGCAGAGGACGTATTCCTGGCGCGGGTGTCGGACACGTCGGGCAGCGATTTTCTGTCCGGCTTCGACTGGCCGGCGCCCGGCAGGCTCAGCGGCGTGTTCGGCAGCCAGCGCATCAATAACGTCATTCCCATGTCGCAGCATTACGGGGTGGACATGGCGGCGCCCACGGGGACGCCGATCCGGGCCCCTGCCGATGGCGTGATTACTTTGTCGGCCGACCATTATCTCAGTGGTGGCATTACCCTGATCGATCACGGCCAGGGCGTGTCCACCGCTTACCTGCATCAAAGCCAGCGGCTGGTGGTGGCCGGCGATGTCGTCAAGCGCGGTCAGCACATCGGGCTGATCGGTGCAACCGGCCGGGCCACCGGTCCGCATCTGCACTGGGCGATGAACTGGTTTCAGGTGCGGCTGGACCCATCGCGCTCGACGCGCAAGGAAAAGCCAGACTCTCTTTAAACCGGCTTTCCGACGTAGCACTTGCCGTCGCCGCTTTCGAATTTGGTGTGCGGCGTGGCGGCAAAGAATTCGTCAAAAGCCTGGCGCACCTCCGGCCACTTGCCCTTGCCCAGCCAGCTCTTGAAATAATCATCGCCGATCAGGACGCCGCCGGGGGCGAGCTGCGGCCACCAGGCCTTGAGATCGCCCATCACCGACATGTAGTCGTGCCCCGCATCGATATGCAGCACTTCGGGACGGATGCGTTTTTCCTTGAGCAGCTGAAAGCCGTTGATGGAATCCAGCGGTAGCGGCACCACGATGTCCTGCAAGCCCTCATTGCAGATATTGGCGGCGAATTTGTGATAGAGGCGCGGATAACCGAACTCGAAATCCAGATCGGGGACGAACTTTTCCCACAGATAATGCTCGCTGGAACCCAGCCAGGTATCGATGGCGATCACCACGGCATCCAGCTTCTGGCGCTGGATTTCCTTGGCCATGGTGACGACCGAGGCGCCTTTCCACACGCCGACTTCGACCACGATGGCCGGCTTCACTTCCGCGATGGCGCGGGTGAGATAGGGATGCTGGGAATGCCAGCCCTGCAGGTCGGTGGGAAAACGATGGGCAGGAAAGTCCTTCAGCGGATCGCGCCCGAAGAACAGCTGGTCGAGTATGCGCTGGCGCGTGCTCATGGGGAGACTGGCCTTCCGTGGGTGAGTGCGATGTCACGGGCCGTTGGCCAGCGATTGTGAATCCACAGCCATTGCGCCGGATCGGCCCGCACACTCTCCTCGATGCGGGCGGTGATAGCGGCGGTCAGATCCTGAATGTCGCGGGCCTCATCGCCGCTGGGTACGAAATCCGGTCCGGAAGAAACGGTGACATGAAAGCGCGCGCCTTTGGTGCGCCGGTTGGCGGCCATCAGGATGCGCGCGCCCAGTTTCAGCGCCAGCGCGGCCGGGGCCGGCGTGGTCATCGCATCCCGGCCGAAGAAGGGTACGGCGATGCCCTCGCGCAATTTTTGGTCGACCAGCATGTAGATCACGCCCCCGCCGCGCAGGTGGCTCATCATGCGGCGTGCCGCGCTGTGCTTGGCCAGCAAGCTGTCCGGGCCATTGAGGGCGCGCTGGCGCGCGATCCAGCCGGCGATAAAGGGATTGTTGGGCGGCCTGACCACCGTGGCGCCCTTGAGGCCAAACTGCTCGCCCAGGATCGGCATCATTTCCCAATTGGCAAAATGGCCCGAAAGAAACAGGATCGCCTGGCCCTTATAGTTGTCGGGATTTTCGGGGACAGTGAAGGTGATGCGCGGGTCGTCGCCCAGCGGCGAAAATTTTTCCAGATGGGGATATTCCGCCACCACCCGGCCCAGATTGTCCCACATGGCGATACGAATGGCGTCGCGTTCCTCCTCGGATTTTTCCGGAAGGGCCGCCAGCAGGTTCTTGCGCGCGGTGCGGTCCGGCGGCAGCAGCGAGAAGATATGGCGCCCCATGAAGCCGCCCAGCGCGCTCGCCGTCTCCAGCCCGATGACGCGAAACAGCGCCATCAGCACGAAAAAGCCGGCGGCTTCCGCGCCATAGCGCAGCCTTTGCGGAAATGTGAGGCCGGTCTCGGTCATCGGGTTTTGCGCTAAACCCGCGCCACAGCCCTGTCAAGCAAGGCCTCCAGCGCAGCAGGTTCGTCGAACACGGACACGGCCTTTACCACGCGGATGCCTTCGCGCTGGGCCACACTCAGCCGCACGAAATCTTTTTCGGTGGTCACCAGTATTGTATCGCCCGCAATGGCTTTGAGCTGAATGATTTCGTCTTCGGTATAAGGATAATGATCGTCGAAGAAACAGGAACCTGTGACCTCCACGCCATCGGCTTCCAGCGAGGCGATGAATTTTTCCGGCCGTCCGATGCCGGCAAAGGCGAAGACGCTTTTGCCGGCGAGGGCGCCCGCATCGGCCTGCAGCCGGGCCCGCAGGACCGGGCCTGCATAGCCGCAAAGGTCCGGATCGCCATCCCCCACCAGGATGACAGCATCGGCGCGCGCAAGCCCCTGAACCACTGGCTCGCGCAGCGGGCCGGCCGGGATCATCCGGCCATTGCCGAAGCCGGTCTGCGCATCCACCACCACCAGCGACAGCGTCTTGCGCAACGAGAAATTCTGGTGGCCGTCATCCATCACCAGCACATCTGCGTTTTTTTCCGCCGCCAGCCGGGCGCCGGCGGCGCGGTCGCGCGCCACAACGGTTGGCGCGGCGCGTACCAGCAGCAGGGTCTCATCGCCCATCAGGTCCGCGCTGTGGGCGCGTGCGGCCAGCGCGGGCCCGCGTTCGCTGCCGCCATAGCCGCGCGTCAGGAAGAACGGCTTGCGGCCGCGCGTGCGCAGCGTATTGGCAATAGCGATGGAGATGGGCGTCTTGCCGCTGCCGCCGGCGGTCAGGTTGCCAATACAGATCACCGGCATATGGGGATCGTAAGGCTTGGCCAAGCGCGCCTTGAGCGCCACGCTGGCGCCATACAGCGCGCCCAGCGGTGACAGCAATGTCGCCATAACACCGCGCGATTGCCAGAAATCAGGTGCGCGCATCGAGCATTGTCTTCATGGCGATGATGGTGCGGTCCACGGCACCAGACAAGGTAGCGGCGCCGCGCGCCGCGGCCGCGCCGGCTTGTGTTGCCGCATCACGGTCCTGCAGCAACCGTCTTGCTTCACGCACGATATCGGCGCTGTTATGGACGCGGCCAAAGCCCTGCGCCGACAGCACGGCATCATAGGCGCTGGCGGCATTGGCCGTGTGCGGGCCCGCCAGAACCGCGCAATGCAGCGCGGCGGGTTCCAGCGGATTATGCCCGCCAAGCGGCACCAAGGTTCCGCCAACGAAGCAGAAGGGTGCCAGGCGATAGAACAATCCCATCTCGCCCAGCGTGTCGGCGATATAGATCGCGGTATCGGCGGTGATGGCGTCACCGCCGGACCGGCGTTTGTTGGCGCGCGTACCGCAGAGCATGGCGATATCGGGCGCACGCTCAATATGACGCGGCACCAGAATGGTCAGAAGATCGGGGAACTGGGTGCGCAACAGGTCATGGGCGGGCAGGATGGTCTCATCCTCGCCGGGATGGGTCTGGGCCGCCAGCAGCACTGGCCGGGCGCCGATCGCCTGGCGCAAGGCGGCGAGCGCGGCATCGTTGGCCGTCAGCGGCGGCGCATCGGCTTTCAGGCTGCCCGCAACCTGAACCTCGGAGGCGCCCAAGGCGCGGAAGCGGGCGGCGAAATCCTCGTCCTGCGCCAGCACCATATCAAATGCGCCGAGCAGCGCCGCCACGCTCTTTCGTGCGAAGCGCCAGCGGTCGGCCGAGCGCGCCGAGATGCGGGCATTGACCAGCGCCAGCCGCACGCGGCGCGCTTTCGCGCCCAGGATCAGGTTGGGCCACAGGTCGGATTCCACAAACAGCCCGGCATCGGGCCGCCAGTGATCGAGAAAGCGCTTCACGGCACGCGGCGTGTCCAGCGGTACGAACTGGTGCAGCGCGCCCTTGGGCAGGCGCTGTTTCATGATGGTGGCGCTGGTTACCGTGCCGCTTGTCACCAGAACCCTGGCGCCATCCGTCAGCAGCTTCTCGATCAGCGGCAGCGCCGACAGGCTTTCGCCCACCGAGGCGCCATGCACCCAGACCAGCTTTCCGCCCGGCCGCGCCATGCCGGCAATGCCCAGCCGCTCATTCAATCGCGCTCGATTCTCTTTGCCGCGTGCGGCGCGCTGGCGCAGCAGCAGCGGCGCCAGCGGCGCGGCAAGTCCCGCCAGCAGACGCCAGGCGGCAAGACCAATCGGGGTCCTCATCGCGCGTCTTCCAGATTGTGGCGGTAGAGGTTGGCGTACAGCCCATTGGCAGCCATCAGCTCGGCATGGGTGCCGGACTGGGCCACGCCGCCATTGTCCAGCACATATATCCGGTCAGCATCCACCACGGTGGACAGACGATGGGCGATGACGATGGTGGTACGCCCTTTCATCAGGCGGGCCAGCGCCTCCTGTACCTGGCGTTCGGATTCGGCGTCGAGCGCGCTGGTGGCTTCGTCCAGCAGCAATATGGGCGCGTTGCGGAGCATGGCGCGGGCGATGGCGATGCGCTGGCGTTGTCCGCCTGACAGTTTCAGTCCGCCTTCGCCAACGGTGGTGTCATAGCCGTCCGGCATCGCCATGATGAAGTCATGCGCCGCGGCATTCTTCGCCGCCGCCATGATTTCCTCGCGCGATGCGCCCGGCTTTCCCAGCGCAATATTGTCGGCGACGCTTTCATCGAACAGCACGGCGTCCTGGCTGACGATGCCGATGGCGGCGCGCAGGCTTTGCAGCGTCACCGTCCTGATGTCCTGGCCGTCAATGGCGATGACGCCGCCGTCGCAATCATAGAAGCGCAGCAGCAGGTTGAAGATCGTGCTCTTGCCCGCGCCCGACGGGCCAACCAGGGCGACCTTCTGTCCCGCGGGGATATCGAGATTGACGCGGCTGAGTGTCGGCCCAGAATCGGCATGATAGGCAAAGTCGACGTCGCGAAAGCTCACGGCCCCGCCGGCGGTGCGCAGCGGGCCAGCGCCGGCGCGGTCCACAATGGTGGGGCGCGCATCGATCGCGGCGAAGATGCGATGAGCGGCGGCGATGCCGGCACTGGCAGTGGGCCAGAGCTGGCTCAGATTGCGCACCGGCTGCTGGGCCATCAGCAGCGCCACCAGGAAACCGGAAAAGGCATTGAGCGTGATCTGGCCGTTCAGGCTTTGCCAGCCGGCGGCGAACAGAACCAGCGCGATCACCATGCCCAGAAAAATATCGGTCAGCGGCGCGGCGGCGGCCCGCAGCCGCGCGGCTTTCAGCAAGGTGTTGAGACGCGATTTCAGCCGGGCATCGACGCGCGCCACGCTGTGAGTTTCCAGGCCGTAGGCCTTGATGATGCGCCGGCCATCCATCGCCTCGGACAAAACCACCGACAGATCGCCGGTTTCGTGCATGCCGCGGGTGGCGGCGCGGCGCATGGAGGCGCCCAGCCGTTCCATGGTCCAGGCCACCGCCGGCAAGGCGATCAGCGCCAGCAGGCCGAGCTTCCAGTCGGTGATCATTACATAGGCGAGGAAAACCGCCAGCTGGACGCTTTCCAGGAAAATAGCGGCCACGCCCTGGGTGATCGCATCGCGCATCAAGGTCGCGTCATACAGAAAATTCGAAACAAACTGGCCGGAATGCACGGAATTGAGATCGGCGAGATCGCGGCGGATCAGCCGGCCGAACATGTCGCGCTGGGCGCTGGCGACAGCCTTTTCCCCCAGCGAATCCACCAGCATGCGTCCCGCAAACAGGGTGATGGCGCGCAAGGCCACCACACCGGCCACCGCCAGCGCCAGCGGCAGCAGCAGGTCGGCCTCCTGGCGCATGAAGATCAGCTTGACCTCCCAGTTCACCAACTGGGGCACAAGCCCGCCCAGCGCCGAGGTTACCAGCATGCAGACGATCGCCAGCGCCAGGATGCCCCAATGGCCGCGCACATAGTCGCTCAGCATCCGGCGGATGATCGCGCCGATTTGCAGGTTGGTGGGGCCCGACTGGGCCGCGCTGGGGAGGGGCGCGGAACTCATGGTCGCGCCGATGTAGCATGGCGGCCCCGGGCGCGCAAAAATCCCTGCCAAGCCAGAAGCTTAGTGCTGATGATCCTCGTCCGGCTCCATCAGCCGGTGCATATGGACCACGAAATAGCGCATCTGGGCATTATCGACCGTGGCCTGGGCCTTGGCGAGCCAGGCTTTGCGGGCTTCCGTGAAGTTCGGATACATGCCGACAAAGTCCAGCTTGGAGAGATCCTTGAATTCGACGGTGTCGGTGGATTTCAGCTCGCCCCCGAACACGAAATGCAGAAGCTGTTGGGGTTCCTTGGTCGACATGCCGACTCCGTCTGTTGCGCCGCACCATTGAAGCCCAGCGGGCCCCGTGGCTCAGCCTCCTTATTGTCGCAGCAGCGCGATAATTTCCGCGTGCAGGCGTGGATTTGCCGCCACCAAGCTGGACTGGATGGTACTGGCGCGGTTGTAGCGCAGCGTCTGTCCGCGCGCGTCGGTCAGAAGGCCGCCCGCCTCGGCCAGGATAATGTCGGCGGCGGCCAGATCCCAGTCGCGCTTGGCGGTGAGGCTGGCGCTGGCATCGGCGCTGCCATCGGCCACCAGCATCAAGCGGTACGCCACCGAATTGCGGTTCTGCACATGCATTGGGGGCCATGGCGCACAGGTCAGCTGGGTGCGGTCCCCCAGCATGGCGCATTCGGGCAGGGCCTCGCGCGCGCTGACATGGATGGGCTGGCTGTTGCGGCGCGCCCCGCCGCCGGCCCGCGCGGCATACAGTTCGTCGGTGATGGGATTGTAGATTGCGCCGCAGACGGGGCGCCCGTCCACCACGACGGCTGCGCAGATCGTGAAGTGCGGCCGGTTCTTCAGGAAGGCGACGGTGCCGTCGATCGGGTCCACCACAAAGACGTGGCTACGCGACAACCGCTCGAGATCGTCGGCGCTTTCCTCCGACAACCAGCCATAATCGGGCCGGGCGGCGGTCAAGGTTTCGCAAAGATACTTGTTCGACGCCAGATCGGCTTCGGTGACGGGGCTTCCGCCATCCTTGCTCCAGCGCTTGTAATCGCCGCCGTAGAATTTCCGCGCAATATCACCACCGGCGCGAACGGCATCTTCCAGAAGCGTGAGGTCACGCTCCTGCAAGCGTCATCCCTTCAATGCGCACGGTCGGTGCATTGGTGCCATGACGAAATTCCAGATCGCTGGCGGGCACAAGACGGGCGAACATGTCCTTGAGGTTTCCGGCAATGGTGACTTCCGAAACCGGAAACGCGATTTCGCCATTCTCGATCCAGAAACCCGCGGCGCCGCGGCTGTAATCGCCGGTCACGCCATTGACGCCCATGCCCATCAGTTCGGTGACAAAAAAGCCCTGCTTGATGTCGGCGATCAGTTCCTTCACCGACAGTTTTCCGGCTTCCAGATAGAGATTGGTGGACGAGGGGGTGGGTGGTCCGCCGGTGCCGCGCGCGGCATGGCCGGTGGTTTCCAGGCCTAGCTGCCTGGCGCTGGCGCAATCCAGCAGCCATGTGGTCAGGACGCCATTCTCGATCAAGGCGCGCCTCTGGTTGGCGACGCCTTCGCCGTCGAACGGCTTGGAACGCAAGCCGCGCACCCGATGCGGATCGTCGATAATCTGGATACCCTCGGCGAAGACCTTCTGGCCCATCCGGTCCTTGAGGAAGGAAACGCCGCGCGCGATGGCCGCGCCGGAGATTGCGCCGGCGAAATGGCCCACTAGGCCCGCCGCCTCGTCGGAATGGAATACCACCGGCACGCTCTGGGATTTCATGGTGCGCGGGTTCAGCCGCTTGACGGCTTTTTCGCCAGCGGTACGTCCGATGTCCTCGGCGCCCCGCAGGTCGCCGGCATGACGGGCGCTGGCATGATCATAGTCCCGTTCCATGCCGGTGCCTTCGCCGGCCAGAACCGCCACGCCGATGCCATGACTGGTCCCGGCATAGCGCCCGAAAAATCCGGTGCTGGTGGCCAGGGTCACGGCGTTGCGCGAGAAGGACGCGCCGCCGCCTTCCGAATTGGTCACGCCCTTGACCGCCAACGCGGCCGCTTCGGCGCCGCGCGCCCGATCGATCAAAGCTTCCGCGCTGGGCTCGGCGCTGTCTTCCAGGTCCAGCCCGGGGATGGTTTTGGCCAGCCGGTCCTTGGGCGCGAGACCGGCGAACTTGTCCTCCGGTGCCAGCCGCGCCATGGCGACGGCCCGGCCCGGCAGCGCCCTCAGCGCGTCATCGGAAAAGTCGGTCGAGGAAACAAAAGCGACCTTTTGGCCGACGAAAACCCTGAGGCCCAGATCATAACTTTCGGCGCGCTCGACATCCTCCAGCTTGCCCAGACGGTAGGACACGCTGGATGATATGCCTTCGATATGCAGCGCATCGGCCGCGTCGGCGCCGGCTTTTTTGGCGGCGTCGAGCAGGGTGGCAAGGATGGTTTGGGGATCGCGCTTGGGAGAGGATGTCATGGCCGTGTCGATGCCGTACCTTGGCGCGCCGGTCAAGGATTCCCTGCTATTGGGGCGACATACAGCGCCTGCTCGCTGAAGGCGATATACAGACGAAAATCCTTGAGCACATTCATCCCCAGCGACAGCTCGGGCAGCACCAGATCGGCATTGTGGCGCCTGGTGCGGTTGCGCGCCATCCGGCTGCGTTCGGCCTTTCGGTTCATCACATCGGGCACGATCAGGATGGAGGGCCGCTCGATGGTGATGTCGCCAAAGGATAGCTGCGAGAATGTGCGGTGATGGCCATCCAGTGACGGCTCGCCATTGATGGCCGGATAAAGTTCCATGCCCGGTGAATCCTGGCTCAGGCCAAAATCCCGCTTGGCGGTGGGCAGGCGCATGATGGTGTTGCGCGAACCGGTGTCGAAGATGGCGTCGTAGGTCTTGCCGTCCAGCGTGACCGGAATATGCAGGTGCCAGTTCTTGTTGCGCATCTCGATCCGGCTGACCTTGACCTTTCCCCAGGCGGGCGGTCCTGGGCAATGGTCCTTGGCATACATCTTCAGTTCGTTGGCGGCGAAATCCACCTCGACATCGTATGGCTGCAGCAGGTCCTGCGAAACCTGTCCGGCCCAGGGACGGCGCGGCTCCGGCCAGACCAGGAAGGCGGCATTGTTCCGGTTCAGATGCCCGAAGCCGAACTTGTCGATCAGGGTGAAGTGAGTGGAGACGCGGCCGTTGATATCAAACGCCTTGGCGCCGCCGCGCTTGATCGGCAGGCCCAGTTCGGCGATGGCCTTGCGGGACACCTGGGTAAGCGCGCCGCCGGTATCGAGCACCATTGGCATTTCCACGCCATTGATGCTGACCGGTACGGTGCGGATTTCGCTCTCCGGTTCGGCATGACCCATTTTCACGGTGGCGAGCAATTGCGGCGCGGGGCAATCCTGGGCCTGGGCGCCGCCGCAGGCAACCAGCAGGAAAGCAAGAAGGGGGCGCCTCACTTCCATATCGGCTTGCCGCTCCCCGGAAGACCCAGCGCGGACCATTTCTCGGTGACGCGGCGGATCACATCGGGGTCCATCGCGATCTTCTTGCCCCATTCGCGGTTGGTTTCGGGCGGCAGTTTATTGGTGGCGTCCAGCCCGATCTTGGAGCCCAGACCCGACTCCGGCGAGGCGAAGTCCAGGTAGACGATGGGCGTAATCTCGATAACGGTGATGTCGCGCGCCGGATCCATGCGGGTGGAAATCGCCCACATGACGTCCTTCCAGTCCCGGGCGTTGATATCCTCGTCAACGACGATCACCCACTTGGTGTACATGAACTGTCGCAGGTAGCTCCAGACGCACATCA
>JBEGVG010000091.1:0-6450 GCA_041178445.1 Pseudomonadota bacterium | reverse complement strand
CGCGAAATATCTGGCGATGATACCGAACTCGTCCATGCGGTCAGACTAAAGCAAAGGGCGCGGCAGCTAAAGCCGCCGCGCCCTGCCGATATGAGGCTTCCTCATGCTTCGACAAGCTCAGCATGAGGACCTGAACAAACTTCCTCACCCTGAGCTTGTCGAAGGGTGATTGGGGTTGAACGCTCCCTGGCTTTAGACCGGCATCCTTCGCTTGGTGAACTCGCGACCCATGATGGCGACGGCTTCACCTTGCGGACCCGTCGAAACCAGCATCGTTCCATCCTTGATCTGCTGCACCACATTGTTGTGGCCGGGATTGGTCTCGGCCGCATTGAGGAACTTGACGTTGTTCTTCTTGCAAGCGTCCAGCACCTGCTGGCGCACCGCCACCATGTTGGGCAAAGCCGTAACATCTTCCACCACGCGGCCCTGTGCGTCGCGTACCACCGGATGGCCCGACAGGCCGCCATCGGCAACGCTGTTATAGCCGTTGAGCCACAGATTGTTGTCGCCCGGGCCCCATTCCGCGAACGCCACGCCCGGTATCGCCAAGGTCATGTTCACATTCTTGTTGGCATAGGTGTCTTCGATCTTCACGCCGAAGATCAATTCGCCGCGCGGATTGAGCGGCCACAGATCGGCGATGTGCTGATAGGTGCCGCCCGCCACGCCCCAGATGTCGGCGGCATAGCTGGCGCTGTTGCCGCGCAGGCCTTGCATCCTGACCTTGGCGGTCAAGCCCGGCGTGTCCAGGAAGGGATAGCGGCAACCCATATGCATATAGGTCTCGATCGCGCGTGGATCGCGCGCATGGCAGAGATTGAGTCCCATCACCCCGGTACAGAGGATCTGTTCAATCACCCAGGTGTTGGCGCGGGCATAGGCCTCGTCCAGGCCGATCACTGGCGGGGTGACGAAAACAGTCGGAAATCTGTGGCCGGAGGCGGTGCCACCGCCATCCTTCAGCCCCCGCATGAATTCGCGCAATTCCTTCAGGTCGAAGGTGCCATGCTCCATGTCATAGGCGATGACGTCCGCCCAGGTCTTGCACATGCGCTTGCCCTGTTCGTAGGGGTCCACGCCCGGGCCCATGCCGGCGCTGGTGTAGTAAGCGGGCTGGCCGTCTTCCCACAGCTCGATGCATTTGTTCAGGCGCCGCGGCTTGTAGTTGCGGTCAACCGATGACGGCTGCTTGCCGGAATTGACCGGCTTGCCGCCCGGCTGCGCCAATGCGGCAGTTGCCGCCATGCCCGCGGTGATGGCGGCGCCCGCCAGCAGAAAATCGCGCTTCTTGATGTCCATGTGCTTCCCCTCAGCCCTTGTTGATTGGGGATGCTCGCATGGCGGCAAGAGCGCTCGCAAGCCGTTCGCAAATGCAAAAAACTAGAAGTCGAGTTCGGCTTCCGGCGTAGGCAAGCCGAACTCAGAGGCCCGTTTTCGGCGAGCAATTGTGTCCAGCGCGGCATTGACGAAGCCCGGCTCATCGCCGCCGAAGAAGGCGCCCGACACCGCGACATACTCATCAATCACGACCTTGGCCGGCACATCGCGCCTTGCCACCAGTTCGAACACGCCGCAGCGCAGGACGGCGCGCAGAATGGAATCCACCCGCTCCAGCTTCCATTTTTCCGACAGCGCGCCGGCAATGGCGCGGTCGATTTCCACCTGGTGCTGCGGCACGCCGTTGACCACGGCATGGAAGAACTCGCCGTCAGGCGTGGCCGGCAATTCCGCGAAGCGGTGTTCGGCGAATTCGGCTGCCACTTCCTCGGCGCCGTCTCCCGACATTTCCATCTGATATAGTGCCTGCACCGCACCCAGGCGGGCGGCATGGCGGGCATCGGCCTGGCTGGTCATGCAAGTCCCACGCGCTGGGCAAATGTCACCAGCGACAGGCTGGCCCGCGCCGCGTCGCCGCCGACATCCATGGTCTGGGCCTGATCCAGCGCCGCGCCTACATCTGCCGCCAGCACAATGCCGTTGCCGATGGCCAAGCCAGTTGTTCCCAATTGCATCAAAGCGCGCACCGTCTCTTCATACAGTGTTCCGGCAACGCGGGTATCGGCCAGCACGCAGCCCAGCGCGACATAACCGTCGAACGGCTTGCCCGACTGGGCGGCGATGGCGATGGCGGCGGGAATCTCCAGCACGCCGGGCACCGAGACGCGGACAAAGCGCGCGCCGCCTTTTTCCAGCGCGGCGGTCGCGCCATCCACCAGCGCATCGGCGACGGCGGTGTGGTAACGCGCGTCAATCACAAGGATATTCATGACAAACTCGGGCCCGCCTTCCCCTTCGTGCGAAGCACGGCAAGGGGAAGGTGCCCGTAGCACCGACTAGGTGCGAAGGGCGGATGGGGTTCAATCATCAAACTTTGTCGTCGCCTTCGAGTTCGCCAATCAGCGCCTCGAAGTCGCGCGTCTCGCGGAAATTGCGATAGACCGATGCGAAGCGGACATAGGCAACCTTGTCGAGTAACGCCAGCGCCTGCATCACCAGTTCGCCGATCACATTGGCGGGAATTTCATTCTCGCCCATGGATTCCAGGCGGCGCACGATGCCGGTGATGGTGCGGTCCACCCGCTCGCGCTCCACCGGGCGCTTGCGCAGCGCGTGGGTGATGGAGCGTTCCAGCTTGTCGCGGTCGAACGCCTCGCGGCGGCCGTTCTTCTTGACCACGATCAGTTCGCGCAGCTGCACCCGCTCGAAGGTGGTGAATCGTCCGCCGCATTCCGGGCAGTGGCGGCGGCGGCGGATGGCGGAATTGTCCTCGGAAGGACGCGAATCCTTCACCTGGCTATCGTCATGTCCGCAGAAGGGGCAACGCATGGCGGGTCCTTATCGATAAATCGGAAAGCGGGCGCAGAGCTCACTGACGCGGCGGGCAACGCTCTGCTCGACCTGGGCGTCACCGTCTTCATTCTTGGCGACGGCGTCCACCACTTCCACAATCAGCTTGCCGATCTCGCGGAATTCCGCGACGCCAAAGCCGCGCGTGGTGCCGGCGGGCGTGCCCAGACGGATGCCGGAGGTCAGTACGGCCTTTTCGGTGTCGAAGGGCACCGCATTCTTGTTGCAGGTGATGCCGGCGCGGTCCAGCGCATGTTCGGTGGGGCGGCCCTTGGCGCCCTTGGGCCGCAGGTCCACCAGCATCAGATGGGTTTCAGTGCCGCCGGTGACGATGTCGAGACCGCCGGCCTTCAGCACCTCGGCCAGCGCCTTGGCATTCTCCACCACATTCTTCGCATAGGCCTTGAATTCCGGCTTCAGCGCTTCGCCGAACGCCACGGCCTTGGCGGCGATGACATGCATCAGGGGGCCGCCCTGCAGGCCGGGGAAAACGGCGGAGTTGATTTTTTTGCCGATCGCCTCGTCGCGCGACAGGATCATGCCGCCGCGCGGACCGCGCAGGGTCTTGTGGGTGGTGGTGGTCACCACATGGGCGTGGGGGATGGGGCTGGGATGGGCGCCGCCCGCCACCAGTCCGGCGAAATGCGCCATGTCCACCATAAAGATCGCGCCGACTTCATCGGCGATCTTGCGGAAGGCCGCGAAGTCGATCTGCCGGGCATAGGCGCTGCCGCCGGCCAGGATCAGCTTGGGCTTGTGCTCGCGCGCCAGCGCCGCCACCTGATCCATATCGACGCGCTGATCGTCCTTGCGCACCGTATAGGGCACGGGCCTGAACCACTTGCCGGAATAGTTGGCCGGATGGCCGTGGGTGAGATGGCCGCCCGCCGCCAGGTCGAGGCCCATGAACGTGTCCCCGGGCTGGAGAAGCGCATAGAATACCGCCTGATTGGCGTTGGCGCCGGAATGGGGCTGCACATTGGCAAAGCTGCAATCGAACAGTTTGCAGGCGCGCTCGATCGCCAGCTGCTCGGTGACATCGACATATTCGCAGCCGCCATAATAGCGCTTGCCAGGATAGCCTTCGGCATACTTGTTGGTCAGCACCGAGCCCTGGGCTTCCAGCACCGCCTTGGAGACAATGTTCTCGCTGGCGATCAGCTCGATCTTGTCCCGCTGGCGGTTCAGTTCGTCCTGAATGCTGGAGAAAACGGCCGAATCGGCGGATCGCAAATCGCTGGTGAAAAAGCCGGGATTACGGTCCGGGGGATTGGCGGCAGCCGACATGCGAAAGGCCTCTTTGCAATTTTGAGCTTGGAGGGGCCGCTTCTAGCGCCCCCGTGCAGGAATGGCGGATTTACCCCTTCCCCGGCACCAAATCTAGCGTTTCCGGTCCAAAATTAAGACCTTCCTGCAAGGCCCCGTAAATCCTGCGCTTTCCGCTATTGCCGTCCATCCCGTAAGATGCGGGCGGAAGGGCTGGCAGCCGCAATTGTGCCGCTATCCTTCCCGACAACCGAACCGAGAGAGAAAACGGCAGGACCATGGGCAAGGAAAGCGACGAGGACATCCTCAGGCTGGTGACGGAGATCGTCGCCGCTTATGTCGCCAGGAATCCGGTGGCGGCCAGCGAATTGCCGGGCATCATCAAGAATGTCCATGCCACTCTGGGCGGGCTCTCCGGCCGCGCGCCTGAAGGCGGCACTGCGCCCCGCCCGCCCGCCGTGCCGGTGAAGAAATCGGTGACGCCCGATCACATTGTCTGCCTGGAAGACGGCAAGAAGCTGAAGATGCTCAAGCGCTACCTGCGCTCACGCTACAAGATGTCGCCCGACGAGTATCGCGCCCGCTGGAACCTGCCCCCCGACTATCCGATGGTGGCGCCCAATTATGCGGCGCGGCGCAGCGAGTTGGCCAAGAAGATCGGATTAGGCAAGGGCAGCACCGCCAAGGGCAAGCGCCGCAAAGCTTAAGCGCGCAGCAGCGGCGGCAACACATCCGCCGTCCAGTTCTTCGCACCCTCATAGGCATGGGCCAGCTTCAGGCAGTCCATTTCGTGGTGAATGGGCGCGATGATCTGCAGCCCCATCGCCAGCCCGCGAACGTCAAAGCCCGCCGGCACCGCCAGCGAAGGACAGCCCGTCAGGCTGATCAGGCAGACCGCCTTCATCCATTCATGATAGGTCTGCATGGTCTGGCCGGCGATATGGTGCGGCCAGTCTTCGGCAATGTCGAAGGCAAAGACCTGGGCGGTCGGCATCACCAGGAAATCATGGTCGCGGAACAGATGCTGGACGGCGTTGGACCAGCGCGTGCGCGCCGCCGACGCATTGGCGACGTCGAAGGCCGACAGCTTCATGCTCTCTTCCACCTCCCAGATCGCTTCAGGTTTGAGCAGAGCGCGGCGGGCCGGATTGTTGTAGTGGATCTGGAAGTTCGGACCCTGCTGCCATTGCCGTATCTTGATAAAGGCCTTCCAGGCTGCTTGCGGCGGTGCTTCGGGCATGACGGCTTCCACGCGCGCGCCCAGGCTTTCAAACGTCTTGAGGGCGCGCTGGCAAACCTCCAGCACACCCGGTTCGTATGGCGACCAGCCGTTCAGATCGCCGAGCCAGCCGATCCGTGCGCCTTTGAAATCGGCATCCAGCGGCGACGGGAACCGCGCACCGGAGCCCGGCAGGGATTGAGGCGCGCGCGGATCATGTCCGGCCATCACCGACAGCAGCAAGGCAAGGTCGGACGCGCTGCGCGCCATCGGCCCGGCGACGCTGATGCTGGGCGACCAGACATCCTCGCCTGTCATCGGCACCAAGCCGGCGCTGGTGCGAAAGCCCATCACATTGTTCCAGCCCGCGGGATTGCGCAGGCTGCCGCCATAGTCGGTGCCGTCCGCCAGCGGCAACATCCGCAGCGCCAGCGCCACCGCCGCGCCGCCGCTGCTGCCGCCGGCCGACCTGTTCAGATCATAGGCGTTTCGGGTGGCGCCATGGACCGGATTGACGGTGTGCGAGCCAAGCGCGAATTCCGGGGTGTTGGTCTTGCCGACAAAGATCGCGCCCGCAGCGCGCATGCGCTCCACCGGAAGCGAATCCGCTGCCGGCACGAAATCCTTGAAGATCGGCGAGCCATAGGTCAACGGCAGCCCAGCCACCGCCAGAATGTCCTTCACCGCATGCGGCAGGCCATGCAGCGGCCCCATGCTTTCGCCGCGCGCCAATTGCGCATCGCGCTCCTGCGCCTGCCTCATCAGATCGCCGCGCTCCTGCAGGGCAATAATGGCATTCACCTGCGGATTGAGCCGGTCGATATGATCCAGATACGCCGTCATGACTTCGGCGCAGGACAGCTTGCGCGCCGCGATAGCCGCCGCCAGGCTGCGCGCGTCCATCATCACAATGTCGGACATCGGGCTCATTTTTTCCTGAGAAGATATTCCAGCTTCTTGCGGGCCGCGTGCGTCATCACCGCTTGCGAGGCGCTGGCGGGGCACACCACGCTGGCCACGACGCCGCTGGCCGGATCGATGGCGGTGACTTTGACGGAATTTCCCAGAGCTACGAATTCCACGTAGATCTCTTTGCCAGACTGATTCATTTAATG
>JBEGVG010000090.1:0-9109 GCA_041178445.1 Pseudomonadota bacterium | reverse complement strand
GGCGGGTCAGGTAACCCGAATTCGCCGTCTTGAGCGCCGTGTCGGCCAGACCCTTGCGGGCGCCGTGGGTGGAGTTGAAATACTCCAGCACGGTGAGGCCTTCCTTGAAGTTCGACAGGATCGGCGTCTCGATGATCGAACCGTCGGGACGCGCCATCAGGCCGCGCATACCGGCCAGCTGCTTCATCTGCTGCGGCGAACCGCGGGCGCCCGAATGGCTCATCATGTAGATGGAGTTCATCTCCACGACGCGGCCGGTTTCCGGGTCGATCTTCTCGGCCGCGATTTCCTTCATCATTTCGGCCGCCACCAGGTCGGTACACTTCGACCAGGTATCGACAACGAGATTGTACTTCTCCTTGTCGGTGGTCAGACCGTCCTGATACTGCTGCTCATACTCGCGTACCTTGTGACGGGTGTCATCGATATGCTTGGTCTTGCTGTCCGGCACGACCATGTCGTCCTTGCCGAACGAGATGCCGGCCTTGCAGGCTTCACGGAAGCCCAGCGCCATGATCGCATCGGCGAACAGCACCGTCTCCTTCTGGCCGCAATGACGATAGACCTCGTCGATCAGCTGGCTGATCTCCTGCTTGCGCAGCAGGCGGTTGACCAGCTCGAACGGGATTTTCGGGCTGCGCGGCAGAATGTCGGCGATCAGCATGCGGCCCGGCGTGGAGTCCACGCGGCGGGTGACCGGCTTGCCTTCGGCGTCCACGGTCTGGTAGCGCGCCTTGATCTTGGCGTGCAGCGTCACGGCCTTTGAGAACAGTGCGTGCTCGATTTCGCCGACATCGTTGAAGACCATGCCCTCGCCCGGTTCCTTGGCGCGTTCCTGGCTCAGGTAATACAGGCCCAGCACGATGTCCTGGGTCGGCACGATGATGGGCTTGCCGTTGGCGGGCGACAGGATGTTGTTGGTCGACATCATCAGGACGCGCGCTTCCAGCTGCGCTTCAAGGCTCAGCGGGACGTGCACGGCCATCTGGTCGCCGTCAAAGTCGGCGTTGAAGGCGGTGCAGACCAGCGGATGGAGCTGGATTGCCTTGCCTTCGATCAGCACCGGCTCGAACGCCTGGATACCCAGACGATGCAGGGTCGGGGCGCGGTTGAGCAGGATGGGATGCTCGCGGATGACTTCCTCAAGAATGTCCCAGACTTCCGGCTTTTCCTTTTCGACCAGCTTCTTGGACTGCTTGACGGTCTGGCTGAAGCCCTTGGCTTCCAGACGCGCATAGATGAACGGCTTGAACAGTTCGAGCGCCATCTTCTTGGGCAGGCCGCACTGATGCAGCTTGAGTTCCGGGCCGACCACGATGACCGAACGCCCCGAATAGTCGACGCGCTTGCCCAGAAGGTTCTGGCGGAAGCGGCCCTGCTTGCCCTTCAGCATGTCGGCGAGCGACTTCAGCGGACGCTTGTTGGCGCCTGTGATGACGCGGCCACGGCGGCCATTGTCGAACAGCGCATCGACCGATTCCTGCAGCATGCGCTTTTCGTTGCGCACGATGATGTCCGGCGCCTTGAGTTCGATCAGGCGCTTGAGGCGGTTGTTGCGGTTGATGACGCGGCGATACAGGTCGTTGAGGTCGGAGGTCGCGAAGCGGCCGCCGTCCAGCGGCACCAGCGGACGCAGTTCCGGCGGAATGACCGGCACGACCTGCAGGATCATCCATTCCGGGCGATTGCCGGAGTCGATAAAGGCTTCGACCACCTTCAACCGCTTGACCAGCTTCTTCTGCTTTTCACCGCCCGGGGCTTCGGCGACATCGGCGCGAATTTCGTCACGCAGCTTTTCCAGATCGATCGCGGCCAGCAGCTTGCGGATGGCTTCGGCGCCGATTTCGGCGGTGAAGCTGTCGTTACCGTACTCGTCCTGGGCCTTGTAGAACTCGTCTTCCGTCAGAAGCTGACGCTCCTTGAGCGGGGTCAGGCCCGGCTCGATGACGATATAGTTCTCGAAATACAGGACGCGCTCGAGATCCTTGAGCGTCATGTCCAGGATCAGGCCGATGCGGCTGGGCAGCGACTTGAGGAACCAGATGTGCGCCACCGGCGAGGCCAGTTCTATATGGCCCATGCGGTCGCGGCGCACTTTCTGCACCGTAACCTCGACACCGCACTTTTCGCAGACAATGCCCTTGTACTTCATGCGCTTGTACTTGCCGCACAGGCATTCGTAATCCTTCACCGGCCCGAAGATGCGGGCGCAGAACAGTCCGTCGCGCTCCGGCTTGAAGGTGCGGTAATTGATAGTTTCGGGCTTCTTGATCTCGCCATGCGACCAGCGGAGGATCTGATCCGGCGAGGCCAGAGAGATCTTGATGCGGTCGAAGGCGGGGATTTCCTTCGCCGTGCCGAAAACATTCATCAGCTCTTGATTCATTCGAGCGTCCTTTCGAAGTCTGGGCCGGAAGGCATTCGCCAGTTCCGTCCCGTTTTTCCTTTAAAGTCTCCCGCCCATTGCGTTGGCCGGGCGGGAGATAGTTCGTTCCGTGCGTTGGTGGTTACGACGTGGGTCCGTTGACCAGTTCGACGTTGAGCGACAGCGAGCGCATTTCCTTGACCAGCACGTTGAAGGATTCCGGAATACCGGCCTCGAACGTGTCTTCGCCGCGGACAATCGCCTCGTACACCTTGGTGCGACCCGCCACGTCGTCCGACTTCACGGTCAGGATTTCCTGCAACGTGTAGGCGGCGCCGTAGGCTTCCAGGGCCCAGACTTCCATTTCGCCGAAGCGCTGGCCGCCGAACTGCGCCTTGCCGCCCAGCGGCTGCTGGGTCACGAGGCTGTAGGGACCAATCGAACGGGCGTGGATCTTGTCGTCCACCAGATGGTTGAGCTTGAGCATGTAGATGTAGCCGACCGTGACGGCGCGGGTGAACGCATCGCCGGTGCGGCCGTCATACAGCGTCATCTGGCCCGAAGAGGTCAGCCCCGCCTGCTCCAGCATTTCGACAATGTCGGCTTCCTTGGCGCCGTCGAACACGGGGGTGGCGATCGGAACACCCAGACGCAGATTGTCGGCGAGTTCGAACAGGCCTTCCTCGTCAATCTCGTTCAGGCGCTCGTCATTGCCATAAACACTCTTGAGATGGCGGCGCAGCGGTTCATGCTTGCCGTTGCGCTTGACCTTGTCGAGCATGTCGCCGATCTGGCGACCGAGCCCCGAACAGGCCCAGCCCAGATGGGTTTCCAGAATCTGGCCGACATTCATGCGCGAAGGCACGCCCAGCGGATTGAGCACCACGTCAACCGGGGTGCCGTCTTCCAGATGCGGCATGTCCTCGATCGGCACGATGCGGCTGATCACACCCTTGTTGCCGTGACGGCCGGCCATCTTGTCGCCCGGCTGCAGCTTGCGCTTCACCGCCACGAAGACGCGGACCATCTTCATCACGCCCGGGGCCAGTTCGTCGCCACGGCGCAGCTTTTCCACCTTGTCGGCGAAACGCTTGTCGAGGCGCGACTTGGACTCGTCATACTGCTGGCGCAGGCCTTCGATTTCGGCCATCGCCTTTTCGTTGCGCAGGCCGATCTGCCACCACTGATGCTTGGCAATCGCGTCCAGCACCGCCTGGGTGATCTTGGTGTCCGCGGCCATGCCCTTGGGACCCGAAGCAGCGGTCTTGTTGAGCAGAATTTCGGCCAGGCGCGAGAAGATGTTGCGTTCCAAGATCGACAGTTCGTCGTCCCGGTCTTCCGCCAGGCGTTCTTCCTCGGCGCGCTCGATCGACATGGCGCGCTGATCCTTGTCGACGCCGTGACGGTTGAAGACGCGCACTTCGACGATGGTGCCGGTGACGCCCGGCGGCACGCGAAGCGAGGTGTCACGCACATCGGCGGCCTTTTCGCCGAAGATGGCGCGCAGCAGCTTTTCTTCCGGGGTCATCGGGGTTTCGCCCTTCGGCGTCACCTTGCCCACCAGAATGTCGCCAGCCTGCACGTCGGCGCCGATATACACGATGCCGGCTTCGTCCAGGTTCTTGAGGTTTTCTTCGCCCACATTCGGGATGTCGCGGGTGATTTCCTCCGGACCGAGCTTGGTGTCGCGCGCCATGGTCTCGAATTCCTCGATATGGATCGAGGTGAAGACGTCATCGCGGACGATACGCTCGGAGATGAGGATGGAGTCCTCGAAGTTGTAGCCATTCCAGGGCATGAAGGCGACCAGCGCATTCTTGCCCAGCGCCAGTTCGCCCAGCTGGGTCGAGGGGCCGTCGCAGATGATGTCGCCCTTGGCCAGCAGATCGCCCACCTTCACCAGCGGCTTCTGCGTGATGCAGGTCGAGGCGTTGGAGCGCTGGAACTTGCGCAACCGATAGATGTCGATGCCCGGCTTGGTGGGATCAGGTTCTTCGGTGGCGCGGATGACGATACGGGTGGCGTCCACCTGATCGACAATGCCGGCGCGGCGGGCGGTGATGGCCGAACCGGAATCCCGGGCGACTACTTCCTCCATGCCGGTGCCGACCAGCGGTGCTTCGGGACGCAGCAAGGGCACGGCCTGGCGCTGCATGTTCGAACCCATCAGCGCGCGGTTGGCGTCGTCATTTTCCAGGAACGGCACCAGCGCCGCGGCAACCGACACCAGCTGCTTGGGCGAAACGTCGATGAAGTTGACCTGGTCAGGCGTGGTCATGACGAAATTTCCACCCTTGCGGCAGGAAACCAGTTCGTCCGACAGGCGCATGCGGCTGTCGACTGTCGCGTTGGCCTGGGCGATGGTGAACTTCGCCTCTTCCATCGCCGACAGATAGACGACCTCGTCCGTCAGATGCTTGTTGATCACCTTGCGGTAAGGGCTTTCGATAAAGCCGTACTTGTTGACGCGCGCGAAGGTGGCCAGCGAATTGATCAGGCCGATGTTGGGGCCTTCCGGCGTTTCGATCGGGCAGATACGGCCGTAATGGGTGGGATGCACGTCGCGCACTTCAAAGCCGGCGCGCTCGCGGGTCAGACCGCCCGGTCCAAGCGCCGACAAGCGGCGCTTGTGGGTCAGTTCCGACAGCGGGTTCTGCTGGTCCATGAACTGGGAGAGCTGCGAGGAGCCGAAGAATTCACGCACCGCGGCGGCCACCGGCTTGGCGTTGATCAGGTCGTGCGGCATCACGGTGTCGATGTCCACGGCGGACATGCGTTCCTTGATGGCGCGCTCCATGCGCAGCAAGCCGACGCGGAACTGGTTTTCCATCAGCTCGCCCACCGAACGCACGCGGCGGTTGCCGAGATTGTCGATGTCGTCGATTTCGCCGCGTCCGTCGCGCAGTTCCACCAGCGCCTTGAGGATGGCAAGGATGTCGTCCTTGCGCAGCACGCGCATCGTGTCGGGCGCATCCAGGCCCATGCGCATGTTCATCTTCACGCGGCCGACCGCAGACAGGTCATAGCGTTCGGAGTCGAAGAACAGCTGGCCGAACAGGGTTTCGGCGGTGTCCAGCGTGGGCGGCTCGCCCGGGCGCATGACGCGATAGATGTCGATCAGCGCCTGTTCGCGGCTGTGATTCTTGTCCACGTTCAGCGTGTTGCGGATATAGGGACCGACATTGATGCCGTCGATGTTGAGCACTTCGACGTCATGGAAGCCCGCTTCCAGAATCGTCGCCAGATTGTCGGCGGTCAGCTCGTCACCGGCTTCAATATAGATCTCGCCCGTTTCGGGGTTGACCATGTCCAGCGCCGAATAGCGCCCGATCACTTCGTCCTGGCTGAAGGCGATGTTCTTGACGCCGTCTTCGCCCAGCTTGCGCAGGGCGCGGACGGTGATCTTGGAGCCGGCTTCCAGCACGACTTCGCCATTCTTGGCGTTCTTCCAGTCCGAGGTGGACTTGGCGTTGCGCATCCAGCCGGCGTCCAGCGGCGTGGTCCAGCTGCCGTCCTTGTTGTGCTTGAAGGAAATCTTGCCGAAGAAGTAACCCAGAATCTCTTCCTGGGCCAGGCCCAGGGCATAGAGCAGCGTGGTCGCCGGCAGCTTGCGGCGACGGTCGATGCGCACATGCACGATATCCTTGGCGTCGAATTCAAAATCCAGCCACGAACCGCGATAGGGAATGACGCGGGCGGCGAACAGCAGCTTGCCCGAGGAATGGGTCTTGCCCTTGTCGTGGTCAAAGAACACGCCCGGCGAACGGTGCATCTGGGAAACGATGACGCGCTCGGTGCCGTTGATGACGAAGGTGCCGTTCTCGGTCATGAACGGAACGTCGCCCATATAGACGTCCTGTTCCTTGATGTCCTTGACCGACTTGGCGCCGGTTTCCTGGTCCACATCGAACACAATCAGGCGCAGCGTCACCTTGAGCGGCGCGGCATAGGTCATGGAGCGCTGCTGGCACTCCTCGACGTCATATTTGGGGTCTTCAAAGTGATAATCGACATATTCGAGCAAGGAGGATTCCGAAAAATCCTTGATCGGGAACACCTGCCGGAACACCGCCTCAAGCCCCTCGTCCTTGCGGCCCTCGCCCTTCCAGAGCTGGAGGAACTGATCATAGGAGGTGCGCTGAACCTCGATGAGGTTCGGCATCTGCGCGATCTCCTGGATCTTGCCAAAATTCTTGCGAAGGCGTTTGCGTCCGGTGAAGGAGATAGTCATTCGAGAGTGTCCTTTACGGCCCGAGAGCCGTTCTTGCCCGGGGTGGGAACCAGCAGCTTCAAACCAATGGCAAATGCCACCGCACCCATCGGCGAACAAATCGCCGATGGGGGGTGGGTGAACGAATTAAGTAGGCACACGGAGTTTTTCAACCCGGGGGCGCCGTCTTACTTCAACTCGACCTTGGCGCCAGCATCTTCGAGCTGCTTCTTGATCTTGGCAGCTTCGTCCTTGTTGACGTCGGCCTTTACTTCCTTGGGAGCGCCTTCGACCAGGTCCTTGGCTTCCTTGAGGCCCAGGCCGGTGATCGCACGCACTTCCTTGATCACGTTGATCTTCTTGTCGCCGGCGTCGGTCAGGACGACGGTGAACTCGGTCTTTTCAGCGGCCGGGGCGGCGCCAGCAGCGGCAGGAGCGGCAGCAGCGGCAACCGGAGCGGCGGCCGAAACGCCCCACTTGTCTTCCAGCAGCTTGGCCAGGTCGGCGGCTTCCAGAACGGTCAGGGCGGACAGGTCTTCAACGAGCTTTTCGATCTTCGACATTTTGTACTTTCCTTTGATTTCTTCAGGTTTGGATTTTGACGTTTGGTTGGTCGCTTAAGCGGCTTCCTTCGAGGAATAGGCCCCAATGACACGGGCAAGCTGACCGGCGGGGGCTTGTACGATCCCGGCGATCTTGGTCGCGGGCGCGACGAGCAGGCCCACGAGTTTGCCACGCAATTCATCGAGCGACGGCAGGGTCGCGAGGGCTTTGACACCCGCCGCATCCAGAGCCGTCGTTCCCACTGAACCACCCAGGATCACGAGCTTGTCGTTATCCTTGGCGTAGGCAGCGGCAACCTTCGAAGCGGCAACCGGATCATCGCTGACAGCGATTCCGGTCGGCCCCTTGAACAGATGCGCAATGCCTTCAATCGGCGTTCCTTTCAGAGCGCGCACCGCCAGACGGTTCTTGGCCACACGGAACGAAGCCCCCGCCGCGCCCATGCGCGAACGAAGGTCGGCCATCTGGGCAACCGTCATGCCGGAATAGTGGGCGACAACCACAGAGCCGGCTTTGGAGAAGACCCCACTCAGGTCTTCAACGACTTCCGCCTTTTTGGCTTTTTCCACTTTGCTCTCCTAACGTGGGATGCGGGACGATCCGCATCTCACCCTGTTGCTCTTTACGCTGCCCCAGGGTCCAAACCCGAAAAGGCGAGTTGCCTCGCAAATCCGGTTCATTCCCTGTCTATGCTGGAATTTTAAGACCCCCTTGGCTCTCGCCCTGTCGGTCTCCAGCAGTCTCGGACAGTTCCAGCGATCGTCCGCCGGAATTTATTACGGCGCCCGCCCCGCATGGGGCGAACACCAAAAAACTACGCTGCCGCACCACCCGCGCCGACCGAAGCCAGGGCGATCTTCACGCCCGGACCCATGGTCGAAGAGATGGAAATTTTCTTCATATAGTTGCCCTTGGCGCCCGACGGCTTGGCCTTGATGACGGCGTCGATGACAGCCTTCACGTTGGCGGTGATGGCGTCTTCGGTGAAGCTCGCCTTGCCGACGCCGGCCTGCACGATGCCCGCTTTTTCGACACGGAATTCCACCGCGCCGCCCTTGGCGTCTTTCACCGCCTGGGTGACGTCCATGGTGACAGTGCCGACCTTGGGGTTGGGCATCAGATTGCGCGGACCCAGAACCTTGCCGAGACGGCCCACGACACCCATCATGTCCGGGGTCGCGATGCAGCGGTCGAAGTCGATCTTGCCGGCGGTGACGTCCGCGGCCAGATCTTCGGCGCCCACCAGATCGGCGCCCGCCTTCTTGGCTTCTTCAGCCTTGGCGCCCTTGGCGAACACCGCGACGCGCATAGTGCGTCCGCTGCCCGAGGGAAGCGAAACCACGCCGCGCACCATCTGGTCCGCATGCTTGGGATCGACGCCCAGATTGAGCGAGATTTCGATGGTTTCATCGAACTTGGCGGTGGCGCGCGACTTCACCAGCTTCACGGCCTCTTCGACCGAGTAAGCCTTGTTGGGGTCAACGCCTTCAGAGGCCTTCTTGAAACGCTTGGAGGTCATGGCGGTTAGTCCCTCACCGTGATGCCCATCGAGCGGGCGGAGCCCTCGATCAGCAGCATCGCGTTATCAATATCGTTGGCGTTGAGGTCCTTGAACTTGGCCTCGGCGATTTCGCGCACCTGGGCGCGGGTCACGCTGCCGGCGCTGGTAATGCCGGGCGACTTGGAGCCCGAGGTCAGCTTCGCGGCCTTCTTGAGGAAGTAGGACGCCGGAGCGGTCTTCATCTCGAAGGTGAAGGACTTGTCCGAGAACACGGTGATGGTCACCGGGATCGGCATGTTCTTTTCCTGGTCCTGCGTCTTGGCGTTGAACGCCTTGCAGAACTCCATGATGTTCAGGCCGCGCTGACCCAGCGCCGGACCGATGGGCGGCGAAGGATTAGCCGCGCCCGCGGGCACCTGCAGTTTAATGTAACCGGTTACTTTCTTTGCCATGTCTCGCCGCCTCCTTT
>JBEGVG010000089.1:0-11213 GCA_041178445.1 Pseudomonadota bacterium | reverse complement strand
AAACAGCCGAAAGGCGGCGGTGAAAGCTTCTCGGGGAAGATGGGAGCTGCGGGCGAGACCGTGGACACCAAGGTGGTGACCGAGGATTTCGGCGCCACCCTGTTCCGCATGGGCAAAGCGCGCGGCACCATGACCGCCAGCCAGGTTTCGGCGGGGCGCAAGAACGGGCTGGTGCTGGAGATTTACGGCACCAAGGGTGGCGCTTCCTGGCGCCAGGAACGTCCCGAGGAATTGTGGCTGGGGCACCGCGATGCCCCCAACCAGATTCTGCTCAAAGACCCGTCGCTGCTGGATGAGAAGGCGCGCGGTTTCGCCGATTATCCCGGCGGCCATGCTGAAGGTTATCCCGACACTTTCAAACAACTGTTCCGGCGCTTCTATGCTTCCATCGCCGATGCCTCGCTGACGCCGGACTATCCGGTCCTGGCCGACGGCCTCAGGCAAATGAAAATCCTGGACGCGGAACTCGCCAGTCACAAAAGCCGCGCCTGGGTTAGTGTTCCCGCATGAAAAAGCGCCTGGGTTTTGCATTGGCTTTGCTGGGGAGCGCCGCCGCCTGGGCGCAGGCGCCGAGCTATCCCGACTGGGCCTATGCCGTACCGACGCCCCAGAACACAGCCACCGCGCCCAAGGACGATGGCACCGTCTTCACCCTGCCCGGCTCCCAAGGAAAGTTCACCCGCAGCCAGATCAGCGGCGCGGGGCTGAAGCCGCCGGCCGACTGGTATCCGGGCGATCATCCCGCCATGCCTGCCCTGGTGGGAAGCGGCGATCCCAAGCGGGCCATCACCGCTTGCGCCTCCTGCCATTATCCCAATGGCAAGGGCCGGCCGCAGAATGCCGGCCTGGCCGGCCTCAATGCCGAGTATCTGGCCCGCCAGATGCGGGACATGAAGAACGGGTTGCGCACCAGTTCCGAGCCGCGCAAACGCAATGCCCAGCAGATGATTTTTTACGCCAAGGCGATGACGGAGGCCGAGATCGCCGAAACCGCCGCCTATTATGCGTCCTTGCCGCCGACCGTGCCGATCAAGGTGGTGGAGACCGACACGGTGCCCAAATTGCGCAGTCAGGATGGCATGTGGCTGCCGGTGGAAGGGGCACCGCGCGAGCCCATCGCAGACCGCATCATTGAGATGCCGGAAGATGTGGAGCGCGAACAGTTGCGCGATCCCCGCGCCAATTTCATCGCGTATGTACCGGTCGGCGCGGTGGCGAAGGGCCGGATACTGGCCGCCCGCTGCACCATGTGCCACGGTGATAAGCTGGAAGGTCGCGGGATCATTCCCGGCATAGCGGGGCGTTCGCCCAGCTATGCCGCGCGGCAACTGTATGATTTCCAAACCGGCGCACGGCGCAGCCCCATGGCGGCGATGATGAAACCGGCGGCGATGAAACTTTCCGGAGCAGACATGATCGCTATCACTGCCTATCTCGCAACCCTCCCCATGAAGCCATGAGAAAGCCCGTTGTTGCCGTGACCTTCGGCGATGCCTGCGGCATCGGGCCGGAACTGGTGGCCAAGCTGCTGGCCCGGCCGGAGATACAGAATGTCGCGCAGGTCGTGCTGGTGGGCGATGCCTGGGTCTGGGCCGACGGACAGCGCGTCGCCGGCATAACCTCTCCCATCAAAGTGATCCATGACTGGAAGGATGTGCGGGGCGGTGACGGCACGCCGTTGTTTCTGCAGACCGAAACCGTGTCGCAAGGCGACATCGTCCCGGGTCAGATGACGCCCGCCGCAGGGCGTGGCGCGCGGCTGGCGCTGACCGCCTGCCTGGACGCAGTGCAGCGCGGCGATGCCGACGCCATCTGCTTCGCGCCGCTCAACAAGCAGGCGATGAAGAAAGGCGGCATGGACTTTGAAGATGAGCTGCACTTCTTCGCCGATTATTTCGGCGTGACGGACTATTTCTGCGAGTTCAACACGCTGGGTACGCTGTGGACCTCGCGCATTTCCAGCCATATCCCGCTGGCCGACATTCCCAAATATGTCACCAAGGACCGCATCAAGGCGGCGGCGCGGCTGACCTACAAGACACTGAAGACAGCGGGTTTCGCCGAGCCGCGCGTGGCGGTGGCGGCGCTCAATCCCCATGGCGGCGATGGCGGCACCTGCGGCCGGGAAGAAATCGACATCATCGAACCCGCCGCGCGGGAATTGAACGCGGAAGGCCTGCCGATCCAGGGGCCCTATCCCGCCGACACCATTTTCCTCAAAGCGCGGGACGGGGTGCTGGATTCCATCGTCACCATGTATCACGACCAGGGCCAGGTTGCGGTCAAGCTGATGGGCTTTGAACGCGGCGTCACGGTGCAGGGCGGCCTTCCCGCCCCGATCACCACCCCGGCGCATGGCACGGCGTTCGACATTGTGGGTCAGGGCAAGGCCAATGCCGAAGCCATGACCCAGGCCTATCTGCTGGCGGCCAAGATGGGCGCCGCCCGGCTCAGTTGACGCCCGGCAGGCCCCGGTAAGCGGCGCGGTCCATCTAGTACGAACCCATCACCAGCGCGGTGGCGATGCCGCCGAAGGCCGGATTGGGTTCGCCATAGGCCAGTATGGTCCATTGCATGCTGACGGGATCGAGTTCGGCCGCCACCCAGCCGCGATGACAATTCAGGTTGCCCTTATTGTCCAGGATCTGCTTGCGGGTCCCGCCGCAGGCCGGTTCGTCGAACATCATGCCCGCCGCGATCAGCCGATCTCCACTCCAATGGATATTGTCGAGATTGAACCATGGCGTGCGCACCTGGCGCAGCGGCTTTGACGTGTCGGCGCGGGAATAAACCACCACCGTCTGGGTGCCGGACACCGCGATATAGAATTCGCGTTCGTCCTTGGACAGCTCGATGCCGTTGTTGCCGGCGAGTTCCGTGCCCGGCAACAGGCGCCACACCTTGTCCGCCGGTTTCCATTCATAGACCCCGCCGGCTATGCGGCCATTGATGAAGTCCACATTGGTCGTGGCGCCCTTCATCTGGACATTGGCCAGGATGGTGCCATCGCTGGTGGCAGCGACGCTGTTGGTGCGGTAGTCGGCGGGCAGCTTCACGCAGCCGGTCCAGGTGAGCGAGGGTTCGTCCCTGCGCGCATCCAGGGCAAAGACCTGGATGCTCTCGAACGGGCCATGGGTGACGGCATAGAGATTGTAGAGCCCGGTGATGGGACGCGCCCGCAAGGCCAGGCCATGGGTATCCATCACCGCGACATCGGGCGCGGCGCAGTGAGGATAAAGCTTGCGGTCGGGCCTCAACTGGCCGGTGTAAAGCCGGCGCGCGGTCTTGGCCGCCGTGTCGATCAGGCTGATGCCGCCGCCCCTGCCCATGCCGCTGGCGACCAGCCATTTGCTGGTTCCGATTTGCAGCAGGTCTTCCGGCTGGTTCAGGCCACAGACGAAATTGAGGCCCATGGACGGCGCGCAATCGCCAGTGCCTGTGGCGGCAGGCCGTTCCGGCTGGGCCGCCACAGGCGCGGCCAGCACCACCAGGGCCAGAATGGCAATGCGGGTCTTCATGCGCCCCTCCCCTTTTGTCGGGATGCTAACTCACTTGGCGGGGGCGCGCGACGTGGCCGGCACTCCGCCGGCGACCGCCGGGTCCATTGCCGCCAGATCGGGGCGGTAGCTGACACTGTCCGAGGTGGGGAAGTTCTTGGGGGCCTTCTGGGTGACGCGCCCGGTCGCCGCCCATTCGGCACCGCGCTGGAAGGTGGTGATGAAGCCAACGCAGGAGAGGGCCGTGGCGTCATGGCCCAGGGTGGTGTCGAAGATGCGCCCCTTGCCGAAGGTCAGAGCCATCAGCATGGGTTCGTCAAAGCCGGTACCGCGATTGGCCGGATCGGCATAGGCCGTGGCCAGCACCGTCATGTTTTTTCCCGGACCCCGCAGGCGGGTGTAAAGTTCGTCGGTATGGTGCATCCATTCCGGCGGCAGACCGCGCAGGATGGGATGTTGCGGCGCGCGCGCCGTCACCCGGAACGGCGTGCGCAGGCCATGCATGCCGGCGGGATCGGGACCGGGATCGGAGTCCAGCTGGCCGTCCTTGTAATACCATTTGGGCCCAGCCGGCGCGTCGCGGCCGCGCCAGCCGCCCACACCGATCATTTCGTTGAAGGCCGGCCAGTCGGGCGCGTCATAATTCGACACCACCAGCTGATACTTGGCGAAGTCCGGCCGGAAACTGCTGAAGTCGGCGTCCGCCGGCGGCGCGGTCACCACCGCCACCTCGAACAGGCCGGCTTCTTCCAGTTGGCGCTTCATGATCTGGCTGGTGAGCTTCCAGTCGTGATAGGTCCCGCCGCTCTGACCGTCCAGGATTATCACCTTGACCGGCGCGGCCATCGCCATGCCGCATCCCATCACCAGTCCCAGCAGCACCAGCCAGATACGCTTCATTTCGCTTTTCCGGGGGCAGGCAAGTCCTTGGCGAAAATGCTGCCCGGCACCCATTGCGGCTTGCCTTGTGCATCCGCGACGCGCCGGATGATCCCCGCCGCCAGCGCATTCAGCTTCACCGCCTCGTTCTTCAGGATCGGCTGGTCCAGATCATCGGAGGGCGAATGATACTGGTTGGCGCGCCAGTCCCGCTCGATTTTCGCTTCCGGCGTGTCACGTTCGAAACCGAACTTGAAGAACAGCGCCGGAATGCCCTCGCGCACAAAACTGTACTGGTCGGCGCGGGTGAAGGAATTGCGGTCCGGCATCGGATCGGTTGTCACTGCGATTCCCATCGTGCTGGCAACGGCGCGCATATCCTCGCCCAAGCTGCTTTCTTCCTGGCCGGGCGAAAACACGCTTTTGAGCGGCCAGAGCGGCAGCGCCATGTCCAAATTCATGTTCGCCACGATGCTCGCCTTGGGGGCGGTGGGCCGCCGGGCGAAATAGCTGGAGCCCAAAAGGCCTTTTTCCTCGGCGGTGAAGAACAGGAACAGGACGGAGCGTTTGGGCGCTGGACCGCTTTTGAGCCGGCGGGCGATATCCAGCACCGAGGCAACGCCGGTCGCATTGTCCATCGCGCCATTATAGATCGTATCGCCCTTGATCGCGGCGCCGACGCCCAGATGATCCAGATGCGCCGACAGAGTGATGTATTGCGACTTCAGCTTAGGGTCGCTGCCTTCCAGCACCGCGACGATATTGGGCGAAGACAGTCGGCTGCGCGTCGCCGCGATGCTGGCCTTGAAACGCAGCGGCATTGCAAAGCGCGGCAAGGGCTTGGAGGCGTCGGCCAGGGCGGCGAGGCTGGCAAAGCTGTGGCCGCTGCCCTGCAACAGCCGCTCGGCCTGAGCTGGATCGACCGTGGCCCCAAAGAAGGGCCCCTTGATGTCGCGCAGGGCCGCGTCCGCCAGATACATGCCGGGCTGACGCACCAGCAGCTTCTGGCGCTCCCACAGGATTTCCACCTGTTTGGGCGTGGTCAGGCTGATGACACCCACCGCGCCCATCTTCGAGAGCGCTTCGCTGCGCTCGAAACGGGCATTGGACTTGATGGCGCCGGAGATATCGGCGGGGCCGCCGCTCAGCACCACCACGATCTTGCCCTTGAGGTCCTGGCCGGCGAAATCGTCATGACCCTGTTTGGGCAGGTGCAGGCCATAGCCGATGAACACCAATGGCGCATCGACCTGAGCCGGGCGCGGTCCGCCGCCCGCCGAAAACAGGATATCGTCGCCGACCTTCAGCGGCACGACCGCGCCATTGGCGGCAACCAGATCGGCGCGGCTGGCGGCCTGATCCACCACCTGCTGCTCCAGCGATACCGGTTGCAGATAGCCTTTGGTCCCGGCGGGCTTGATGCCTTCGGCCTTGAGCCGGCTGATGACGTAATCGGCGGCGCGCAGATAATCGGCCGTTCCGGTCAGCCGGCCCTTCATATCGTCATGCGCCAGGGCGCTGACATCGGCCCACCATTGCGTGGCGGGATCGGCGGCCCAGGCCGGAAGGCAAAGGGCGAGCAGGGCGGAAAACAGCAATGGGCGGCGCAACATGAGGGTCCTGACCGGCATCGACGGATGGAAGCGTGCCACGGCCCTGCCGCGCTGAACAGACGGGCGCGCTATGCCCAGGTCAGCACTTTTCCCATGCGGGTGATCGAAACGGTGGCGCCACCGGGCGTCGGCACCTCCATGCGCTCGATCTCGGTATAGCCACAGGCGCGGTAAAGCGGTTCGCCGCAGGCGGTGGCACCCAGTTCGGTGCGGCTAAAGCCTTCGCTGAGCGCCGCCGCCTCGCAAAGCGCCAGGATGCGGCGGCCCACGCCGCGGCGGGCAAAGCGGGGGGCGGTGTACATGGCACGCACCCGCGCGGCTTCCGTGGCGGGATCGAGCAGCCGCGCATCGCGGCCGCCGGTCTGGTTGTGGCCGAACAGGGTCGCCCTGCGGCTCCAGCCGCCACAGCCGGCGATCTGGCCATCCGCCTCCAGGACGAAATAGGTGCGATCTTCGATCAGCTGGGTATCCAGCTCCATCACCGCAAAAGACGCTTCCACTTTCTCCGGCGGAAGAAACTGCGGCAGCAATTGACGGATCGCGCCCTGCATCAACTGCTCCAGCGCCGGCATGTCCGCCGGTACGGCGAGGCGGTGAGTGAAGCCGTTGTCCATGCATCCTTTTAGCATCGAATGACCGGCCACCCCGCCCCTTTCTCCGGCGCTGCTGCTAACATGGCTTCGGGCACGTCCCGTGCTGGCCCTTCACCCGATCAAGAGGAAAAACATGAAGACCTTGTGCAAATCCGCCCTGCTGGGATCGCTCGCGGGCGCCGTTCTGTGCGCCGCCGCCACCGCTGTCTCGGCGCAGGAGATCCAGCGCCTCAACCGTTCCAGTCCGATGCCGGCCATCGCCGATGCCACCGTCGTGCCGCCCGGCTTTACGACCTATTATCTTTCGGGCGCCCTGCCCTCGCCGATCAAGCCGGCCGCCAATGGCCAGCCGGCCGAGTATGGCGATACCGCACAGCAGACCCGCTCGACCCTGAACAACCTGAAGGCGGTGATGGACAAGCTCGGCATCGGCTATGGCGATGTGGTTGCCGCCCATGTCTTCCTGGACCCCAAGGCGAGCCCCGCGAAAATGAACAAGGTCTGGGCGACCGAATTCGGCACCGCCGCCCAGCCCAACAAGCCGGCCCGCGCCACCGTCCACATCCATTCGCTGGTCGTGCCAGGCACGCTGATCGAAATCGAGTTCACCGCCGCCAAGAAGCCGTAGTTCCTTTGAAACGCAAAAGGCGGGCCCGTGTGGCCCGTCTTTTCGTTCTGCCGCGCTGATGCGATAAGCTGATGCAAAGCAGGAGAGACAATGACGGGCGAAGAGACACAAAAGCAGCTGGCCGCGATCTGGGCGCAGGTCCTGGGCGTCAAGCAGGTGGGCCCGGACGACAATTTCTTCGCGCTGGGCGGGCATTCCCTTCTGGGCGTCAAGCTGATTGCGGCGATTCAGGAAAAGATGGATCTGGGCGACGAGCTGAAACTGTCGGACCTGTTCGAATTTCCCACCCTCGCGGCTTTTGCCGAACATGTGGAATCCCTCACCGCCCCGAGCGAGGAATGGGGCAAGATCTAGGAAAAAGCACGTTCAAAAGCTTCGTTTCTCCTCACCCTTCGACAAGCTCAGGGTGAGGAATTGATTAACTCCTCATGCTGAGCTTGTCGAAGCATGAAAGCGCAATCCGCTTTAGCGCGCCGGTATAAAAGCCGCTGTGAGAACCAGATCGCCGCACACCGCGAACCGCCCCTGCAACGCACCCGCCGACGAGATGGCGTCGAAGCCATCTTGATCATCCAACTCGATGTGAATGTCCCGGAAGGAAAGCGCCTTGGCGCCCAGCGGACTCCAGGCCTTGAAGCTGGCTTCCTTGGCACTGAACAGAATGGTGGCGGCGCGCATTTGCTGATCCGGCGTCAGCGTTGTCAGCATGGCGCATTCCCCGGCATCAAACAGTCTGGGCCACAGTTTGGCCGTGACCCCGCCCAGCCGTTCGGCATCCAGCCCCAGGCTGAGAAAAGCGGCGCGCCGCGCCGCCAGTGCCGCCGCATAGCCAGCGGTGTGGGTGATGCTGCCGCAAAATTTCTCGGGCCAGTGCGGCGCGCCATCCTTGCTTTGCCCGATCACGTCACTGTCGCCGACAAGCTCGGCCAGCGCCGCATGGGCACAGCAACGCCCCAGGGCGAAATCGCGGCGGCGCTTTTCGGCAGCTTTCGCCACCAACATCGCTTCGGCGGGCGCAATCGTCACCGGCTGCCCCACATCGCCGATCTCGCTGCCCGCCATGCCCGGCGCCAGAAGGCGCGACACCAGGCTTTGCGTCTCGGTCCTCAAATGCCGACCGTTTCGCCGAGGGTCTGGAACAGCCGGGCGACAAAGGAGTCCTGATCCTTCTCGCTGACCACATCCTGGTAGAAATGCAGCGAAGCATTCAGTTCATCGCCAGTGTCGATCAGGTGCAGGAAGATCGGCGAACTGCGGCGCGGCCAGACCTGATCGAGCTTGACGATTTGCGGCGGCCATTGCGCCGTCCTGTTCTGGTCTGTCTTTTTTTCGGCCTTTTCGCGCGCCGTGCCGACGGAATAGTAATTGAACACCGCCGGAATTCTGTTGGGGAAATCGCGCACTTCTATGCCGGGCCGCACGCAATGCGGCGCCCAGAAATGCAGGGCCGGGATGCACAAGGCCAAGGATGCATCATAGGACGCCATGATGCCGCGCAGGGTTTTCTCGAACGCCTGTGTGGCCGGCGCGTGGATCTCGACCGCATCGGCGCAGAACATCAGGCCCACGGTGTTGGCCAGATCGACCGAGGTGCGCTTGTCGCCCAGCACCCGGACGGCAAAGCGCTCCATCCCCGACCAGCGCGCCATGGCCAGGGAAAATATCGTCAGACAGACCAGAAAAGGCGTCACCTTCAGCGCTTCGGCCCGGGCGCGCCAGCGCCGCCAGATGGGCCCCGCCGGAGAAACCCCACACCGCGACGCGGGTGGTGTCGATATTGTATTCGTTGCCGCGGGCGCGCAGCCAGCGGATCGCCGATTTCACGTCCTGCAACGCGGCGGGAAAACGCGCCTCGCCCGACAGGCGGTAATTCACGCTGGCGACCACATAGCCCTGCGCCGCCAGATCGGCGAGCGCGGCCGGAAAATCCTCGATCGCCGCGGCGTGGCGGGTGTCGGTGCCGCCATGGACAAACACCAGCAGCGGCAAGGGATAACCGCGCGGCCGCGGCTGATAGAGGTCCAGCGTCAGCGGGCGAAAGCCCTGCAGGATCTGATAGGTCACATCGAACTGCGCGGCTACGCCGTCGGGAAAAGCCAGGCGCTGTGGCCCATAGGTCTTGCCCAGCGGCGCGCGCATCGCGGGCGCAACGGGCAACGGCGCGGACGGTGCGGCACTGATCGGCACGGATGTGGCTGGCGCGGAAGCAACCGGCGCGACCGGTGTCGGCGCGAGCGTGGCAGGCGCACCAACCGCCTCGGTCGCGGCACGCAAAGCGGGAGCAGCGTCTGGCGCCGGTGCGCTGGCAGAAGGGGCGGTGGCCCAGCCCTGCGGGGCGGGACCTGTGAGCGGCGCGACCTGGACGGGGATGGGACGCGGCACGGAAGGGACGGCTTGCGGCGGCGCGTTCGCAGGCGTTGCCGTCTCCCAGCCACCGGACCCAATCTCGGTCTGGGCGCAGACAGGGGCGCCCGCCAATAGCGGCGAAAGGACAAAAGCCCAGAAGGAAAACCGCAACGATCGCAAGGAAGCTCCAGGCGCCTTTGACACAATGAAGGCTCAGACCGGCGCGAATCAAAAAATACTATGTTTCCGGCCTTGCGCGAATCAGGGTGGGGGCAAACCCAGCGCCAGGGCGGGGTTGGTCTTGGTCATCAGATTGATGTCGGCGACCGGGATGCCTTCCTTGTGCATCGCCCGCATGAACTCCAGGAAGCCATGGGGCTCCAGCGGATAGCTGGTGCCCGGCGGCACGCCCCCCAGATCGGTGGACATAATGCAGTGTCTGGGGCCGACAGCGCGGATCGTGTCGGCATAGCTTTTCAGCATTTCGGCCTGCCGGCTGCCAAACGTGGAGAGATAGGCGAATTCCAGATAGGCACCCTCGGCCCCGGCCTGGCGCATCTGTTCGACGGTCCAGCCCAGGGCGGGGGCATGGGTGACCACGATGTGCCGGACGCCGCGGGCCTTGGCTTCGCGGATGATCATGAGGCCCTCTTGGGGCGTGGCATGGCCGGTTTGCAGCACCAGCCCCGGCTGGGTCCCGATCCAGGCGATCAGCTCCAGCACACTGGGCAGCAGCTTGCCGTCTTTGGAGATCGGCACGGATGGCTGGTTTGAGGCCCGTTTGGCAGGCGTGTTATTATCAAAGGTGGGAAGCCATATCACCCGGCCATAGCCGCCCTGGGTGGCGACCATGCGCCGGGCCGCTTCCAGGTTGATGCCGCCCAGCGCGATGTTCTGGGTGACGCCGCCGAAGATCTCGAAGTCCGGCACCTGTTTCCGCATCAGATAGGCCAGCGACGCGGTGGGCTGCCAATGGTTCTTCATCACCATGCCGCGCATGCCCATGGATTTGCTCAAGCGCGCCAGATCGTCGGCATCGATGGCGCGCGGGACGCTGTCGGGGCCCTGATGGACGTGAAAGTCGATGGCGCCCTTCAGATTGAGTGCTTCGTCCTGGGCCCGGGCGCCCTGGAACCCGGCCATCACCAGGCCCATGGTCAAGAGCAGAATTGTTCTGGCGCGCATCGTCATGCCGGCATTCCTTCGCATCTGGCCCGCGCATCGCGCAGCGCCAGCCGGTTCAGCAAATAGTCCACTTCGGCGCGGCCCGTCGCGGTCAGCGCGGTAAAGGGTTTGCGCAGGGCGTCCGATGCCAGAATGCCACGGCGCTTGAGGATGTATTTGCGCACCGCCAGCCCGACACCCGCCTGCTGTTCATAGCGCAGCAGCGGCAGATGGGCATCGAACAGGTCATGGGCGGCATCGCGCCGGCCCTGCCCCGCCAGCCTTACGCATTCCACCAACATGTCGGGAAAGGCATAGCCGGTATTTGCGCCGTCCACGCCGCGATCCAGTTCAAAGTCCAGGAACAAGCCGTTATTGCCCACCAGGATCGAGATGTGACGCATCGAGCCGTCTTTTTCATAGCCCCTGAGGGTGCTGATTTTTTCCAGACCCGGCCAGTCTTCATGCTTGAGCACCATCAGCGAGGGATTCT
>JBEGVG010000088.1:0-27105 GCA_041178445.1 Pseudomonadota bacterium | reverse complement strand
CTGGGCGCGCCGGTCTATGCCAAGTTGGACAATGAACTGGCCAGCGCCCTGATGAGCATCAACGCGGTCAAGGGCGTGGAGATCGGCGACGGCTTCGCCACCGCCGCCATGACCGGCGAGGAAAATGCCGACGAAATGCGGATGGGCAAGGACGGCAAGCCGGAATTCCTGGCCAACCATGCCGGCGGCATCCTGGGCGGCATATCCACCGGCCAGCCCATCGTGGCGCGGTTCGCGGTCAAGCCGACGTCATCGATCCTAAGCCCACGCAAGACCATCGAGAAATCCGGCGCCGAGACCGACATCATCACCAAGGGCCGCCACGACCCCTGCGTCGGCATTCGCGCCGTGCCGGTGGGCGAAGCGATGATGGCCTGCGTGCTGGTCGATCAGGCACTGCGCCATCGCGGACAGGTCGGCTAAGAAAAACCTCTTACTGCGGCGGCCAGGGCCCCGGTCCCTGCGTGCGGGCGGGATAGAGCCCGGTGATGTCCACCGCCTTGTCTCCCGGTTTGGGCAGCGCAAAAGCGATCAGGACCTGACGATAGACCGAATTTTCCCGCGGCGAAGGACGGCGCGCATTGCCCGGCCCGCCTGCGGCGATGATCACATACTGGCGGCCATCCTTGCCCATATAGGTCATCGGCCCCGCATCGGAAGACGCCGGCATCTTCATTTTCCACAACTGCCGGCCGGTACGCGCGTCATGGGCGTAGAAATGGTCATCGGACGGCGCTGCGAAGATAACGCCGCCGCGCGTCGCCAAAGTGGCGGCGATGCTGGCCGCACCCATGTCCCTCGCGCCAGGGCCATACTCGTCTTCCAGCGAGCCCAGCGGCACGCGCCAAACGATCTGGCCCGTTCCCAGATTGACCGCGACCAGCTCGCCCTGCTTGCCGCCATTGCAGCTGCGGCCCCCCTTGTCGTGAAACCGGACATTGCCGACATTGGAGTGAAGTCCGCCATTGCCCTTCACGCCGCTCGATGTCGGGGTCACCGTAATCATGGTGGGCATATTGGTGACATTGGCGAAGGCGAGTCCGCGCTGCGGATCGATCGAGACGCCGCCCCAATCCATGCCGCCGATGGCGCCGATGCTGTTGAGCGCCCACGCCCCACCCCCGACAGGGACCGAGAAAGGCCCGACATCGGAAAGCTTGCGCTCGTCGAACAGCGCCTTGCATTCTTCATTGGCCTGGGACGAAAGCTGGCTGAGCTGATCGCGCTTCACCGTCGCGGGGATCAGCGGCGGCGGCAGGATCGTGAAAGGCTGGGTTGGCGATGATTTTTCAACCGGAATCTGGCTCTGCGCCACCGGCCGCTCTTCCCAGGGATGGATCGGCTTGCCCGTCGCCGCATCTAGGATCCAGATCATCGCCTGCTTGGTGGGCTGCACCACCACTTTAACGCGCTTGCCATCCATGGTGACCGTCAGTGGCGCGGGTGCGGCGTTGGTATCCAGGTCGAAGATGCCGTGATGATGTTCCTGGAAGCGCCACCTTACCTTGCCGGTCGCAACATCAATCGCGACAGTCGAGCTGGAACCGGCATTATCGCCCGGGCGCCAGATGCCGACATAATCGGGACTCGGGGAATCGGTGGGGACATATACCGTGCCGCTGGCTTCATCCAGCGCCATATGCCCCCAGCCGCCCATGCTCACCACATTCTGCGTCTCGGGGCCCCAGCTGTCGCCGCCCGCTTCGTTCGCCGCTGGAATCATGCGCGCGGTCCAGACCAGCTTGCCGGTGCGCAAATCATTGGCATGGGGATCGGCAGGCTGGGCCGGCGGCGGCAGGAAGCCGGTGGCGCCCATGGTGATGATCAGGTTCTTGTAGATGATGGGGGGCGCGTTGGACTGGACGCCGCCGCCGATCTTTCCGCCTTCGGCCGGATTGGGCAGGCCGATATCCAGGCCCGTGGCCGGCCAGTCGGAAGACGGATGGCCGGTCTTCAGATCGAAGCCGTACATCACATGCCCCCAGATCGCCACGATACGTGGCTTCATGGCGCCGTCGCCGGCCCAATAGGCCAAGGCGCGGCGGTTAACGCCCGCGCCCACCGTGACGGGCGGCTTGGTCCGCCAGACGAGCTTGCCGGACTCCGGCTCCATGGCGATGATGTCGCCCGACTGGCTTTCGGTGAAATAGAGAAGCCCGCCGATCATCAGCGGCCTGGTCTGCCAGGTGCGGCCGAACTTGCCGCTGTCCCAGACCCAGACCGGCTTCAGATCGGCGACATTGGCGGCGGTGATCTGGTTCAGGGACGAATAGTTCATGCGTGCGCCGGTGCCGCCCCAGTCTTTCCAGTCGGTTACGGTTGGCTGCGCCGCCGCCCCGCTGAGCAGGCCAATGCCGGCCAAAGCCACGATCCCTGCCGCCTGATTTTTCATGACCATCCCCGAATTGTTGCTGTTTGGCGACGAGCGCTGCTTATTTCCACCGCAGCGTAAACGCCACTTTCGGCCCGATACTGACCTGCGGCTCGGAAGGCGGCTCGGCCTTCATCTGCTTTTCGCGGAACGCCACGCATTGCTGCACCAGCCCGCCCAGTCCGGCAAAGTCTTCCGCCTTTGGAACCGCCCGCAGAAAGCAGTCGTCAAAATAGGAGAACTGATCGAGTTCGCCGCAACCGAAGCTGGTGCGGTCCGGCCGCGCCGCGGTGATGATGATGCGGCTGTCGCGCGCCAGCGCTGGCACGAAGGTGCCCGAATAGCAGGCCGACAGCACAATCACCGCCGGCTTGCTGCCGCAGCTGTTGTTGACCATGGCGGCCATCTTGTCCGGCGAAACCACGGCGCTGCCCACGCCAATGCCATCGGGCGTGCCGTGCGAGGTGAAGTAGATCAGGCATCCGGCGGGGGCGCGGGCAGACAGGTCCCACAACGCCCCGGCGATGGAGCCGATTTCGGCCGGACGGGCTTTGTCATCCTGATTGACCGCGAACTGTTCGATGTTGGCGGGCGAAAAGCCCAGGCCGGTGAAAACCTTCACCAGTTCCTTGCGGGCATTGTCGAACACCTTGGTGGGGCCACCATTCTCGGAGGCCCGGTTGTCGCCGGCCACGACCAGCACCGCCCACCTGGAAAAGTCCACAGCCTGCGCCTGTGCCGCAAGTGGCAGCAGCAGGAAACCCAACAGAACCAGCAGGCGTCTCATCCCTTGTCCCTGACAAATGCGGCAACCAGTTCAATATGCGACGACCAGAGGAATTGGTCTATCGGGGTCACGGGCCCCAGCCGGTAACCGCCCTGAACCATAATGGCGGCATCACGGGCGAAGGTGGCGGCGTCGCAGGAGACGTAAGCAACGATGGGAACAGCGGATTTGGCCAATTGGCGGGCCTGGGCTTCGGCTCCGGCCCGGGGCGGATCCAGCACCACCGCGCCATACCCCTTCAGTTCCGCAGGCGTCAGCGGCAGTTTGAACAGTTCGCGCTTCTCGGTGGTTACGGGCTTGAAGCCCACCATTTTTGCGGCCTCGGCCAGCGCCGCCAAGGCGGGCCCGTCCTGCTCCACGGCATGGACCTTGGTCCTGGCGGCCAGCGGCAAGGCAAAGGTGCCCACGCCACTGAACAGATCGGCGACAGACTTGGCCTTGCCGACAATCTTCAACACCTGCTCCTGCAGGGCTTTCTCACCTTCGCTGGTGGATTGCAGAAAGGCATGCGGCGGCAGGATCACCGCCGCCCCGCCCAGCGACACGCGCGGGGCTGCGGTCTCGAACACGATTTCCTCGTTCAGGGTAAGCCGCGCGATGCCAAGGCCCAAGAGCGCGCGCGACAATTCACCGGTCAGGACCGGCGTCAGCTTGCGCTTCCAGCGAAAGCCGGCGTCGAAGCCGGTGTCGGTTTGGGTGACATGCAGTTCGGCCGCCTCGCCCACACCCATCAGCTTTTCCAGCGCCACCCGCAATTTTTCCACCAACGCAAAGAGCCCCGGCGTCAGCACCTCGCACTGGTGCATGTCGATGACGGTATGAGATCGGGCGGCGTGAAAGCCGATGTGCAAGCCCTCTGCCAGGCTTTTAACCTTGAACACCGCGCGACGGCGGCTTTGGGGCGGCACGATGATCGGCGCCAGCACCTCGGCATTGACGCCGGCCTGCATCAGCGCATGCTGGACTGCGGCGCGCTTGCCGGCGCGATACTCGTCAGGCGTCAGGTCTTGCAGCGAGCAGCCGCCGCATGTTCCGAAATGGCGGCAGACTTGGTTCAGGCCAGCTTCCCGGCGGCGAGAACCGCTTCCTCACCACGTCCCAGCGCCCGCAGCGCGGTGTTGACGATGCCATCGGCATCCAGACCGGCCTGGGCATACATCTTTTCCGGCGTGTCATGGTCCTGGAAGATATCCGGCAGCGTCATGGGACGGATCTTGAGGCCTTTGTCGAGCAGGCCGTCATGGGCCAGGAAGTGCATGACATGGGCGCCGAAGCCGCCCGAGGCGCCTTCTTCGATCGTGATCAGAACTTCATGCTCCTTGGCCAGGCGGCGGATCAGATCGGTGTCCAGCGGCTTGGTGAAACGGGCATCGGCAATGGTGGGCGACAGGCCGTAACCGGCCATGCGCTCGGCCGCCAGCAACACCTGGGTCATGCGGGTGCCGAAATTGAGAATGGCGATGCCGGCGCCTTCCTTGACGATGCGGCCCTTGCCGATCTCCAGCGGGATGCCCTGGGCGGGACGCGCCACGCCCGTGCCTTCGCCGCGCGGATAGCGGATGGCGCTGGGGCGGTCGTCGATCTGGGCGGCGGTGGCGACCATATGGGTCAGTTCGGCCTCGTCCGACGGCGCCATGATCACGAAGTTCGGCAGGGTCGCCAGATAGGCGATATCGAACGAACCGGCATGGGTGCAGCCATCGGCGCCCACCAGGCCGGCACGGTCCATGGCAAAGCGCACCGGCAGCGACTGGATCGCCACATCATGCACCACCTGGTCATAGGCGCGCTGCAGGAAGGTCGAATAGATGGCGCAGAAGGGCTTCATGCCTTCGGTCGCCATGCCGGCCGCGAAAGTCACGCCATGCTGCTCGGCAATGCCGACGTCGAAGGTACGCTCCGGGAAGGCCTTGCCGAAAAGGTCGATGCCGGTGCCCGACGGCATGGCGGCGGTGATGGCGATGATGCGGTCGTCCTTTTTCGCTTCCGCGATCAGGGATTCACCGAACACCTTCTGGTATTGCGGCGCCTTGGGCGCGGACTTCGCCTGCTCGCCCGTCAGCACCTTGAACTTGGCGACGGCGTGATACTTGTCGGGCGCGGCTTCCGCCGGGGCATAGCCATGGCCCTTCTTGGTCACCACATGCACCAGCACCGGGCCGCGCATGGTGTCGCGCACATTCTCCAGCACCGGGATCAGGTGATCCAGATTGTGGCCATCGATCGGGCCGACATAGAAGAAGCCCATTTCCTCGAACAGGGTGCCGCCCATGGCCATACCGCGGGCATATTCCTCGGTGCGCTGGGCGACCTTGAACAGGGCGCGCGGCAGCATCTTGCGCGCCAGGCGCTTGGCGACATTGCGCAGCCCGGTATAGGGGCGCGACGACACCAGGCGCGCCAGATAGGCGCTCATCGCGCCGACCGGCGGGGCGATGGACATGTCATTGTCGTTCAGGATGACGATCAGCCGGTTCTTGTGGGCGCCGGCATTGTTCATCGCCTCATAGGCCATGCCAGCGCTCATCGAACCGTCGCCGATCACCGCGATGACATTGTTGTCGCCGCCCTTGAGGTCGCGCGCCACCGCCATGCCCAGACCGGCGGAAATCGAGGTCGAGGCATGCGCCGCGCCGAACGGATCATATTCGCTCTCGGCGCGCTTGGTGAAACCGGAAAGCCCCCCGCCCTGGCGCAGGGTGCGCATGCGGCTGCGGCGGCCGGTGATGATCTTGTGCGGATAGGCCTGGTGGCCGACATCCCAGATCACGCGGTCGTCCGGCGTCTTGAACACATAGTGCAAGGCGGTGGTGAGTTCGACCACGCCCAGCCCCGCACCGAAATGGCCGCCGGTGACCGAGACGATGTCGATGAGGTCGGTGCGCAGCTCATCGGCGAACTGGCGCAGCTGCCATTTTTCCAGCTTGCGCAGATCTTCCGGCAGGTCCACCTGGTCCAGCAGCGGCGTCTTGGTGTTCGGGATGTTCATCGGCGGTAATTCTCTTTATTGGCACAAGGCAGGATCATGCGGTTTCCATGGTCTCGCCGATTTCGGGGCCAGCGGCACCCATCACGATCTTTTCCAGCCGGCCCTCGGCGGATTTAAGCTTCTTCTCACAATGGGCCTTAAGCAACTGGCCGCGTTCGTAAAGCGCGATGGAATCCTCAAGATCCACTTCGCCCTGCTCCAGCCGGGAGACGATGGCCTCAAGCTCCTTGAGCGCGCCCTCGAACGGTAGGTCGTCAACAGCGGCGGGTTTTGCAGCAGGGGCTATGGCTCGTCTCCAGCAGGCGTCACAGTGTCGGAAATGCCCCAAACCAGGCAGCTCACCAAAGGGTGTCCTGCGCCGGTTTCGTGCCCCCGCACGCTGAAATTATAATTTTATGACCCCTTGGGACAAGCAGTTTCGTTGCAATTGCGAAACGCGATTATGCCCGGTTTGTCACGGTTTGGGCAGTCCAGCCGCTTTAAGGCTGATCGCCCCGCCCGCTTCCCCTGCCGGCAGCTCTGAAATTCCGCCCAGCAGGGCCTGCAGGACGGGGAGGTTCAGGAGCGATTCGATTCGGCCCAGCAGGCCCAAACTGGCATCCATGTCCCCCATGAGGCGCGACAGGCTCCCCAGAAGGCCGGTTCGGCGGGGGTAGATCTTGAAGGCCATTTCCCCGGCCGGAACCTTGGCCAGGGTGGCCGCCTCGCCCGCCGCCGTCCAGAAGCCACCCAGCCGGTCAACCAGGCCATGGGTCTGGGCGTCGGTTCCGGACCAGACCCGGCCGCGGGCCACTTCGCGTACCTTCTCGATAGAGAGCTTGCGGCCGGCCGCCACCTTTGCGGTGAAGTCCTCATAGATCACATCGGCCTGGCGGCTCAGAATTGCCAGTTGCTCGGGCGTATAGGGGGACAATGGGGAGTTCATCAGCGTGTTTCTGCCTACCGCCAGCTGCTCGGCATTGGCGCCGACCAGTTCCAGGGTCTTGTTGAACGAGACCTTGCCGGTGAGGACGCCGATCGAGCCGGTGATCGTGCCGGGCTGGGCGACGATCCTGTTGGCTGTGGTGGAAATGTAATAGCCGCCCGAAGCCACCACGGAGCCCATGCTCACCACCACCGGCTTGCCCGCCGACTGGGCGCCCTTCACCGCATGCAGAATCTGGTCCGAAGCGGTGACCGATCCACCCGGCGAATCGACCCTGAGCACGATGGCCTTGATTGACTTGTCGCGCGTCGCCTGCCGGATGGCCTCGGACAGGTCGTCGCTGGCAATGCCGGCACTGGCGCCCAGCAGCGAATTCTTGGCGGTGCCATCGCGGATTTCGCCCGCCGCTTCCACGATGGCGATATTGGCGTTGCCCAGCGGCTTGGAGACATCGCGCGCATAGGTCATGAACTTCACCGTCTTGACCCCGGCGCCGGCGCGGGCTTTGGCGGCGGCGGTCGCCTGATCGTCATAGCCGATACGGTCGATCAGTTTCTTTTGAAACGCGTCCTCGGCGAATTGCGGGCTCGCCTCCAGCGCCGCCACGACATTGTCACGGCTGAGCTTGCGGTTCTTGGCCATTTGCCCGACGGCGGAATCGTAAACCGATTGCATCAGCGCGGTAAGCTGCTCGCGGTCGGGGGCCGACATCTGCTTTTCCATGAAGGTGTCGGCGGCACTTTTGTATTCGGCGCGTTTCACGATCTGAGGCTGGGCCTCGATCTTGTCCAGCACACCGCGAAGGAAGAGGTTGCCGCCGCCCGCACCCGATGGCGTGAAAGGGCTCTTTGGCTGCATCCAGATTTCATTGGCGGCGCTGGCGGCGACATAGTCGCCCAGGCCTGCACCGAAGAAGGCCGTGGTCTGGGCGATGACGAATTTGTTCTTGGCGCGGAACCGCTCGATGGCGGCAGCAATTTCCTGCCCCTCGGCGGTGGACAACGCGCCATTGCCCAGTTTAATCACCATGCCCTTGACGCGGCCGTCGCGGCCGGCGGTTTCCAGCCCCAGCACCACCTCCATGACCGTCACCCGGCGGGGGGTGAGGACGCTCCCGGGCGAGGCGGCGGAATCGGCGATCGGTTCGCGCAGATCCAGCGCCAGCACCATGTTGCGCGGCTGGCCATCGCCCCAGGCCAGGGAAAAGACCAGCAATGCCACCAGCAGCAGGACCAGAACGACAACGGCGCGCGCGATACCGTTGACCACCGACATCACGATGGAGCGGCCCCAGCCGAGAAAACGGATCATGGAAATTCCCTGTCGGAAGAAAGCAGCGCGCAGTGTAACGAAAAAGCCCGGCACCCAACAGGGTAAGGCCAAAATGGCAAAAGCCTCTATGGGGCTTTTGCTGGCCGAACGGCGTTACGGGATTGGGTTAATTCTTGAACGCGTCGCGCACCGCATCCTTGGCGCCGCCGATGGCATTTTGCACCTTGCCGGCCGCCTTGTCCGCCGCGCCTTCCGCCTGCAGCTTGGCGTCGCCGGTCAGCTTGCCGACCGTTTCCTTGACCGCACCCTTGGCCTGGGTTGCGGAACCTTCAACTCTGTCCTTGTCCATAAATGCTCCTGAAATGGGGTTTTGGGGAAACGCTCGTGATATAATGATCAACAGGGGTCGAAGTTCCCGATGAACTGGCGCGGGTTAAATGTCGTATACTTCGCCGATGGAGACAGACATGCGCAGACGCATATTCCTGGCCGGCCTGATGGGCAGCGCCGCGTTCGGCATTCCGGCCTTCGGATTTGAAGTGACCAAGAGCGACGCGGAATGGAAGAAGCTGCTGTCGCCCGCCGCCTATGACGTGCTGCGTCACGAAGGCACCGAGCGTCCATACAGCTCGCCGCTCAACAATGAGAAGCGCGACGGCGTTTTCGCCTGTGCCGGTTGCGGGCTGGACCTGTATTCCTCAAGCACCAAGTATGAGAGCCATACCGGCTGGCCCAGCTTCTGGCGCCCCTTGCCCAACGCGATCGGCACCTCCACCGACCGAAAACTCGCCATGGTGCGCATTGAAGTGCACTGCCGGCGCTGTGGCGGCCATCTGGGACATGTCTTTGACGATGGTCCGCCGCCGACGGGGAAGCGTTACTGCATGAATGGCGTGGCGATGCGGTTCAAACCGGCCAAAGCCTAAAAACAAAAAGGCCGGCGTTTTGCGCCGGCCTTTCTATTCAATGTAATCGCTATGTTACGGCGTAGCCGCAGGCGCGGCGGGAGCGGCCGGCTGAACCGGAACGTTCTTGGCCTTGGCCTTGGCCTGCTCGACCATCGAGTCATGAGCGGCGGAAAAACCCTTGAGCGAGAATTTCAGCTCATAGGACTTGCCGCTGTCGGCGAAGATCCGGACCTTGGCGTCCGGTCCCGACTTGGCGATGGAGTTGATCGCCGCATTTTCGATCGGCATCTGCACAAAGCAGCCGGTGCGATCGCACATGCGGTACTTCATCGCTTCCGATTTGAAGGAGTCGGTTTCGATGACAAGTCCCCGCGGAATCGAGACTTCCAGCGGCACCGTGATCTGGATGCCATGCCGGTCCAGGCTGGGAACATAGGCGATGGAGAAGGACAGCACGCGCTGCTGTGTGCGCTGATCGTTCAATTCCTGGTAGATGTCGCAGGGGCTGGGGCTGGCAATCGGGAAACAGCGCACGACCCAGTCGCCGACCGCCTTTACCTCGGGACGGCCCTGGGGCGGGGCAGCCGCAGGCGCGGCGGCATCCTGGGCCAGTGCGGCGCCGGAGGCGAGCAGAACGCCCAGCGCGGCGCCGATCAGGGAATGTGAAAACGTCATGACCAGAGTCTCCAGAACCAGGATTTGCGTTTCGCGTCGCCGCTGCGCCAGGCGCGGACGGCGGCGTTATAGCCCTTGAAGGTCATTTCCACCGCGATGGGCTTGCCTTCCAGGGTGGCGAACATCAGGCGGGATTCGGTCGCGCCCTTGAGCGCGGCGGCCAGCTTATCGTCGAACGGCGCGGTGGCAAGGCAGCCGACGGCGTTGCAGGTGCGATAGGGGAACACCTGGACCGGGTCCTTGCCGATGGTCAGGCCCATGCCCGCTTCCAGCGCCACGCCGAGCGGCATGTGAAAGCCGACAATCTGTTTGCCTTCCGGATCGGTGGTGATGGTGACGCGCGCAACGGGCTGGGGCTGGCTCTTGTCCATGATCTCGCTCGAAAGCTCGCAGGAGCCTTCCGCGACGCTGGCGGCGGGACAGGTGACGCGCCACTCATCAAATGCGGACAGGACGGCCGCATTGGTTTTGTAGGTGGCCACGCCGCGTACCATCCAGCCCAGGAGCAGGCCGACCAGCAGCGCGACACCGCCTACAACAAGACGTTCAGTCAGGTTTTTCATCGCTTCGGATTCGCTTTTAATTCTTCGGACGAGCCAACAGCCGCCTTTTTAGGCAGCCCCCGACCCAGCCGGGCGGAGGAACTACCAGATCATGCGGACAAAGGAAACGCCCAAGGGGCCATAACCTCGCCGCCGCGCCTCCTTTGGTGGGGCTTGGTGAACGAGGCGCAGGTCATGACGGGCTTTTAATCTCTGGTATGGGCCAGAAGCACCGGGTTTTCGCGCCAGAACTGGGGCCAGACCCGTTTCAGGGCCGCCAGCTTGGGCAGGTCATGGGCCCGGATGTAGGACGAGTTTGGGTTCTTGACCAGATAGTCCTGATGTTCGGATTCGGCCCAGTAGAAGTCGTTCAGGGAACTGATCCTGGTGACGATCGGCCCGGGAAAGAGCCGCGCGGCTTCGAGCTGGGCGATATAGGCTTTTGCTGTTGCCTGCTGTGCCGGACTGGTGGCGAAGATTTCCGAACGATAGCTGGCGCCGCGGTCGGGACCCTGGCGGTTGAGCTGGGTGGGATCATGCGCCACCGAGAAGTAAATCTGAAGCAACTGGCCGAAACTGACCTGCTTGGGATCGAAGGTTATCTCCACCACTTCGGCATGCCGGGACCGCTGATGCGCGACGTCCTCATAGTTCGCCGTTTCCTTGGTGCCGCCGGAATAGCCCGCCACCACCCGGGTCACGCCCTTCACATGTTCGAAGATCGCCTGCTGGCCCCAGAAACAGCCGCCCGCCAAAACCGCGACTTCCGTGGCGGTGCGGTTCGCCGGATCGGAAAGCGGCGCCGGGATCGGCTTGTTGAGATCGGCAGCCGAGGCGCGCGGCACCAGGAAGGCGGCGGCCCCGCCGATCACCAAAGCGGCGGCGGCAAGAACAAGGGCTTTGCGTTTTTGCATTAAGGGCTCCTGTGCTTCTACGCGGGGTAAGCGGCCTCGGATCAGCCACCAAACTGCGAGGCGGCTGCACCGATCGCATCATAGACCAGATCGAGTTCCGCCGCCGTCACACAATAAGGCGGCATTACGTAAATGGTATTGCCCAATGGGCGCAGCAAGATGCCCCGGGCATGGAAAAACGCCGTGAGTTCCGGCCCGCGCCCGGCGAGATAGCCGGGATCGGGCACTTTGAGGTCCAGCGCCGCAATGGTGCCCAGGCGGCGGACATTCTCGAATCGGCTGTCCTCCCGGAATTGCACCAACCGAGTCTGCTGCATGTCACCCAGTCCCGCGATACGGTCCCGCACCGGTTCCTCGCGCCATATGTCCAGATTGGCGCGCGCGGCGGCACAGGCGATGGGATTGGCGGTGAAAGAACTGGAGTGAAAGAAGGTACGGCTGCGGTCCGGCGAATAATGCGCCTGGAAAATCTGCGGCGTGCACAGGGTGGCGGCCAGCGGCAGGCTGCCGCCGGTCAGTCCCTTGGCCAGGCACAGAATGTCGGGGGTGATGCCCGCCTGCTCACAGGCAAACAGCGTGCCGGTGCGGCCGAAACCTGTCATCACTTCATCGGCGATGAACAGCGTGCCGTAACGCGCGCAGATATTTTTCATCTTGGCGAGCAGTTCGGCGGGATAGGTCTTCATGCCGCCCGCGCCCAGAATGAGCGGCTCGACGATCAGGGCGGCGGCGTCTTTCGCCATGTCCTCCAGCGCCGCCAGCGTATCGCAGCCGCGCCCCTGCGGAAATGGCAGCCGCGCGACATCGAACAGCAGCGGCTCATAGGCGGCGTTGAACACGCCGCGCGCGCCTGCCGACATCGTCCCTACCGTGTCGCCATGATAGGCATGCTCCAGCGCGATGATCCGGCTGCGCGGCTTGTTTTGGTGACGCCAGAAGCCCAGCGCCATTTTCAGCGCCACTTCCACCGAAGTGGAACCGCTGTCGGAATAAAAGACGTGCGCCAGCCCGGGTGGCGCGATGTCGATCAATCCGCGCGCCAGATCCTCGGCCGGCTGATGGGTAAAGCCGGCAAAAATCACCTGGTCCAGCCGGTCGGCTTGATCCTTGATGGCCTGAATGATCCTGGGATGACGATGGCCGTGGGTAATCACCCACCAGGACGAAATCGCATCCAGCAGCCGGCCCTGTTCGGTTTCCAGCCAGGCGCCCTCGCCGCGGTCCACCCGCGGCAGGACGGGCGTCAGCGCATGTTGGGTAAAAGGATGCCAGACCGGCGAACTCACGCGAAATCCGCCCTGCTGAAAGCTTCGCCAAACGCCGCCGAAAGGCGCGCGCGCGTCAGCGGCGCGATAGGGGGCAGCCGGCCCAGGCGTTTCACTTGGCCTTTTTCAACGATGATGCCCTCGCTTTCGTCATGGGCTTCGCCGATGAACGCGACTCCCTGAACGGGAATATCGCGGGTGCGCAGCGCCTCCAGCGACAAGAGCGTGTGGTTGATGGTGCCCAGTTTGGTGCGGGCGCACAGGATCACCGGCAGCTTCCAGCGGGCGAAGACGTCGATGAAAAGCATGTCGCGGGTCAACGGCACCATCAACCCGCCCGCCCCTTCGATCACCAGCGGTCCGTCTGGCGGATTGAGCTTGCCCGCATCAATCACAATCCCTTCTTCCGCCGATGACTGATGGGGCGAGGCCGCCAGCTTCAACCGATAGACGTCGGGCAAAGTTTCAACGCCCGCCAATTCCGCCACCGTCTCACGGTCACCGGGCACACCCGCCTGAACCGGCTTCCAGTAGCGCGCGCCGATCAGCCCGGCCAGGCCGGCGGCGAACACCGTCTTGCCGATATCGGTGTCGGTGCCGCTGACCACGAACCTCATGCTTTGGCCATTTCCACCGCCAGATCGGCGAACAGCGAGTCCAAATCGTCCGGCGTGATGTGCAAGGTCAGCGCAAGACGCAGACGCGCGGTGCCTTCCGGCACGGTCGGCGGACGGATGGCGCGAATGTCATGGCCGCGTTTCTGCAGCGCGCCGGCCAGCGCAACCGCGCGTGTATCGGCGCCCAGGATCACCGGCACGATCTGCGAACCGGAAGCCGGAAGACCAAGATTCTTCAACAGCCCGCCGGCATGGCGGACCAGCGCTTGCAACTGGGCGCGTTCCTGCTCGGCGCCCGCACAGATTTTCAAGGCCGCCCGCACCACCGCCGCCATCAGCGGCGAGGGCGCGGTGGAGTAGATGAAGGCGCGGCCGCGATTGACCAGGAAATCACGATACAGACGCGGCAAGCAGACTAGCGCACCCGCCGCCCCCAGCCCCTTACCGCAAGTGTGCAGCGAAACGATGTTGGGAGCGCCTTCATACGCGGCGCCCAATCCGCGCCCCTGATCGCCATAGACGCCAGTGGCATGAGCCTCGTCCAGGATCAGTATCGCGTCATGGCGCGCAGCCAGTGCCACCAGATCGTCCAGCGACGCGCGGTCCCCATCCATGGAATAGAGCGTTTCCACCGCGATCCAAATCCGGCCTTTGCCGCCCTGCCCGCGCCAATCCCTGATGACATCTTCCATCGCGGTGACATCATTGTGCGGCGCAGGGAGCGCAGCGATGCGGGCGGGATTGAGTCCGGCGCGGATGCTGGCATGGATCAGGGAGTCGTAAACGATCAGATCGCCCTCGCGCGGCAGGGTGGCGATCAGCGCGGCGTTGGCGGCGAAGCCGTTGGGAAAATACAGCGCCGTCTCGCTGCCGAAAAAGCTGGCGGCTTCTTCTTCCAGCGCCTCATGTTCGGGATGATTGCCCCTGAGCAGGCGCGAGCCGCCAGCCCCCACGGGCACACCGCGCGCCAAGGCCGCACTGGCGGCGTCGCGCAAGGCGCGGCTCTCGGCCAGCGCCAGAAAATCATTGGAGGTGAAATCGCGCCCGCCCCGGGGGCTGAGCGCGCGCAGCCGGCCTTTGGCCGCCAGGGCGTCCAAGACTTCCTTGTGTCCCTTTGTCTTATGGGGATCGCCGGTCATAGGCGGGCATGGATTCCACACCCCCCGGTAAAGGGCAAGCTACAGGGCGTCGTCGCCGGTTTCCCCGGTCCTGACGCGCAGCGCGGCCGCAAGATCGACAACAAAGATCTTGCCGTCGCCAATCTTTCCGGTGCGTGCCGCCTGGGTAATGGCGCCGATCACCTCGTCCACCCGGTCATCGCCCAGCGCCACTTCCACCTTCAGCTTGGGCGTGAAGGAAATCGTGTATTCGGCGCCGCGATAGATTTCGGTATGACCCTTCTGACGGCCATAGCCGCGCACCTCGGTCACCGTCATGCCGTTGATGCCGAGCGCGGTGAGCGCTTCGCGCACCGTATCAAGGCGGTGGGGCTGGATGATCGCGGTGACGAGTTTCATGGGCAAAGCTCCTAGCGATTGGTGTGATAACCGGTTTCACCATGACTGGCGAAATCCAGGCCCTGTGTTTCGTGTTCCGCGTCTACCCTCAGCCCCACCAGCATATCCGCCAGCTTGGTGATGATCCAGGTGGCCAGGGCCGAGAACAGCGCCACGGCCACGACGCCGATCGCCTGCACGCCGAACTGCTCCAGCGGCGCATGGTTGAGCTTGCCGCCGCCGATGCCGATCATCACGATAAAGGGCAGCGCCAGCGTCCCCAGCGCACCGCCCACGCCATGCACGCCCAGCACGTCGAGGGCGTCGTCGACCGATATCACCTTCTTGACCATCCAGACCGCGAAATAACACAGGCAGGACGCTGCCGCGCCCAGCACGACCGCACCCAGCGGCCCGGCAACACCTGCCGCAGGCGTGATGGTGGCAAGGCCGGCAATGGTGCCGGTGACCGCGCCCACCAGGCTGGGCTTGCCGAACTTGATCCATTCGATCGCCATCCACACGATGGTGGCGGTGGCCGCCGCCAGATGCGTTGCCAATATCGCCATGCCGGCATCACCGCCGGCCGTCAGGGCGCTGCCGCCGTTGAAACCAAACCAGCCCACCCACAAGAGCGAGGCGCCGACCATCACCATCCAGGGTGCGTGGGGCGGACGGATGCCGTGGGGAAATTCCTGGCGCGGCGCGAGCATCCAGGCGATCACCAGCGCCGACACGCCCGCCGTGACATGCACCACGATGCCGCCCGCGAAATCCATCACCCCCATCTGGGCCAGCCAGCCGCCGCCCCAGACCCAATGCACCACGGGCGCATAGACGATCAGCATCCACAGGCCGGAAATCAGCAGCACGGCGGCGAAGCGGATGCGTTCGACATAGGCGCCGACGATCAGCGCCGGGGTGATCACCGCGAAGGTCATCTGGAACATGACAAAGACGCTTTCGGGAAGCTGGGTCCCCGAATGCACCCCGTCCCGCGTCAGGTTCTGCAGCAGGAAGGCGCCCGCATCGCCCAGCCAGGCGCCGTCGCCGGAAAAAGCCAGCGAATAGCCGAAAGCGAACCACAGCACCGAGCAGACGCAGGCGACCGCGAAACATTGCGCCAGCACCGACAGGATGTTCTTGGCCTGGACCAGTCCGCCATAGAACAGCGCCAGGGCCGGCAGGGTCATCAACAGGACCAGCGCGGTCGCGGTCAAAATCCAGGCGGTGTCAGCAGCGCTGATTGCGGCGTCTATCACGATTTGCCCTATCCCAATGCAATGCCCGTTTTCCGGGCATATATTTTTGCCTATTCGCCCATCAGACTGGCGAGATTCAGGGCGGCTGACAAGCGGCCGTCTGGCCTGTTAAAGACCTTCCATGACAGTGATCCACCACAAAATTGCCGGCAAAAACGTCGCCAGCTCCGGCACTTCGCCGGTATTCAACCCCGCCACCGGCGAACAAAGCGCCACCGTGGCGTCTGGTGGAAAAAGCGAGATCGATGCCGCGGTCTCTGCGGCCAGGACGGCCTTTCCGGCTTGGGCGGCGACCACGCCCAGCCGGCGCGCCCGGGTAATGTATGAGATGCGGCGGCTGCTGATCGCTCGCGCCGATGAGATCGCCAAAGTCATCAGCGCCGAACATGGCAAGGTCCATGCCGATGCCTTGGGTGAAGTGGCGCGCGGCCAGGAAGTGGTGGAGTTCGCCTGCGGCATCCCGCATCTGCTGAAAGGAAGCTTCAGCGCCAGCGTTTCCACCGGGATGGATTCCTATGACCAGCGCCAGCCGCTGGGCGTGGTGGCGGGCATCACGCCATTCAACTTTCCCGCCATGGTGCCGCTCTGGATGATGCCGATGGCGCTGGCCTGCGGCAACGCCTTCATCCTCAAGCCGTCGGAGCGCGATCCTTCCGCCGCCAATCTGCTGCACGATCTATGGCGGGAAGCGGGCCTGCCCGAGGGCGTGCTGAATGTCGTGCATGGCGGCAAGGACGCGGTGGACGCCATCCTGGATCACCCCCACATCGCGGCAGTGTCCTTTGTCGGCTCCACGCCCATCGCCGAATATGTCTACAGCCGCGGCAGCGCAGCGGGAAAGCGTGTGCAGGCACTGGGCGGCGCCAAGAACCATCTGGTGGTGATGCCCGACGCCAATCTCGACCAGGCGGCGGATGCCTTGATGGGCGCGGGCTATGGCTCGGCGGGGGAGCGCTGCATGGCGGTGTCGGTCGCCGTGCCGGTGGGCGAGAAAACCGCCAACGCCCTGATCGCCCGGCTCAAGCCCCGCGTGCAATCGCTGAAGATCGGTCCGGCCAGCGACACTAGCGCCGAGATGGGCCCGCTGGTCACGGCGGCGCATCGCGACAAGGTCTCTTCTTATATCGATGCGGTCGCGCGCGAAGGCGCCGAACTGGTGGTGGATGGCCGCGGGCTGAAGCTGCAGGGCTATGAAAAGGGCTTCTGGCTGGGCGGCACCTTGCTGGACCGCGTCACCCCGGACATGACCGTCTACAAGGAAGAGATTTTTGGCCCGGTGCTGTCGGTGGTGCGCGCGGAAAATTACGAAGGCGCGGTCGACCTGATCAACAGCCATCCCTTCGCCAACGGCACCGCCATCTTCACCCGCGACGGCGACGCGGCGCGCGATTTCACCGATCGCATTCAGGTCGGCATGGTCGGGGTCAATGTGCCGATCCCGGTGCCGGTGGGCTATCATTCCTTCGGTGGCTGGAAGTCCTCGATTTTCGGCAGCCATGGCGTCTACGGACCGGAAAGCGTGCATTTCTACACCCGCCTGAAAACGGTGACGGCACGCTGGCCCACCGGCCTTCGCTCCGGCGCCCAGTTTCATTTTTCCGAACGGTAATCGCGACGTTTCGCGACGGTTTTTGCCTTGGGAGCGCCACAAGCTTGGGCTAGTGTCGCAGCCGCTCCCATCACCTCAAGAATTCCGGAGCTCCCAGGGAGTTGCAGATGCACGCGCTTAACCGACGCCTGATGTTGACCACCACCATCGGCGGACTTGCCGCAGCGGCGATGCCATTTGCGGCCATGGCCCAAGCGCAAGCTCAGGCCCCGGCGGACACCGAATGGCGCGGCTATGGCAACGATCTCGCCCATACCCGCCACGCCCCGCTGGACCAGATCAATGGCGAGAATTTCAACAAGTTGGAAGTCGCCTGGGAGTTCAGCACCAAAAATCTGGGCCCGCGCGCGGAGGTAATCCTCCAGGGCACACCGCTGCTGATCAAGGACAAGCTCTATTGCACGGCCGGCGCGCGGCGCGACGTGGTTTGCCTGGACGCCGCCACCGGCGAACTGCTTTGGCTGCACAAAAGTCCCGATGAAGGCGCGCGCACGCGCAATGCCCCACGCCGGCTCTCGGGCCGGGGTGTCGGCTATTGGACCGACGGCACCATCGAACGCATCATCTATGTCACCATCGGCTATCAGATGGTGGCGCTGGATGCCCGCACCGGCTTGATGGACCTGGCCTTCGGCGTGCACGGCATGGTCGACCTAAAAAAGGAAATCGATCAGGACCTCGACCCGGAAAAGGCCGATATCGGCCTGCATACCGCGCCCACCATCGCCAACGATGTGATCATCATCGGCGCCGCCCACACTGCCGGCAACACGCCCGCCGTTATCAAGAATGCGCGCGGCTATGTGCGCGGCTACGACGTGAAGACCGGCAAGCGGCTGTGGATCTTCCACACCATCCCGCACAAGGGCGAATTTGGCTACGACACCTGGGCGCCGGGCACCGCCGAGGAAGCCGGCAACACGGGCGCCTGGGCGCAGATTTCCGCCGACGAGGAACTGGGCCTGGCCTATCTGGGTGTCGAGATGCCGACCGGCGACCAGATGGGCTTCTATCGTCCCGGCAACAACCTGTTCGCCGAAAGTATCGTGGCGGTCGACACCCGCACCGGCAAGCGCCGGTGGCATTATCAGATGGTGCATCACGGGTTGTGGGATTACGACGTTCCCTGCGCCGCCATTCTTTGCGACCTGCCGCACCAGGGGCGCATCATCAAGGCGCTGGTACAGCCGACCAAGCAGGCCTTCCTGTTCGTGCTGGACCGCGAGACCGGCAAGCCGGTCTGGCCGATTCCGGAAAAGCGCGTGCCGGCGGGCGATGTGCCGGGCGAATGGTATTCCAAGACCCAGCCGCATCCGAGCAAGCCGCCGCCGTTCGACCGCCAGGGTTTCGGGGCCGACGACATTGTGGACTTCACGCCCGAGATCAAGGAACGGGCGCTGAAGATCGCCAGCTATTACAAATGGGGTCCGGTCTATACCGCGCCGATCATGCCCAAGAAGGGCGGGCCCTATGGCGTGATCAACATGCCCGGCTATATCGGCGGCATCAACTGGCCCGGCGGCGCCTACGATCCGCAGGAACACACGGTCTATACCTATTCGCAGACCAATCTGCTCACCATCGGCAATGTGATCCCCAATCCGGAAAAGAAGATGGGCGAGTTCTCGATGGTGCATGTCAATCCGCCCGCCGACACGCCCGGCGTGCGCCCCGGCGACCTGACGGTGGACGGTATTCCGCTGGTCAAGCCGCCATACGGGCGCATCACCGCAACCAATCTGGCCACCGGCACCCAGTCCTGGCAGACCGTTCATGGCGAAACGCCGGACAGTATCCGCAACCATCCGCTGCTGAAGGGCGTGAAGCTTCCGCGCACCGGCATGATCGGCAAGGTCGGACCGCTTTCCACCAAGTCCCTGGTGATCTGCGGCGATCCCATGACCTATACCGACGAAACCGGAAGGCTTGGTGCGCGGCTGCGCGCCTATGACAAGAAGACCGGCGAGGAAAAGGGCGCCGTCTTCATCCCCGGCGAGCAGACCGGATCGCCCATGACCTACATGCTGTGCGGGCGGCAATATATCGTGCTGGCAATCGGGGGCCGCAGTTACAACGGCGCCTTTATCGCCTTCCGCCTGCCCGCTTAGGCTTTTGCCACGGCGGTTGACCCGTGCCGCCGGGACCGTAAAGTCCGCCCCAAGGCTTGTCGAATAGCCGCTGGGGAAGGATTTTTCATGTCATCGCCGTCGCGCCGCAGCGTGCTCCTGTCGGGCAGCGCTATTCTTGCCGCCGCCCACCTGCCCGCCTTCGCGCAAACGCCCGCCGATACCGACTGGCGCCACTATGCCGCCGACGCGGCCAACACCCGCTATGCGCCGCTGGACCAGATAGACGGCTCCAATTTCAACAGCCTGCAGGTCGCCTGGCGCTTCAAGACCGACAATCTGGGACCGCGCCCGGAGTATCAGTATGAAGGCACGCCGCTGGTCATCCGGGGCCGGATGTATGTCACCGCCGGTACCCGCCGCGCGGTGGTGTGCCTGGACGCGTCCACCGGCGAAATGCGCTGGATGCACAGCGAGGATGAAGGCGCGCGCGGCCGCAACGCGCCGCGGCAATATTCCGGCCATGGCGTGTCCTATTGGACCGACGGCAAGGAAGAACGCATTCTTTACGTCACCACCGGTTACCGGCTGATCGCGCTGGACGCCGCCACCGGCCTGAAAGTCGAAAGCTTCGGCGAGGGTGGCGTGGTCGACCTGAAAAAGAACAATGACCAGGTCATCGACCTGGAAAAGGATCCTATCGGCCTGCATGCCACGCCGCTGGTGGCCAAGAACACCGTGATCGTCGGCGCGGCCTTTCTGGGCGGCAGCGTTCCGGCCAAGAAGGGCGGCATCAAGGGCCATGTGCGGGGCTTCGATGCGCGCACCGGCCGGCGCAAATGGATTTTCCACACCATCCCGCGCAAGGGCGAGGTCGGCTACGACACCTGGCTGGCGCAAGGGTCGGCGGAACTGGCCGGCAACAACGGCATGTGGGCGCAGGCTTCCGCCGACGAGGCCCTCAATCTTGCCTATCTGCCGATCGAAATGCCCACCGGCGATGCGGTGGGTGTTTACCGGCCCGGCGACAATCTCTTCAGCGAAACCATTGTCGCGGTGGACCTGGATACCGGCAAGCGCAAATGGCACTACCAGCTTGTGCGCCATGGATTGTGGGACCGCGACATCCCCTGTGCGCCGATCCTGTGCGACATCCCGCACGGCGGAAAGATCATCAAGGCGCTGGCCCAGCCCAGCAAGCAGACTTGGCTTTACGTTCTCAACCGCGAAACCGGCGAGCCGGTCTGGCCGATCCCGGACGTGGCGGTGCCAAAGGGCGAAGTACCGGGCGAATGGTATGCCCCCACCCAGCCTATGCCGAGCAAGCCCGCACCCTATGGTGTGCAGCATGTCGGCCCCGATACCATCCTGGACTTCACCCCCGAGCTGCATGCCAAGGGCCTGGCGCTGATCAAGCGCTACAAGACCGGCGGGCCGTTTGAACCACCCAGCCTGTCCACCCCCGATGGCACCTGGGGCACGCTGCTGGCGCCGGGATTCCAGGGCGGCACCAACTGGCCGGGCGGCTGCTACGACCCCCAAACCCATCGCGTCTTTGTCTTCACCCAGAATGTCGCCGAAGTGGTGGGCGTGGTGAAAGGCGATCCGCGCTATACCGAGAATGAATATGTGCGCGGCGTGGCTGGCGTGACCTCGCGTCCCGCCGCCGCGATGGGCGATGCCAGCGCCGGTCCCGGCACCAACAACGCCCAGGGCGTTACCGCCGGCGATGGATTCCGGGCCGGCCAGACCACGATTGACGGGCTTCCCATCCTGAAGCCGCCCTACGGCACCATCACCGCCATCAATCTGGTGAGCGGCGAACATGACTGGCAGATCGCCCATGGCGATACGCCGGATGCGATCAAGAACCATCCGGCGCTGAAGGGACTGAATATCCCGCGCACCGGCCGGGTTGGCCTGATCGGACCGATGGTGACCAAAACGCTGGTGATCTGCGGCGAGGCGGGCATGAACACCACCCCGTCGGGCGCGCGCGGCGCGATGCTGCGCGCCTATGACAAGGATACCGGCGAGGAAAAAGGCGCGGTCTATATCGCGGCGCCACAGACCGGATCGCCCATGAGCTATATGCTGGGCGGACGCCAGTACCTCGTGCTGGCGATCGGTGGCGGCGGCCATGTCGGCGAACTGGTTGCTTTCCGGCTGCCGCGCACCTAATTCCGGCGAATGCTAGCAAGATACGCAATGGCGCTGGTGGCGCTTGGCCTTACCAGCTGTGACCGTCATGCGCCGGCGCGTGCGGACATCACGGCATGCCATCGCCAGATCATGGGCATCGCCCCGCACCGGGACGATGACATCATCGACGTACACGAACACCGCCAGATGCTGATCTGCATGGCGCAGAAAGGCTATGCCTTTCAGTCGAAAAATACCGAATGCGTGACACGCATGACCCAGGCCGACAATCCGGCCTGCTACGCACGCGATTGAACCGGCGGCCTATCGGGCAGGTGTGAGCTTCAGCAGCTGCCCCGTCGCGGGCGGGCTGACGCTCATCGCGGTGCCGCCGCTATCCGTCACCACCAGGATCGAGCCGTCATTGCCCATGCGCACGTCGCGAATACGCGCCTTGCGGTCGGTCAGCAGCACTTCTTCTTCCACCGCCTTGTTGTTCACCAGCTTGAGCCGCGACACGCCGCGCCCGTTCAGAAGTCCGATGAAGACGCTGTCTTTCCAGGCGTTCGACTTGCCGGTGTAGAAGGCCATGCCCGCCACCGCCACGGAGGGCGACCAGTAATAAGCCGGCTGTTCCATGCCCGCCTTGGCCACTTCACCCTCGGCGATGTCGCCGCCGCGATAATCGATTCCGTGGCTGATAATGGGCCAGCCATAATTCTTGCCGCGCTCGATAATATTGAGCTCGTCGCCGCCACGCGGGCCGTGCTCGGTCTGCCACAGCGTGCCCTTGGGATCGAAAGCCAGGCCTTCCTGGCTGCGGAAGCCGATGGCCCATATTTCCGGCAGCGCCCCGGCGACGCCGATGAAGGGATTACCCGGCGCGGGCGCGCCATCCTTGGTGATGCGCACGATCTTGCCCAGATGGGTGTCGTTGACCTGCGCCACGCCCCAGGGGCGGGTGCCGGCATTGTCGCGATCGCCGATGGAGACATAGACAAACCCATCCTTGCCGATGGCGATGCGCCCGCCAGTCTTGGTGCCCATCGATAGTGTCTGGTCATTGGGCAGGAAGGGATTGGTCTTCAGCAGCACCTTCACGTCGCGGATCAAATTGGAATTCACATCCAGCACGGCACGGGCGATCGAAGTGTTGCCGATCGTGCGGTCGTGATACTCGGTATAGGTGAAGAAGATGGTGCGATTTTTGGCAAAATCCGGATCCAGCACCACGTCCAGCAGCGCCATCATCGGCGTGCCGATGTTCAACCCATCCAGCCCGGTCAGCGGCGTGGACAGGTTGCCCTTGTCCAGCAAACGGAACTGGCCCGGCAGGCGTTCGGTAATCAGGTATTTGCCGTCGGGCAGATGCGCCACCGCCCAGGCGGCCGACAGCTTGTCGGTCAGAACCTCGACCTTGAAATCGGTGGCCCTGCGGTAAGGGGCCCGGGTCTGCTCCGGGAATTGGCGGGTATCGGCCTTTTTTTCGAAAGGACGGGCGTCCACCGGCTGGCCCTCGACGGTGCCATAGCTGGGGGTGCGCGGCAGTCCCCCGGCATTGTAATCAGGCGCCGGCGCGGGCTTGGCCGCGGGCGCGGTCGGCGCAGGGGTCTGGGCCCATGTCATAAGGGTGGAGGCAGGCAGGGCGGAAGCCAGCAAGGCGATGGCGAGCAAACGTTTCATGTAATCCCCCGATTTTTCGGATATTTAACCCCTAGCCTGTAGGACTTGCCAAGGGCCGCCGGAACCCAAATACCCGCCGGACTGTTCCCGACCACGGATATTGGATAGATTCAGACCATGAAAATTCAGATCGCCGCCATCACCCTCACCCTCGCTCTCGGTGCCTGCATGGGCCCCCACGGCAATCCCAACGGCTCGCCCTACGCGGACGAGCCGGGCGGCACCATGGCGGTGAAGCCCCAGACAATCGGGACAGAGACCTACGATCCGACCAAGCCTGCGCCGCCCTTCCAGGACATGCGTCCGGGCCCCTACACGCCCCACGCCGCCCACACCCGCGCCGCGCTAACCGGCGGGCGAATGCACCCGGCTTAACAGCTCAAAAGATTTCATCCGCGCCGCATGATCGAAGATCTGCGAGGTGACGATCACCTCGTCCGGCTTGTAGCGCGCGATGAATTCAGACAGCCCCTTGCCCACCGTGTCGGGCGAGCCGACCAGGGAATGGCGCATGACCTTTCGGATCAGCGCCAGCCGCTGCGGATCGATCTTCTGCTCATAGCCCTGGATCGGCGGCGGCAGCGGCCCATCGCTGACCTGCTGCGCCGATGAAAAATGAAACTGCGCTTCTTCGTCTGTATCGGCGCAGACCACCGCCACCGACAGCATCACCTGTGGCTTGGCGTTCTGCGCCGAAGGGGTGAAGCGCCCGCGATAGGCAGCCAGCGCCACATCCAGCTGGTCAGGCGCGAAATGCGAGCCAAAGGCAAAAGGCAGGCCCAAGGTCGCGGCCAGTTGCGCCCCGCCCAGGCTGGTGCCCAGAATCCAGACCGGGACATTGGAATTCTCGCCCGGCACGGCGCGCACCGCCTGTCCCGGCGCGGCGGCGCGCAGATAAGACAGAAGCTCCTGCACGTCGCGGGGAAATTCTTCCATGTCGCCGGGGATGCGCCGCAGCGCCCGCATGGTGGCCGGATCATTGTTGATGCCGCGCCCCAGCCCCAGGTCGATGCGCCCCGGATAGAGCGCCGCCAGAGTGCCGAACTGTTCGGCCACCATCAGCGGCGCATGATTGGGCAGCATGATGCCACCGGCGCCGATGCGTATCTTGCCGGTGTTTGCGGCGACATGGCCGATCACCACGGCGGTGGCGGAGCCCGCCACACCGGCGGTGTTGTGATGTTCCACCAGCCAATAGCGGTGATAGCCCAGGGTCTCGGCCTGCCGCGCCAGTTCGAGGGTTTCGCGGAAGGTCGCCGCGACGCTTCCGCCCTGCTTGATGGGCGTGAGATCGTGAATGGAAAGAGGCGGCACGCTTGTATCCGACGGTTGGTTCGCCCCCTCTTAACAGGGAAATGCGAGGCTTGACCATCCAACGACATAATATCTACGTTGTAGATCAAATGGTGGACTCGCTGGGTCAGTTCGAGCAGATCGTCCTCACCGCCGTCTTGGCGCTGGGCGATAATGCCTATGGCGTCACCATTCACGCCAAGGTCGAAGAGCTCTCAAAGCCCAAGAAGGTCACGCGCGGCGCGGTCTATGCCACGCTGGACCGTATGGAGGACAAGGGCTTGATAGCCTCCTGGCTGTCCGACCCCACGCCAGAACGTGGCGGCCGTTCGCGCCGCCACTACCGGCTGGAGAAATCCGGCCAGCAGGCCTTGCGGGAATCGGCCAGGGCCGTGCGGATATTGTATGAAACCATCGCGCAAAACATGGGGGGGCTGGCATAGAAGCCATTGCGCTGAACGCCGCGGCCCTCAACCGCGAATATGGCGGGCGGGTGCAGTAGCAGGTCGGATCGCTGGACCGGATGCGCGAACGGCCGGCCTGAACTAGATTCGCAGCGCCCGGATGCGATGATTTTCCGAATCCCCGATATAGAGCAGACCGTTGCGAACGGTGACGCCGTGCGGACGCGCCAGGGCGCAATTGCGCGGGTCGCCATCCGGTCCGTCACCCCGTATGCCCGTCCCCAGCAGCGTGGAAATCATTCCGTCCCGCAGCGAGACTTTGCGGATCACATGGTTTTCGGTGTCGGAGATATAGAGGCTGCCATCGGGCGCATAGGACACCCCTTTGGGGCCATTGAATTTGGCATCGCGGGCCGGGCCGCCATCGCCACTGTAACCCTTCTCGCCGGTACCAGCGATATGGCGCAGGACGCCCTGGCCGGGCACGATGCTATAGACCTTGTTGCCTTCACGCAGGATCAGATAGATCGTACCATCCGGTCCGATATCGATCGAGCGCGGCCCGTGCAGTGGCGCTTGCAGCGGCGCGCCATCGGGCGTGTCCGCGGTTTCGCCATTTCCGGCAAAGGTGGTGAGAAGGCCGGTCGCGGCATAACGGCGTCGCACGCGATTGTTCTGAATGTCGCAGATATAAAGATTGTCGCTGCTGTCCAGCGCGATGCTGTGGGGCTGCCGGAGCTGCGCGCTGACGGACGGGCCGCCATCGCCGCCAAAGCCGGGAGCCCCGGTTCCCGCCAGGGTGGAAATGACGCCGCTGCGGGCATCCATGATGCGAACGACGTGGCTGTCGCGTTCGGCAATCAGCATGTTGCCCTTGCTGTCGAAGCGAATTTCGTGCGGCGCGCTGAGCCGCGCCGCCCAGGCCGGCCCGCCATCGCCGGCATGGCCCTTCTCGCCATTGCCCGCCACCACCGAGACCAGACCGGATTTCAGTTTCAGCACCCGGTTGCTGCCGAAATCGGCCCAATAGAGCGCGCCATCTGGACCGAACAACACGCCGAACGGATCATTGATCCTGGCGTCTCCGGCGAGCTCACCATCAACGGCGAACCCGGCCATGCCGGTTCCGATCACGGTAAAGACCTGCCCGGAAGCGCCAAAGGCCCATGGGGGTAGCAAGGCAAGTCCCGCGCCCGCGCCAATCACTCCGCGCCGGGTCAGGCGATGCGTCACAGGCTTCGACCCTGCCGCGCCAGAACCTGCTGACGCGCCAGCACGCGCTCGCGGTCGGTGACATGGATCAGGCCGGCAACACGGCGGATCAGCAGATCTTCCTCCGGATCCAGCACGCCATCGGCATAAGCCACTTCCCACAGCATCTCGACCATATGGATGCGCTCTTCCGGCGCCATCTGATCGAACACGGCGCTGGTATGGCCATGCAGCTGCACCATCTGGGCGGCACGCACTTCGCCGGCTTCCAGCAGCACGCCGCATTCCTGCTCCGTCAGGTCGAATTTGCGCGTCAGCAAATGCGCGATCACCGCGCGCTCACGGGAATCGAACTGGTCGTCCTGGCGCGCCGCCTCGAGCAGCAGCACCGCCACCGACAAGCGCAGGTCCGGAACGCGCTCGGGCTGCGGCGCCTTGAGCATGCGCATCAACTGATCGAACATTTACGGCATCTTGCAAGGCTGGGGATTGGAGGAGCGGCACAGCAGGTTGGTGGTGATCCAGGCGATGTCATTGTCGTCAGCCGTTATGGTTCAACGAACCTATATAGGCCATCGCGCCCACCGAAAAGACCGCCTCACCCCAGCAAGCACCGGAAAAGGCTGAATTCCCCGGCTGTCTCAGTCGCCTTTCCTGTCTTTCAGGATCGGCA
>JBEGVG010000087.1:0-4354 GCA_041178445.1 Pseudomonadota bacterium | reverse complement strand
CTGTTCCGGCCCGGTTGCATGGAACAGGTGATCGACGATACCGCCAAAACCCTAAAGCAGCTTGAAACCGCCCATGGATAGTATTCTGCATCACGAAACCGTGCTGGAGCACAACCGCCGCTACATTCCCGGCGGCATCTCCTCGGTCAACCGCAGCATCGATCCGGCGATCACCTTCACGAAAGGCGAGGGCGCCTATCTGTGGGATGCGACGGGCAAGCGCTACATCGATTATCACGCCGGCTTCGCGCCCTATTTCCTGGGGCATAATTTCGCGCCCATCAATGATGCCGCGGCGGCGGCACTGAAAAGCGGCGACAGCCTGTTCGGCGCCGGACCGTCCAGGGCCGAAGGCCAACTGGCGGAACTGATCTGCCGCAACGTTCCGGCGGTGGAAAAAGTCACCTTCCTCAACACCGGCAGCGAGGCTACCTCGCTTTCCATCCGCATCGGCCGTGCCGTGACCCAGCGCAGCCACATCATCGTGATGCAGGGCGGTTACAACGGCAATCACGACGAGCTGGCCTGCAATGTCTTTAATTCCTTGGCCGATATTGGGCCGCGTGTCTCGCCGGGGGAATATCCGCTGCGTCCGCTGGGCGCCGGCACCACCATCGAGCAGACGCATTTCGTCCATGCCATCAATTACAACGACCTGGATTCGGTGCGCTACATCTGCCGCCGCTTTCCCATTGCCGCCCTGATCACCGAGCCGCTGCTGCAGAATATCGGCGTGGTGAAGCCGCTAGCAGGTTTCCTGGAAGGCCTGCGCGATCTGGCGGACGAATTCGGCTTCCTGCTGGTGTTCGATGAGGTCAAGACCGGCTTCCGCCACGCTTTGGGCGGATACAGCCAGGTGTGCGGCGTGACGCCCGATCTGGTGGTCTATGGCAAGGCGGTGGCCAATGGCTTCCCGCTGGCGCTGGTGGGCGGGAAGGCGGAATACATGGATTCGATCATCGATCCCGATCCCGCCCGCCGCCCCTTTGTGGCCGGCACCTATAACGGCCATCCCGTGGCGGTGGCCGCGGCGACCGAAACCGTGCGATATCTCGCCGCCAACAAGGACAGTATCTATCCCAAGATGGAGGCGATGGGCGCGGCACTGGAAGCGGGCATTACCGGCATCTTCGCCCAGCGCGGCATCACCGCCTCCGTGGCGCGCCAGGGTTCAGCCTTCTCTTTCTATCTGATGGCCAACCCGCCCCGCGATCTGCACGATATCATCGAAGGGCATGATTTTGCCCGCGACGTGGCGCTGCGCCGCGCACTGATCCAGCGCGGAGTGTTCTTCGTGCCCATCGCCACCAAGCAATGTTCGCTGTCCGCTGCGCACAGTGATGCGGATGTTGAATTTACCCTCGAGCAATTTGAAAGCGCCGTTAAGGCCATCTGGTAGGAGCCGCCTCGTGAAAAAATCTCTTCTGTCCGCCTTGCTGATCACCGGTATCGCGGGCGCCGCCCTGGCCCAGCAGGCGGCGACCACGCCCGCCGCCGTCACCCCGCCGGTGCCGCCGCCGCGCAAGCTGGCGCCGCCGGTGCCCGCGCTGCTACAGAGCCGCGCGCATGAGGTCTGGACCACCAACTGCGTCGCCTGTCATGGCAACACGATCGAGCCGGGCAGCAGCGCCAAGAGCCTGTTCAGCGAAGCTTTCCTGGGCGCCCGCACCGATGCGCAGATCGTGCAGACCACCGCTGATGGCCCGGCGGGCGTGGCCAATCACGGTTTCAAGACCCTGTATCTGCCCGAAGAGATCAACCAGATTCCGGCTTACTTGCGCATCCGCGGCGGCATCATGAACCGCAAGATCGGCGAAACGCCCGATCCCAACGGCAAGGTGTTCAAGAGCGAGAAAGCAACCTTCAAGGTGGAAGTTCTGGCCAAGGGCTTCAACCAGCCCTGGGGCCTGGAATTCCTGCCCGATGGCCGCATGATTTTCACCGAGCGCTCCGGCGAGGTTCGCTTCCTGGACAAGAGCGGCAAGGTTTCCGCAGCCGTAAAGGGCACGCCCAAAGTATTCGAACGCCAGGATGGCGGCATGCTGGATGTCGCGCTTGACCCGGACTTCGCCAAGAATGGCTGGATCTATCTGGCCTATTCCGATGTCCCGCCGGGCTTCACGCCCGAGCCGGGCACGCAAAAGGCGCCGCTGATGGCGCCGCCCACCATGACCTACATCGTGCGCGGCCGCGTCAACGCCAACAATGAATGGGTGGACCAGCAGTTCCTGTTCAAGGCGGCGGATGAACTCTTTACCTTCCCGGCCGACCATTACGGCGCGCGCTTCCTGTTCGACGGCAAGGGCCATCTTTTCTGGACCATGGGCGAACGCCATGACATGCAGGCCTCTCAGAACCTGGCCTCGCCGCTGGGCAAGATCCATCGCATCTATCCCGATGGGAGCATCCCGAAGGACAATCCTTTCGTGAACACGCCCGGCGCGCTGGGCAGCATCTGGAGCTATGGTCACCGCAATCCCGAAGGCATCGATTTCGATCCGGTGACCGGAATTCTGTGGGAGACCGAACATGGTCCGGTCGGCGGCGACGAAATCAACATCATCGAGCCGGGCAAGAATTACGGCTGGGGTGTTGTGACCAACGGCCTGGAACCGGGCATTGTGCGCCAGCAAGCGGTCGGCATGGTTCCCCCCGTCACCTATTACAATCCGTCGATCGGACCGGGCGGCACCGCCTTCTATACCGGAGACCGTTTCCCGGCCTGGAAGAACAACATGTTCATCGCGGGCATGGTGGGCCAGCGCCTGATCCGGTTGGAGATCAAGGATCGCCAGATCGTGTCGCAGGAGATTGTGTTCCGCGATCACGGCCGCATTCGCGAAGTGATCACAGGGCCGGACGGTTATCTCTATCTGCTGCTGCAGAACCGCAATGGCGATCCTGTCGGCGGCTCGATCGTGCGGCTGGTACCGTCCCGCTAGCTGCGTTAGTCTCCGCTTCAAAAGGCGGAGACACGCCGTGGGATTTGGGGCAATGAACCGTCGCGCCGTGATCGGCGCGACGCTGGGGGCGGCGGCGATGCCGACAGGCGCAGCCGCCACCACGCGCATTTCCGAAACACGCCTGCATGGCCGTGACGCCCTGACCATCGCCAATGGCAAGATGCAGCTCAGCGTCTTGCCGGGCGGCGGCTTTATCGGGGAAGTGCGGCTGACCAGCGGCAACGCACGCGCCGACATCAACCCGATGCGGGTGCCGCACTATCCCACCATTGATCCTCATACCTTCAGCTATGCGGAGCATGGCGCGCTCTATGGCACGGACGTCCAGGCGCGGCTGACGTCGGGCTATATGGGCCACTTCACCTGTTTCCCCCAGTTCGGCAACCAGCCGGAGGAATTCAAGGCCGGCGATTACAGCCAGCATGGCGAAGCCCTGACGGTGAAATGGATGCGCGAAGCGTCCACCGACCTGGTGATGCGCGCGCAGCTGCCGCACACGCAATATGGCTTTCAGCGCAGCATCGCCATGCTGCCCGATGAAACGGTGGCAACCGTCACCGAGACGGTCGAAAACCTGATGATCAGCGATCGTCCGCTGCAATGGGTGCAGCATGTCACGTTGGGCCCGCCCTTTGCCGAAATTGGCAAGATGTTCGCCGACGCCTCGGTCGATCGGGTGATGCTGGGCTGGGGGAAAAGCGCGACCCTGGCGGCATGGCCTTCCAGCGTGAATGAGAAAGGCGCGATGCATGATTATCGCGCGTTCAGCGGCGAGGTAGGAAAATGGCTGCTCCAGCGCACCGGCAAGAACTGGGTCACCGCCTACCACGCCGATTACAATGTGCTGCTGGGCTATATCTTCGAGGCCCCCGCCAATCCCTGGCTGCTGGACTGGCAGCAAAACCGCACCAACCTGCACAAGCCCTGGGACGGCAAGGTCGTGGCCCGCGGCTTTTGCTGGGGCGACAGCCTGATCCAGGGCGCGAAGAACGCGGTGATGCAGGGCAAGAATTTCGGCGTGCCGCAATATAGCTGGATCGATGGCCGCGCCAGCCGCAGCCAGACCTACACCATCTTCCTGGCGGAAATTCCCACGGGCTTTCGTGGCGTCACGACCCTCAAAACCGAAAATGGCTTTATCGTTCTGACCGAAAAAGAAACCGGAAAAATCCTGCGCGTGAAAGCGTCGCGGGTCTAGGAGGAAAAATGGGCTTGCTAAGACGTGATTTCCTGACCGGCGCGGCGGCTGTGGCCGCGGGCGCGATTTCGCTGCCGTCGCTGGGCTGGGCGCAGGAAAAATCCAAGCTTAAGATCACCGGCATCCGGCTTGTGAGGATTGCGCCAAAAAATCCGCCCCCGACTTACACGCCTACGCCCGGCTCCTGGTCGAC
>JBEGVG010000086.1:0-15508 GCA_041178445.1 Pseudomonadota bacterium | reverse complement strand
CCGGCGTTGGACTCTTCTTCGGCATGTCCAAGCTCCTTATCCAAGCCAGTTTCTATCAATTCGCTTGGTACAAAAAGAGCCAGGCAGGTCATTACCTCAAGCGCAAATACGAGATTATCTGAACGTCCTCAGGTGACCGGCAGGCCTTGCGGGAACCGGAACAGGCCTTCGGGGTCATAGGCCTTTTTGATGCGCAGCAGCCGTTCCAGGTTGGGGCCGTAATAGGCGCGTTGCCAGTCCTTCAGACCCGGGTCGATGTAGTTGACGTAGCAGCCGCCGCTGGAATCCCGCCGCACATCGGCATGGAAATCGCGGATCCAGGCGATGTTGTGCGCCTCGTCCGTCCCTTGCGGCCAGCTTGTCAGGAACTGGGCGCTGAACAGGGCACCCCGGTGCGCAAAGGCGGTCTCATCCGGTTTGGGCCGCCCCGCCGCGCCGCCAAAGCCGTCGAACATCACCCCGCCCTGCAGCCCCGCTTCTTGCGCCTTTTCCAGATGGCTCAGGAACCGCGCGATGGCGTCGTCGCTGAGCGGCCTGTCATAGAAGGCCGACTTGGCGGTATAGGTGCCGCGCCCCAGCGTGCCTTCCTTCGAGGTCATTTCCACATGGCACTGGGCGACGCTTTTGTTTTCGCATCCGGCCAGCCCCAGCATGGTGTGCAGACCATCGGCATGTTCCAGCGTGCGTTTCGGCTCAACCCCTGTCCGATCGATCAGCCCGGGCAGCAGCGGCGCCAGTTCCGCCTCGCTGCCGATGAACACGATCAGCACGAAAATCTGCGGCGCCGCGCCTTTGCGGTTCGACGCCATCCGGCAATAGGACCACAGCGCATCCGGCGCGGCGGGCGCCCATTGCTGCCACGTCTGGATCACTTTGGTGGCGTGTTGCCAGTCCCACTCCAGCAAAAGCGTGGTGATGTTTTTCAGGGGATGGGTCTGAAACTTGAAGGATGTGGCGATGCCAAAATTGCCGCCGCCGCCGCCGCGAGACGCCCAGAACAGGTCGGTGTTGTTCTGCGCGTCGCAGGTGAGGATGTCGCCGGCGGCGGTGACGATCTCGGCCTGAAGCAGGTTATCGCAGGTCATGCCATAGGCGCGCCCCAGCATGCTGATGCCCCCGCCCAGCGTCAGCCCGGCAATGCCGACCGTGGGGCATGAGCCCCCCGGCAGCGTGCGCCCCGCCGCCGCCAGCCCGGCATAGACATCGATCAGCTTGGCGCCCGCGCCGATGGTGGCGATGTTGGTGCCGGGATCGACGCTGACCTGGTTCATGGGGCCGACATCGATCACCAGGCCGGGGCCGGTGGACCAGCCGGCATAGCTGTGGCCGCCGGACCGCGCATGGATGGGCGTGCCGCTGCGACGGGCGAAATCGATGCAGGCGCGCACATCCTGTGCGCTCGCGCACCGGGCGACCGCGCTGGGGCGAATGTGATCGAAGCGGGTGTGATAAAGCTTGCGGCTGATGTCGAAGCTGGGCGCGTCCGGAAGCAGCAGTTCGCCCTTCAGCCCGGCTTGAAGGTCCGACAGGGTCGGCTTGACCGGCGCGCAGGACGCCAGCAACGGCGCCGCCAGACTGCCCAGAACGAACTCGCGTCTTTTCATGGCCCGCCCCCGGTCCGCCCCACTTCCATAATGCCCCGCGGGTTTCTTTGGAAGAGCGCGGCCTGCTGATCACCGACCATCGAGAAGCACAGCGGCGCCACCATGCTGAAGCTCACAGCCAGGGCAGCAGGATTGGCGCGAGATGCCCGAGCAGGCGCTGACCGAAATCGGGCTGGCGGCCCGGTGCGACCTTCAGAATATAGCGGCCGGCGCCCGTGAGGCAGGCGCCGCCGCTCCAGTCGGCGCAGACAAGCCCGCCTTTGGCAGCCCGTTCCCCCATGCTCGCCCCATCCAGCGTCCACATCACATCGGTCAGCATTTCTTGGGAAAAAATGAAGTAGACATGCCCCGACAGGTCGCTGGGCGCCAGGCTGGCATCAATCACGTCAATCCCGGGGCTGCGATACCGCATGTCGGCCAGCGGCGTCTGGCCGGCGCGGTCGATCCCGCCATGCACGCTCCGCGACGCCATCAGCGCCAGGTCGTTATCCGAGGCGTAAATGGTGATGCGCCGGGTACAGGGGGCGTCGCGCTTCAACATCTTGCCGAAATCGTCATTGTCCGGTTCGGCGCTGACATCCGCAGCCACCAGGATCATCTCGCCCACCACGGGTTCAGGTCTGGAACAGACAATGCCAACCGCCGCCATGGCGATGCGCGCGCCAACGCTATGCGCCAACACGTCGGTTTCCAGCCCCGCCGCCTGCAGCGCCTGCAGCAGGCCAATCAGGACCGGCACGGCGTAGCCGCTGCGCTCGATATCGGCCATGTAGCGGTCGAAGCGGCCTTCGCTGGACCAGTCGAACGCCAGCACGGCGCATGGCCATTGCGCATCCATTGCCACCTGCGCGCCGTGCAGCAGAGCAATGCGGAAGGTAAGGTTGAAGCCCTGAGCGATCAGCAGCACTTTGTTGCAACCGCGCGCCCGGGCCGCCGCGGCGACCTGGCCTGCAAAAGCCGCCATCGCCGTCGGTCCGTCACAGGCAATCGACTCAAGCGAGGGATCGGGCGCCGCCGGGCTGATGGCGTTGGCGATAGGCACCAGCGTGCGGCCGCAACGCGCCATGCCGCCCCAGGACTCGCTAAAGCCAGCCCCACGCGGGGCGCGGTCGGTGGCGAAATAAACCAGCTGGGGCGGCAACGCCCGCCCAGGCCCCCAGACTGAGCGAATCTCGTCGTGCCGCAGCGCCGCCGACAGCGTGCAGCCCGACAGCAACATCGCTGCGGCCGACAGTATGCCCGCCCGCAAGAGTAAGGCCGCCCTTTGGCGCATTGAGACCCGATCCAAGCTGGGTTGAGCGTATGACAGCAGCGCCTGACCGCCAACACGAACAATATCCGCGGCAGAACTCCTCGCGCCGGAGCCGTGCCTCACATAAGCTTGAAGGCACGGGAGGCATCGTGTCACCACTCTTCGTCCTGTTCGGGCCGGCGCATCTGACGGCCATCGCCCTGGCGCTGACGGTGCCGCTGGCGCTTGCCCTGCTGGCGCGGCATGAGCAGCTGGGCCGTCATGCCGATCGCCTGACACGGATCGGGCTGACGGGTTTTCTGGCAATGGGCTGGATCTGCTGGTTTGGCCTGACCGTATGGCGCAACGAACTGCACCTGGGCAATGGCCTGCCGATGAATCTGTGCGACTGGGCCGAGATCGCGCTGATCGTCGCGCTTCTGACCCGTCGCCAGTTCGCCTATGAACTGGGCTATTTCTGGGGACTTGGAGGCACGCTGCAGGGTGTGCTGACGCCGCCTCTGTATTACGATTTCCCCGATCTGCAATTCATATTTTTCTTTATCCAGCATGGTGGCGTCGTCGCCGCGCTGCTGTACCTGACGCTGGGGATGCGCATGCGGCCGACTTTGCGCTCCCTGCCGCGGGTGATCGCCGCCAGCTTCGCCTATCTCTGCGCCGCCGCCCTGGTCGATTGGGGACTGGGCGTAAATTATGGCTTTCTGCGCGCCAAACCGCTGGGACAAAATCTTCTGACCCTGATGTCGCCCTGGCCCTGGTACATTGCCGAGATGGTGGCGGTCGGCTTCGTCTTCGTGCTGCTTTATTACCTGCCCTTCGCGGTGGTGGACGGGATCAGACGATATGGGAAAAACACCTGACCGGGGCCCAGGCAATCGCTACAGCCATTGGCACCGCTATTTGCCAGCATATGGCGCGCAATTGCAGACGGTCACTCAGGTCAAAATTTGATGCTGCGCAAAGCGGACCTTGGCAAACAGGAACTCCTTGCGCGTCTGCGCTTTTTCTTGATGGGACTGTGGGCACGAACTCTATTGGAGAAGTTCCCATGCGCCTTTTCCCCAGGTTCCTGCTGATGTCCTGCGCCGCCCTTGCCTTTGGCGTCACCCAGGCCAGCGCCGAGGTCCACCAGACCGGCTCGGTCAATGTGCCCGTCGACCGCTTTGCCGATGTGAGCTGGACCCGGTTCGAGGGACCGGTGAACCGGCTGGGCTTCTATGCCGACAATGACACGATCAATTGCGAGCATATCACCGTCACCTATCGCGACGGCATCACCCGTCAAGTGTATCGCGGCACCATCCCCATGGGCGGCTACACCACCGTCACCTTCCCCGAAGGCGACAGCCGGATGCGCGAGGTGACCTTTGCCTGCAAGGCCCAGAGCATGGACGGGGCGCGCATAACCTTCACCGCACTGTCTGAGGGGCAGACCTGGGCCCAGCGCGAACTGCCGCTGGAACGCCGCGCCGACGCGATCGCCGCCCCGAACTGACTTTGCGCATTGGAACAAAGAGAAGGCCCAGTCCGGTGATCGGGCCTTCTCGCTGAAGTTCCCTCAAAGCAGCGCCATGGCGGGGCGCGCAGCTTCGTGTGATACGGTCCCGGCAAACGGGAGAGCCTTTTACGTGACCGAACAACCGAACCTTCCCGTCTGGACCGAAGGCCATCTGCGGCTGGCAATTGACGCCGCCGGGGTCGCGCTATGGTCATGGAACGTCGATACCGATCACCTGACCATGGACGCCTAGGCCTTCCGGCTGTGGGGCGTGCCCCCCAGCACGGAGGTTTCCTTCGAAACCCTGTCCGCCCATATCCATCCCGCCGACCGCGACCACGTCCGGGCCGCCTTTGCTGCCACCCGCGCCGTGCTGGGCGACTATGAGATCGATTTTCGCATCATGGTGGGCGAAGAGGTGCGCTGGATTTCCGCCCGCGGCCAGGGCGATGATTCCGGCATTGTCGGCCGGGTGATGTTCGGCATCTTCCTCGACGTCACCGGGCGCAAGCAGGCCGAAGAGGGCCATGAACTTCTGGCCGGCGAAATGAGCCACCGGGTCAAGAACCTGCTGGCCATCGCATCGGGCCTGACCGCCATCACCTCACGTTCGACCAAGACCACGCACGACATGGCGCGCGAACTGACCCAGCGCCTCACCGCGCTGGGGCGCGCGCATGATCTTGTGCGGCCGCTCAAGGGCAGCGAAGGCCGCGCGGCCCTGCTGGGCAACCTGATCTCGGTGCTGCTGGCGCCCTATGACGATCTGGGGGCCTTCAGCGGCCGCATCCGGGTCTCCGTGCCGCGCATGGGGGTGGGCGAAGCCGCAGCCACCACCCTGGCGCTGGTGATGCATGAGCTGGCGACCAATTCGCTCAAATACGGCGCCCTATCCTCACCCAGCGGCGTGCTGGACGTGTCGTGCGACCCCGGCGGCGCTGACATTATCGTGGTCTGGACCGAACAGGGCGGGCCCGCCGTGGTGACGCCGGACGGCGATGGCGGCTTTGGCAGCAAGCTGGCGGCGCGCGCCATGGCGAACCAGCTCGGCGGTTCGCTAGAGCGCAGCTGGGCGCCAGAGGGTGTGGTCGTCACCCTGCGCATCAACAAGGCGCGCCTGGCGGCCTGAGACGCGCACGCCCCGGACCGATCCATTGCGGTTTTGCGGGCTCGCAGTTCGGCACTTTTCAGTGCAGACTGCCCGGCAAAACACCCGCAAAAAATATAAGGGAGACACTCGGATGATGCTCAGGACCATGTTCACCGCCTTGGCGCTGCTGATGCCGTGCGCCGCACTCCTGGCCCCCAGCGCCGCCTGGGCCGATATCACCGTCATTACTTCGGGCGGCACCAATCCGGGCCTGCGCGCGCTTGTCGCCAAATGGGAAGCAGAGACCGGCAAGAAAGTCACCATCGTGGGCGGCACCGTCACCCGCGCCCGCGACAATGTGAAGAACATGGTGCCCGGCGACCTGGCCATCCTGCCCGAGCCCCAGTTCAGCGAAGTCCGCGCCAACTTCAAGCCCGGCAGCCTCACACCCGTCGGCCGGGTGCATTTCGGCCTGGCAGTGAAAGCCGGCGCGCCGCATCCCGACATCTCCACCCTGCCCAAGTTCATCGCCGTGCTGAAGGCCGGCAGCGGCGTCGGCTTCACCGATCCGGCGCGCGGGAGCGCCGCGGGCAAGTGGGTCGCCGACCTTCTGGCGCGGCCCGAATATGCCGGTGTCATCCCCCGCCCCATCGCCGGCATGCCGGGCCACGCCATTGCCCGCGACGGCATCCAGTACGGGCTGGGACCCATTTCGGAAGAAGTGACGGTGCCGGGCGTGGAGGTGGTGGGCGTGCTGCCCAAGGAAATCGCCATGCATTTCGACTATTCGGCAGGCGTCTTGAACCATGCCACGCAAGCAGAGGAAGCGGCGCAGTTCCTGGCCTACATTACCCGGCCCGAAGCGCGCGCCGCCTGGAAGGAAACCGGGGTCGAGAACCCGGCCTGAGCCCAGGCGAGAGAAAACAGAAAAGGCCCGGTCTTGCGACCGGGCCTTTTGCGTTTGGAGACAGTGAAAATCAGTAGCCGTTGAAGAAATCGATCAGCCCGCTGGCGTCGATGTTGAAATTGTCGTTGTAGGTGTAGCGGTTGTTGCTCTGGTTGCCGTTGCCATTGCTGTTCTGGTTGCCGTTCTGATTGCCGCTCCAGTTGCCATTGTCATTGTTGTTATTGCCGCCACCACCACCGCCACAGCCATGGTTACAACCGCCACCATGGCCACCGCCATGATGTCCACCGCCGGAACCGCCACCGTAATTCCACACATTGAAGGTATGGATGTTGACGTCCTTGTCGACCCGCACATGGCTCGATGTGTCGATGGTCTTGGAGGTGTTTATGGTGGATGAATTGTTGATATGCTTGTTCACCTTCAGCGGCGCGTAAACATTCACGCGCGAATTGACGTCCATGTTGAACGAGCGGTTGATGTTGTTGGTGACCGTCACAGGCGCGAAGACATTCATCCCCCCGCCCATTTGTGGCCGTCCGCCGCCGCTGTAGCCGCCTCCTTGTGCCGCCAGCATGCTCGTCATCATCCCCGCACCGGCCAGTGCGGAGGTCATCAATAAGCTTCGTCTGCGCATGGTTTCCCCTTTCGCCAGACATATTGGTCCGGTGGAATCGTTTCACGCTTCATGCCAGCCAAAACGCCCGTAAAAGGCGGGGTTTGCGTGCCGGGACGGCACAGAAGGTCGGGGACCTGCCCGAAAAGGGAACTTTGGCCCGACCAAGCCGTTAAGGGCGGCGAGGGGTTGACTGGTTTGCTTGGAGCACAAAATGAAAAAACTGACATTGATCACAGCCCTGCTTTGCATGGGCAGCGCTGCGCCAGCACTGGCCGCCTGGCATGAGATCGGCACCATCCGCGTCAATCCCGGCCAGGACCGTGACGTGCGCAACTTCGATCTGGGTGGACCCGTCGACCGGTTGCAGCTGCGCGCCGAAGGTGCCGATATCCGTTGCCGCGCCGTTACCGCGCGCTTTGGCAACGGCCGCACCCAGACCCTGTATCAGGGCAACCTCGCCGAAGGCATGCCGCAGAACATCAATATCCCCGGGCGGGAGCGCAACATCACCCGCCTGACCTTCGAATGCGGCGCGGAGCGGCAGGTGGGCAATCGCCGCGGCGATCGTGACGACCGCCGCCGGGGCCGCGATGGCGTTGGCGATGCCCGTATCGTTGTGGTGGCCGATGTCGATCGCTATCGCAAGGAATGGCGCAACAATCCGCGCTATATGAGCGACTGGTCCAAGATCTTTAACTGGGGCAGCGATCTGGTGAATGACTGGCGCCTGCTCTCCACCGTCAGCTTTGAAGGGCGCGGAGATGTTGAACGCGCCTTCGCCGGGTGGAAAGGCCAGAATGTCGAGGCCGTGGCGCTGAGGCCGATGGACGCCGATATGCGCTGCAACCGCGTCAGCGCGCGCTTTGGCAACGGCCGGGCCCAGCCGCTGAACGTGAACAGAGGCGATGTCTTGCGCCGTGGCCAGTATTACAAGCTGGACCTGCCGGGCCGCGCCCGCGACCTGGTGAGCCTGGACATGCGTTGCCGCGCTATCAATTCGGACCGCGTGCGGGTTCAGATCTATACGAGCCGCTAGCCACTCTGCGAAAAGCCACCTTTCCGGTGATCCGGAAGGGTGGCTTTCTTTTTTGAGAAGATGAGATGAAGCGAACCTGCTGCGCCCTGCTGGCCGCCCTCTGCCTCAGCGGATGCGCCGGGATGGATCCGCTGGGCCTTTACGGCGAGCCGGAGCCGCTGGAAGTGCCGATCGCGGCGAGCGCGCCGGCGCCGCCGCAGCCATCCTATGGTTTCTGCCGGCGGATTGCGGCGCAGGATGGGGCAAAAGACAATCCCACCCGCGACACCCAGCTCCGCCGCACCGAAGCCTCGTTCCGCGATTGCGTGATGGCTTTCGGCGACATCTAGCGCAGGTAAGGTTCGACTTTACCTTTATACTTGACCGTCATGGCATTGCCGTTGCGGTCCACCGTCTTGCCGACCGCCAGCCGGACCCAGCCCTCGCTGACGCAATATTCCTCGACATTGTTGCGGTCTACGCCGTTGAACTTGATGCCAACGCCGCGCTCCAGCAGGTCGGCATTGTGGAACGGGCTGGCGGGATTGGTCGACAGTCTGTCAGGCAGTTCCACCGCGTCGGGCTTGTCGGTCATGGCAATGTCTTTCGTGAGGGCTTTGCGCCTCATATCCCTTCTGCCATCAGGGTTGCAAGCGTCCCGGTTTGATCGTCAATTTCTGCCCGCGCAATCTCACCAGGAAAAGCCATGGCCTACGACATCTACGACGCCTCCATCCCACCGCTGATCCACATGCTGGGCGGCCTGATTACCATCCTGTCCAAGGGAGAGGCCCATGGCGGCATCGATCCGGCCGAGGCGCGGCTGGCGCCCGACATGCTGCCGCTGAAGAACCAGGTCTATATCGCCACCGACGGCGCCAAGGGCTGCGGCGCGCGGCTCGCCGGCGTTGAGATTCCCAAATATGAAGACACCGAAACCACTTTCCCCGAACTGAAGGCGCGGGTGGCCAAGACCATCGCCTTCCTCAAAACCCTGGACCGGGCGAGCTTTCCCGGCTCGGAGAACAAGGAGATCGTGCTGAAATTCCCCAATGTCACGCTGGAATATAACGGCCGCGACTATGTGGGAAATTTCGTGATGCCGAATACCTGTTTCCACATCACGGTGGCCTACAGCATCCTGCGCAATCGCGGCGTCGCGCTGGGCAAGAACGACTATCTGGGCGGCATGAAGAGCTAAAGAAAAAGGCCGGCCTTAAAGTTGGCCGGCCCTTTTCATTCTTTGCACCGCGTCAGTCATTGTAGCGGTCGTAGCGGCGACCATCCCGGTCGCGATATTCCCGATTGGGATAGTCTGTGTAGTACGGATTTCCCGGCCTGCGGTCGCTGTAATAGACGCCGGAACCCGGCACGGCACTGTCGTAGCGGCTGTCATAACGGCTGTCGCCGTAATTGCGATAATCACGGTCGTAATAGCGGCCGGCGCAGCCCGACAAGGCCACAAGGGCGGTCAGGGTTACCACTACCAATCCTGTCTTTTTCATTGCGGTCTCCATGGGCATGCACCCTCTAGGGGCAATAACGCGCCGCATGCCATTTTGGATGCACGGAATGGGAAAGCTGGGGCCTGGGAAAAGACCCGCTGGAGATTGGCTTACGCCAGCGTCTAACGGGCCCCTTCTTTTTCAGAAATTGCTAGTCGCGGTAGGGATTGCTGGGGCGACGGTCGGCATAGTTGGGAACGCCGTCATTGTCACGATCGCGGTCATAACGGTTGGGTATGCCGTCACGATCCCGGTCGGCATAGCCCGGGCTGTAAGGGCGGTCGTAATAGCGCGGCGCACAAGCTGTAACAGCCAGCGCGGTCAGGCCGATGGCCAGTATTGCGGTTTTTTTCATCATATCTTCTCCACATGGCACCTTCTGCCTCCGGTAACGTCTGCGCCGCAGTTTATGTGGATCAGGCCCGCTCAGACTGGAAAAGCGAATGGAACCGGGACTAGGATGGGGCGTTTGGTTCGCCATTTTGAGGACACCATGGCCAAGAAACCTGCTCCCAAAGCCCCCGCACCCAAAATCAAGGCCGCAGCGCGACTGCAAACCCAGACCGATCTTTCGGGCAACGCGATTCCCGAAATCGCCGAAGCGCTGAACGGACTGGTGGCCGATTCCTATGCCCTCTACACCAAGAACAAGAATTTCCACTGGCATGTCTCGGGCCCGCATTTTCGCGACTATCACCTTCTGTTCGACGAGCAGGCGACGGAAATCTTCGCCACCATCGACGAACTGGCGGAGCGGGTGCGCAAGCTGGGCGCCCGAACGGTCCATTCCATCGGCGAGATCGCCAGGCTTCAGTCCATCAAGGACAATGACAGGGATTTCGTCTCCCCGGGCGACATGCTGGTCGAGCTGATGAATGACAACAAGCAGGTCATCCGGCGCATGCGCACGGCGCACGAGATCGCCGACAAGCATGAGGATGTGGCGACCGCGTCCATCCTGGAAAACTTCATCGACGCGGCCGAGAAGCGCAACTGGTTCCTGTTTGAAGCGTCCCGCACGGGCACGAGCTCAGGCCACTAATCCGCGCGATCCAAAAGATAAAGGCCCGGTCGCAAGACCGGGCCTTTATGTCTTCGGAAAAAAGACCGGTGTCTATTGGATGACCGGCGGCTTGGACATGGCCTGCTTGCTGGCCACCGGGTCGAAGGCGCCCAGCATGCAGACCTCGCCGGACTGGATCACCTGGAAGCTCTGCGATTTTTCACAGACCGAGGTGTCGCCGCTGCGCAGCTGCCAGACAAAGCCGTTGAATCTCAGGCCCGGGCAAAGCCCTTGCAGCCGGTTGACCAGTGTCTGGCCGTTCTTCATCTCGAAGACCATCACCTTGCCGTCATCGGATTTGCTGGAGACGATGTCGCGGGTGTCGATACACATTCTGGCGCTGGCCGGTCCGGCAATCGCCACACCCGCCAGAACCAGCGCTGTGATGAGTGTTTTCATAAATTCCTCCATGCGGTTTGCCCCCGCGCGTGACGCCATTATCTGCCTGTCCGCGCCCCCCCGCAAGAGCTACGACAGGTGTAATAACTAACCCCCCAAACACTTGACGCAAGCGCCGGCAGGGGCCAAAGGTCCGCCCTTATTGGTTTTTTACGGAGATTTGCCGTGTCCGCTGCCCCCGCCCAGGTGACCATGACCTTGCCCGACGGCAAGGCCCTGACGTTCCCCAAGGGTGTGACCGGCGGGGACATCGCCGCCGCCATCGGCCCCGGCCTGGCCAAGGCCGCCCTGATCATCATGGTGGATGGGCAGGAGTACGACCTGTTCTGCCCCATCGAGCAGGACGCCAAGATCCGGATCATCACCCGCAAGGACCCCGAAGCGCTGGAGCTGATCCGCCACGACGCGGCCCACTTGCTGGCCATGGCGGTACAGGACCTTTACCCCGGCACCCAGGTGACCATCGGCCCGGCAATCGAGGACGGCTTCTATTACGACTTCGCCCGCGACACGCCCTTCACCCCGGACGACCTGCCCAAGATCGAAGCGCGGATGCACGAGATCGTGAAGGCCGCGCTGCCGACGCGCCGTGAAGTGTGGCCGCGCGACAAGGCCGTCGCCCACTTCCAGGAGATGGGCGAAAAATACAAGGCCGAGCTGATCGCTTCCATTCCCTCGGGCGAAGACGTTTCGCTCTATTGGCATGGCGACTGGCATGACCTGTGCCGCGGCCCGCATTTTCGCACCACCGCCGAGATCGGCGATGCCTTCAAGCTGACCAAGATCTCCGGCGCCTATTGGCGCGGCGACGCCAAGAATGCGCAGCTGCAGCGCATCTATGGCACCGCCTGGCGCGACAAGAAGGAACTGGATGCCTATCTGACGCGGATGGAGGAAGCCGAGAAGCGCGACCATCGCAAGATCGGCAAGGAGATGGACCTGTTCCACATCCAGGAAGAAGCCACGGGCCAGATTTTCTGGCATCCCAATGGCTGGGTCCTGTACCGCGCGCTGGAAAACTATATCCGCCGCAAGATCGACAAGGCCGATTACAAGGAAGTGAGGACGCCCCAGCTGATTGACCGCAAGCTGTGGGAATTGTCAGGCCATTGGGAGAATTACCGCCCCAACATGTTCATCGCGGAAGTGGACGAAGGGGACGACAACCGCCGCATCCTGGCGGTCAAGCCGATGAACTGCCCCGGCCATGTCCAGATATTCAACCAGGGCCTGAAATCCTATCGCGACCTGCCGATGCGGATGGCCGAGTTCGGTTCCTGCCACCGCTATGAACCCTCGGGCTCGCTGCACGGCATCATGCGGGTGCGCTCCTTCGTGCAGGACGACGCCCACATTTTCTGCACCGAGGAGCAGATTGTCGGCGAAACCGCCCGGTTCGTCGCCCTGCTGACGGAGGTTTACAAGGAACTGGGCTTCGACAGCTTCATCACCAAGCTGGCAACCCGCCCCGAACAGCGCGGCGGCAGCGAAGCGCAATGGGACCAGGCCGAAGCCGCCCTGGCGCGGGCCTGCGAAAGCATCGGCCTGCCCTACACCGTCAACGAAGGCGAAGGCACCTTCTATGCCCCCAAGCTGGAATTCGTGCTGCGCGACGCCATCGGCCGCGACTGGCAGTGCGGCACCATCCAGCTCGACTATGTGCTGCCCGAACGGCTGGACGCCAGCTATATCGCCGAGGACGGCAACAAGAAGCGCCCGGTGATGCTCCACCGCGCCATCACCGGCTCGCTGGAGCGCTTCATCGGCGTGTTGATCGAGCATTATGCGGGCAAGTTCCCGCTCTGGCTGGCGCCGGTCCAGGTGGCGGTCGCCACCGTGGTGGCGGACGCCGATTCCTATGCCGGCGAGGTGGTCCAGGCGCTGAAAGCGGCCGGCCTGCGCGTCACGCTGGATACCGAAAACCAGACGGTAAATTACAAGGTTCGCCAGCACAGCCTCGCCAAAACCCCGAATCTGTTGGTTCTGGGCCGCAAGGAGGCCGAAAACCGCACGGTTACCCTGCGAAAACTGGGGGTCGAGAAGCAGGAAAGCCTTGCGCTGGAGGCGGCAATTTCCATACTGGCCGCCGAAGCCGTCCCGCCCGACCTGCGTTGAGCGGCCACGCAAGGAACCAGACACTGCCCATGATCCGAACCCGTTTCGCGAGGCTGGCTGGAACCACTCGCGAAGTGTGGTCGCTTATTGGTTTGGGTACCGGACGTAACAACAGGAGAGAGTCATAGTCCCCAGACGTTTTCAGGGTAACGCACCCCCGCTGGCCAAGGACGGCCCGCGCATCAACGACGAGATCACTTCCAAAACCATCCTTCTGATCGGCGACGACGGCCACAAATATGGCGAGATCGGCCTGGACGAAGCACTCGCGCTGGGCGACGAGAAGGGTTTTGACGTCGTTGAAGTCTCTCCCGACAACAAGCCGCCGGTCTGCAAGCTGATGGACTATGGCAAGTTCAAATACGAACAGCAGAAAAAGGCCAACGAGGCCCGCAAGAAGCAGAAGGTCATCGAGATCAAGGAGATCAAGATGCGCCCCACCATCGACGATCACGATTACGACGTGAAGATGAAGGCGATGAAGCGCTTCTTCGACGATGGCGACAAGGTCAAGGTCACGCTGCGCTTCCGGGGCCGCGAAATGGCCCACCAGCATCTGGGCATGGATTTGCTCACGCGCGTCCAGAAGGACACCGAAGTGTTCGCGAAACTGGAACAGTATCCGAAGATGGAAGGCCGTCAGATGATGATGGTTCTTGCGCCGCGCTAGCGCGGCGCAAGAAGCCCGGCGCGGCCAAGCGCCGGGCCGGAACGAAAACACCGGCAGAATCTTTTTGAAAAGCGCTCCCTTCGCGGGGCGCTTTTTTTACGCCCCCTCAACCGCCTTATAGGCCACCTTCCCGCTCTTCAGCAGGAAGACGAATTGGCCGCGCTCGGCGGTCGCCGGCGCGGCATGGGCCGCCATGAAGCCGCCCGCCAGTACCGGCGCGGCCATCGGGAAGATCAGCGCGCTGCAGCGATCGGGGGTCTCGAAACAGGCCCGGATCGCCGGATCAAGCTGGTCGAAGTCGCGGCTGGTGGCGGGCATGAAATATTGCTGCACGCCCAGGCCGGAGAGATTGCGCGCCTTCAGCCGGTTGCTGTCGAAACCCAGTTGCACCAGCTGGGGGCGCGAGGTGCCCGGCTGGACACGGTCATAGGCGCCCTGCAGGCTGCCGCGCGACGCCAGTATCTTGGTGTCCATGTCTGCGATGCTGCCGCGCGACCACAGCGCCGCAGCGACAATCGCCAGCAGCACGACGATGGAGGCGATCAGCACGAGGGGGAGCATGTGATGCTCGTCGCGCCAGCGCAGCAGATTGTCCATGGAATTAACTTTGCCGGTTCTTCGTTTCACCAAAAGCATGGGGCGAAACGCGCCTCGCAGCCAAGCAAAGGGTGCGGGCGTGGTAAACGGCTTAACGAAGGTTAGCGCGCATCCGTGTTGCCGCCCGACAGAAGCAGGACAACCGTCTTGCCGCGCGCGTCCAGTTTTCCCGCCAAAAGCGCCCCCAGCGCCGCCGCACCGCCCGGTTCCACCACCAGCTTCAAGTCACGCAAAGCAAGAGCGACGGCGCGTTCCAGCTGCGCGTCGCTGACCGCAAACCCCGGCGCCAACAGATCCTTGGCCAGGTCGAACACGATGGCCCCGGGCATCGGCGCCATCAGGGCATCGGCTATGGAAAGCGTGCCGCCGGGCGCTTTGGTGCGCGCGCCCGCTTCCAGCGAGCGTTTCATGCCGTCGAAATTCTCCGGCTCGACGCTATGAACCTTTGCGGCCAGGCCCGCGCCGCGCAGGGCCAGTGCCACGCCGCTGACCAGCCCGCCGCCGCTGCACGGCACCAGCACTTCGTCCAGCGTGACGCCAAAACGCGCCGCATCCTCGGCGATTTCGAGGCCCGCGGTGCCCTGCCCCGCAATCACGCCGGCATCGTCAAAGGGCTTGACCAGCACCGCGCCGCGTTCGGCGCATATCCGCCCCGCTATCGCCTCGCGGTCTTCGCGCTGGCGGTCATATTCCACCACGGTTGCACCAAACGCGCGGGTGCCTTCGATCTTGGCGCGCGGCGCATCCGACGGCATCACGATCACCGCCGCCATCCCGAACAGGGCTGCGGCGGCCGCCACGCCCTGGGCATGGTTGCCAGAAGAAAAAGCCACCACGCCTTGACCGCGTTGATCCTGCGGGATCATCGCCAGCCGGTTGCAGGCGCCGCGAAACTTGAAGGAGCCGGTGCGCTGCAATGTCTCGAGCTTCAGGAACACGCGCCCGCCGGTCAGCGCATTCAGCGCCGGGCTTTCCACCAGCGGTGTGCGCACCGCATGGGGCGCGATGCGCTTTGCCGCGGCCTGAATGTCGGCGAAACTCGGCGTCATTCCTGCAGCCGCGTGACCCGGTACAGCGTCACATGCACCTTGCGGCCGCGCGAATAATTGAAACCGTGCGACTCGCTGACCTTGGCCGCGTCCGCCTGCAATTCCGCCAGCCGCGCCAGGAAGCC
>JBEGVG010000085.1:0-3549 GCA_041178445.1 Pseudomonadota bacterium | reverse complement strand
CTTGGAGCCCAGCCCGCTCTGCGGCGAGGCGAAGTCGAGATAATCGATCGGCGTGTGCTCGATGATGGTGACGTCGCGTGCCGGATCCATGCGGGTGGATACCGCCCACATCACATCCTTCCAGTCCCGCGCATTGATGTCGTCATCCACCACGATCACCCATTTGGTGTACATGAACTGGCGCAGGTACGACCACACTGCCATCATAACCCGCTTGGCGTGGCCCGGATAAGCCTTTTTCATGCTCACCACCGCGATACGATAGGAACAGCCTTCCGGCGGCAGCCAGAAATCCACGATCTCCGGGAATTGCTGCTTGATCAGCGGAATGAAGACTTCGTTCAGTGCCTCGCCCAGGATGGAGGGTTCATCGGGCGGCCGCGCAGTGTAGGTGGACAGATAGATCGGGTTCTTGCGCATGGTGATAGCGGTGACGGTGAAGACCGGAAACTGCTCCACCGAATTGTAATAGCCGGTGTGATCGCCATAGGGGCCTTCGTCGCGATAGTTCTGCAGTGAGACTTCTCCTTCGATCACGATCTCGGCATCGGCGGGCACTTTCAGCGGCTGTGACACGCAATCGGCCAGTTCGACGCGGCTGCCGCGCAGCAACCCGGCGAACTGGTATTCCGACAGGGTTTCGGGCACCGGCGTCACCGCCGCCAGGATGATACCCGGATCGGCGCCGATCACGCAGGCGGCGGGAAGCGGCGCGGTCTTTTCTTTGCCCCAGCGCTGATGGTGCTGCGCCCCGCCGCGATGCTTGAGCCAGCGCATGATGGTCTGGTTTTTGTTCAGCACCTGCATGCGGTAGATGCCGAGATTGTAATTGTCCTCCCGCGCGTCCGTCGGCCCCTTGGTGACGACCAGCGGCCAGGTGATCAGCGGCGCAGGTTCTCCTGGCCAGCAGGTCTGCACCGGCAGCCTGGAAAGATCGATATCGTCGCCCTTGAGCACAATTTCCTGGCAGGCAGGACGGCTGACCGTCTTGGGCTTCATCGCCAGCACGGTCTTGATCAGCGGCAGAAGTTCTGCTGCTTCCCCGAAGCTGCGTGGCGGTTGCGGTTGACGCAATTGCGCCAGCAACTCGCCGACCTCGCGCAAATCCGAGCCCGTGGCGCGATCCTTGCCGCCCATGGTGACGCCCATGGCGACGCGCTTGACGGTGCCGAACAGGTTGACCAGCACCGGCATGTCGCTGGGCGTGCCATCACTCTTGATCGGCTTCTCGAAGATCACGGCCGGCCCGCCTTGCGCGATCAGTCGGGTCTGGATCTCGGTCATCTCTAGCACGGTGGAGACAGGCTCGCGCACACGCACCAGATCACCGTCTTTCTCAAGACGGGCGATGAAGTCGCGCAGGGAGCGGTAGGCCATGCTGCGGTTTTAGGGGCGGCTCAGTCGCGCTTCAAGGCATAAGAGGGCGTGCGCGCATGTTTGCGGGCATAGAGGAAGTAGACGATCAGCCCCAACAGGCCCCAGCCGATGAACCGGATCCAGGTATCCAGCGGCAGGCCCGCCATCATGCCAAAACAGACCAGCATGCCGCCGATCGGCACGATGGGAACCAGCGGCGTGCGGAAGGGGCGGGGCACGTTGGGATGGGTTTTGCGCAGAATGATGACGCTGAGACAGACCAGTACGAACGCCGCCAGTGTGCCGATCGCGACCAGCTCGATCAGCAGGTTTTCGGGCAGGAAGGCCGAGAGCAGGGCGGCGAGCAGGCCGATCAGGATGGTGGAGAGATAAGGCGTGCGGAAGGTCGGATGCACCTTGGAGAAGAATTGCGGCAGCATGCCGTCGCGCGACATGGCGTAGAAGATGCGCGACTGGCCCAGCAGAAGTCCCAGCACCACGGTGCCCAGGCCCAGCGTGGCGCCGAAATTCACCAGCGGCACCAGCCAGATCATCTGCGGACCCATCGCCTGCACCGCCACGGTCACAGGCTTGGAGACGCCAAGCGTCGTATAGGGCGTCACGCCGGTCATCACGATGCACATCAGCACATATAGAATCGTGCAGAGGGCGAGCGACCCAAGGATGCCGATGGGCATGTTGCGCTGGGGATTTCTGGCCTCCTGCGCAGCGGCGGAGACACAGTCGAAACCGATATAGGCGAAGAACACCACGCCCGAGGCCCGCACGATGCCGCTCCAGCCGAATTCGCCGAAGGTGCCTGTGTTCTCGGGGATGAAGGGCGTCAGATTGTCCATCGTGACATATTGCAGGCCGAACCCGATCACCAACAAGACCACCGCCAGCTTGAGCAGCACCATGATGCCATTGAAGGTGACGCTGGCGCGTATTCCGATCACCAGCAGGGCGGTGAGCAGCAGAATCAGGATGGTGGCGGGCAGGTTGATCACCGCGCCGCTGAGCGCAAAGGTCTGGTCCGCGTTCCATACAATGGGCGATGTGGAGAGGTGCGCGGGCAGATGGATTCCGAAATCCGCCATCATGCCGTTGAAATAGCCCGACCAGCCCACCGCCACGGCGGAGGCGGCAGCAAGATATTCCAGGATCAGGTCCCAGCCGATCAGCCAGGCGAGGAATTTTCCGAAGGTGGCGAAGGTATAGCTGTAGGCGCTGCCCGCCACCGGGATCATGGAGGAGAATTCGGCATAGCACAGGCCCGCCAGGGCGCAGCCGAAGCCGGCGATCAGGTAGGAGATGGTGACGCCTGGCCCGGCGAAATTGGCCGCGGTGGTGCCGGTGGACACGAAGATGCCCGCACCGATGATGATGCCGATGCCCAGGCCGATCAGATGGACCGGTCCCAGCGCCCGCTTCAGTTCATATTGCGGGACGACGGTATTCTCTTCGGTAACCGGCATGATTTCCTCATCGCTCCGCGCATCTTGCCGGATTCGGCAGCGAAGTCTGTCAGAGCTATGCGCAAAAGGGGAGGGGCGCTAAGGTCCCCAGCGGAATCGGCGGGGGTCGGAATGCAAAGCGAAACTGGCGTGATGGCCCAGATCGAGGCCGCCGTGAATCTGGTCAACGGCATTGTCTGGGGACCGGCAATGCTGATCCTGATCCTGGGAACCGGGCTCTACCTCATGGTGGGGCTGGTTTTTATGCCGTTGCGCCGCCTGCCTTCCGCGATCCGCCTGATGTTTCAGGGCCGCCGCACCGGTGTGGATGACAAGGGCGAGATCACGCCGTTTCAGTCCTTGATGACGGCCCTGGCCGCCACCATCGGCACCGGCAACATCGCGGGCGTGGCCACGGCCATCGCGCTGGGCGGGCCCGGGGCGGTGTTCTGGATGTGGATGACCGCGCTGGTCGGCATGGCGACCAAATATGCCGAAGCGGTGCTGGCCATCCGCTATCGCGAGGTGGACAGCGAGGGCCGCTATGTCGGCGGGCCGATGTATTACATCAAGAACGGGCTGGGGCCCCGCTGGGCCTGGATGGGCGGGCTGTTCGCGCTGTTCACCGCCATTGCCGGCTTCGGTATCGGCAACATGGTGCAGGCCAACTCGCTGGCCGACGTGTTCCGCGAAACGACGGGCGCACCCACCTGGGCGACCGGCATTGTGCTGACGG
>JBEGVG010000084.1:0-17817 GCA_041178445.1 Pseudomonadota bacterium | reverse complement strand
ACGGGCCCATCACCACATTGGTCACTTGCGGAAAATCCTGCAGCACCCAGGGCACATCCGCGCCGATCGCCTCCACGGCGCCGCGGAAATAGCCGGCGATCTGGTCGTCGGTGCGCAAGGTGCCGGGCGGGTTGATCATCACCCCTGCCGCGCCCGCGTCCATTACGCCTCGCGCCAGGGCGCGCATGGCGGCAAAGCCCGGCGAAGACACGCCCACGATCACCGGTTTGCCGCTGGCGCGCGTTATCACCCGCTGGGCCACCGCCAGCGCCTCACCGGCGTCCAGCTTGCCCGCCTCACCCAGCACGCCCAGCACCGTCAGGCCGTCACAGCCGACCTCGAAATAGAAATCCACCAGGCGGTCGAGGGAGGTCCAGTCGATGGCGCCATCGTCATGGAAGGGCGTGGGTGCGATGGCGAGGACGCCCGCGGCTTTGTTATCGAGAGACACGAGAAACACCTTGCTGTGCGGCAAGACGATGCCGTGCAGGGGAAGCTGCGTCTAACAAAATCCCGCAAATCTCACTTCGCATGTGCAGTATGTATACAAAAACTAGCTTCTTGGATGGTAACGGTCCCAGCGATGATGGTAACGTTTTCATACGAGACCAAAGAATTTGTTTGGGATGGATACGCAATTTCTCGAAAGCTTCCTGTTGGTGGTCGAGCATGGCTCGGTCGCGGAAGCCGCGCGCCGGCTCAATCTGACGCCCGCGGGCGTCACCCAGCGGCTCAAGGCGCTGGAACAGGAGCTGGGCATGGCGCTGGTCTCGCGCTCCGGGCGCACCGTGCGGCCCACCGAGGCGGGCTGGTCGATCCTGCCCCAGGTCCAGGCGCTGCTCGCCGGGGTGCGCGATCTGCGCAACATCGCCAATGAGAAGAGCTTTGCGGGCAAATTGAACCTGGGGGCGATCCCCAGCGTCCTGACCGGCCTGCTGCCGCCGATCCTGTCGACGCTGGCGGAAAAGTATCCCCTGGTGACGCTGTTCGTGCATCCGGGCTCCTCCAACGATCTTTATGCCAAAGTGATCAGCGGCGAGCTGGACGCCGCCGTGATTGTCGAGCCGCAATTTTCGCTGCCCAAGACCTGCGACTGGGCGACATGGCGCGCCGAGCCCATGATCGTGCTGGCGCATCGCAGCGTCGCCGAGCGCGATCCGCATGCCATCCTGGAGAGCCACCCCTTCATCCGCTACGATCGCAAACAGTGGGGCGGGCGGCTGGCCGACGATTATCTGCAGCAAAATGACCTGGCGGTGAGCGACCGGTACGAGCTGGATTCACTGGAAACCATCGCCGTGCTGGTGGACCGGCGGCTGGGCGTGTCGCTGGTGCCCGATTGGGCCCCGCCCTGGCCCGAAGGGCTGACGCTGCGCAAAATCACCCTGCCCTTGTCGTCCCAGAAGCGGCGGGTCGGGGTATTGTGGCGCCGCTCCACGCCCCGCATCCGGCTGGTCCAAGCGCTTCTGGCCGAGGCCCAGCAGCTGGAAATGGCCGGCAATACGCCTGTGCGCAAGGCGAGCTAGAAATCCGCCCTTCCTGTTCGTTCAACCCGGCCGAAAAGAAACGGCCGGCGCTGCTTTCGCGGCGCCGGCCAAGGGGGGGGAGGGGGGGGGACCCAGTTTCGGTACGGCTAGAGATTGCCTCTCAGGCCGATGGTGAAGAAGCGGCCGGTATCGTCGTGAACGCCGTTGGTCGGATAGAACAGACCGGGGTTCGAACCGTTGGTCGCGGCCAGCGGCGCGCGGGTGTTGCCGATATTGTTGACCGTGAAATACATGTTGGCATCGCCGCCCCACATGTCGAACTTCTTGTCGATGGTCACGTCCAGGGCGTTGTAGGAATTGATGCGCGGCACCGCATAATTCTGCGAAGTTGCCGTAACTATCGCATTGTTACGCTTGAAGCCGCTCAGCCACTGGTTCTGCAGGCTGAAGCCCCAGTCGCCGACTGAATAGTTTAGGAAGGTGGTCTGGCGGGTCTTGGGTGCAACCGCCCAGGTGGGAGAGGCGCCCGGCAGCTGGATCGTGGTGTTGACCGGCTGATAGCTGAGAAGGTGACGGAAGTTCACCGAGCCCGGAAGCTCTTCCATCAGACTGGCCAGTTCGAAGGTGTAGTTGACCTCGAAATCCCAGCCTTCGATCTGCTGCTGCGCCGCATTGAGCGGCGAGTTGAAGATGACCGACGGGTAGTTGGCCGGGGTGGTGTAGTTCGGATCGCCCGGCGAAAGCGGACGGGTATACAAACTGCAGAGCGGGCTGGTGTAGGTCGGCGCGCTGGCGATACAGAGGTTCTGGACCGCCGTGTTCTGGCCGCTGATGAAGGAGATGGCGTTCGACATGTGGGTCTGGAAATAATCCATCGAAACCACAAGGCCCGGGATGAAGTCCGGGGTCAGCACGATACCCGCCGTATAGGTACGTGCAACTTCCGGCACCAGGGCGGCATTGCCCTGGGTTTGCAGGCGCGTGCTGTTGTTGCCGGTGGTCAGCAGGTCGGTAAAGCCCGTCGAGGAAATGCCCACTGGCTGGAACAGGTCGTTCAGGTTGGGGGCACGGATGTCGACCGAGGTGGTGCCGCGGAAGCGGACCGTCTCGTTCACGCGCCAGTCCAGGCCGATCTTCCAGGTATAGGCCTCACCCGAGGAGGAATAGTTGGTGTAACGGCCCGCCACGTTCGCCGACAGGTCCGCGATCAGCGGGATGTCCTTGAGCAGCGGCACATTTGCTTCGAGCGCGAACTCGTAAACATTGTTGCTGGCATAGACCGGGGCATTGACGTTCTGGGTCCAGCGCACCGGCGCGGTGTTGCCGTTCTGCAGGCACATGCGCAGGCCCGAGCAGTTGACGAACTCGGTCGGGAGCGCGTCGGTTTGCATGTCCAAGCTCGCCCAGCGCATTTCGCCCGAGAGCGCCGCGCTGATCTCGCCGGCCGGCAGGCCGAAGCCCAGCGGACCGGAGATGCTGCCGCTGAGGTCGTCGAGCTTCTGGGTCAGAATCCACTGGGTCGATTTCGTGGTCCATTTCCAGGACTCCATCGAGATGCCCCGCTCCGGATCGAACAGGTTCATCGGCACACAACCGGGATACAGAGCCGCCAGGTTCGGAATGGTGCTGACATAGCACTGGATGGTGCCGCCGACATTGACGCCGCCGATGGTGGTGCCGGCCGGCGCGATCACCGCATCCTGCGATGCCAGCAGGCGGGCATTGTCGGTATTGTTCGGGTTGCGCACCTTCAACCGGCTTTCGCCATGGGTGAAGTTGATGTCCCAGTTGAACCGGTCCATCAGCGTGCCGGTCATGCCACCCTGGGCCGAGACGTAACGCTGGGTGCCGATGGTGTTGTACATGCTGCGGGTCGCGGCGGCCGGCATGCCATCGACGCGCTGGGGCACATAGGACGGCGCGGTGAAGTAGGTGGCGCCAACGGGCCAGGTCGGCGGGGTACCGCCGCCATTGGTGTTGGGAACACTCGCCGCAGCAGCCAGAATACGGCCACCTGAAGCCAGCTGCGCCTGCACGGCCGGCGACAGGAACGGATTGTTGGTGAAGAATCCGTTGGGACGACCACCGGCGGAGCTGATGACGAACGGGCTCCAGCTCGCAAAGTTCTTGGACTCCGCCCAGGTGCCCTGGATGAACATGTTGATGTTGTCCGTCACGTCATAGCTGGCGCGTGTAAATGCTTCATAGGAGCGCAGCTGCGAACGGAAGGTGCCGCCGGTCTGGTAACCGCCGTCGCCGCCGATTTCGAGGTTAGTGGTGCCGGTCGCCGTACCGCGAATCATCGGCCGAATCTGATCGGGGCTGTTGAAAGTGTAATTGTTGTAGGCGCAGCCGGTGCCGCAATTGATGGTGCCGGCCTGGGACTGGTTGAACAGGTGCCCATAGGGATGCATCCTGAAGGGATTGGCAACGCTGCCGGCGCCAGCCTGGACCCAGGTGTTGTTGTTATAGCCGTAGGGACGCGCATCGATCGGGATCATGTCCTGATTTTCGTACTTGGCGGAAACCAGGAAATGGCCGCGATCGCCGAAAACCGGCGTGCCGTAGGCAAAACCGCTCTGCCAGCGGGCAGCGTCGCCATACTTCGAGATACCGCCGTTCACATTATATTTCAAACCGGTGAAGGTCTTGTCGAGGATGAAGTTGACCACGCCGGCCACGGCGTCGGAGCCGTACACGGCCGAGGCGCCGCCCGTGACCACGTCGACGCGGCTCATCAGCATCTGGGGCAGGATGTCGATGTCGACGGTGCCGTCCTGGTTGGAGGCCGGCACGCGATGGCCATCCAGGAGGATCAGGGTGCGCGACGGACCGAAGTTGCGCAGGGCCAGAACGTTGCCGGAGGTATTGCGGCTGGCGTTGTCCTGGCTGCGCGGGGTACGGCCGCCGATGAAGACCGGCAGCTTGTTCAGCGCGTCGGGCACGTTGGTCGGGGTGGTGGCCTGCAGCTGTTCAGCGGACACGACGGTCAGCGGCGTGGGCGAAAGGGTGATGTCCGAGATGACGCGCGAACCGGTCACCGTCACCCGCTCCACCGGACCCTCCTGCGCATAGGCGGATGAGGCCGAAGCCAGCGCCACAACGCCGACGGTGCAAAGCAGCGACATATTGAACTTCGAAGCCATACTCTCTCTCCCCTGTACGCCTCTGTCGGGCGCGACTGACAAACTGTCAAAGTTGGATATGGCCCGCTTGTACTTGCATCGGCGGCAATGCCGCGATGCTCCCGCCTGCGAGACACACCCCTTCTTCGATATCGTATAGCATCGTTTTTCCCGGATTGGACTTTAGAAAAACTATCTTGAGATGTCGGGTTTAAGGCGCATCACCTGTCAGGCGGGATGCGCTATGTCAGGCCGGACAAAAGAAAATATTCGGCGCGGCTCCCCCGTGCGCGGCGAACCATTTTGGGCCAGTTTTTTCCAAGGGAAGCGCGCATGAACCTCGTCAGGCGGATCGCCTCGCTCACGGCCCTGGCCGCCATGCTGGCCGCCGCCCCTGCTATCGGCCCCGGCGTCGCCCAAGAGGTCTTCTATGCCTGGGCGCCAAAACCCACCGTCCCCGAAGGGTGGAAAGCCCCCAACCGGCCGGTCTGGCGGCTGTCGGAAATCCTGGCCACGCACCAGAAGCAGAAAAGCTGGGTCCATCCGGTGGTCCGCGACCTGGACTATGCCGCCGACTACATCCAGATGGCGCCGGGCGAAAAAACCCGCACCAAATTCTATGCCGATGATCGCACCTTCCTTGTCGTCTGGGCCGGCCAGATCCGTTTCACCATTCAGGGCCAGCAGCCTTTTGTCGCCAGCAAGGGATTCTTCGTGCAGGTGCCGTATCGCACCCCCTTCACCATGGAGACGGTGGGCGATGAGCCGTCGCTGCGCTTTGAAGTGCGCCGCGCGCGGGCCGAGGCCTATTACCCCACCACCATTTCCGCTGCCGACGCGCCGTCCAGTCCCGTCGGCGTGACCATGGACAAGGTGAGTTATCGCCTCCCCCCCGATCCCTACACTGCGGTCAATGTGCCTTATCTCGATTTCCTGAAGGACTATGTGAACAATCCGGCCAATCACCGCAGCGTCAAACCCTTCATCCATGACGATCACAATTGGGTGAATGTCATCCGCCTGCAGGGCGCCCCGACGCCACCCGAGACCAATCGCGGCCATTATCACACCGGCCTCAGCGAGTTCTGGTTCATTCCCGAAGGCAAGGTGGAGTTCCTGATCGAGGGACGCCCCCTGCTGACGGCGAAGGCGGGCGACGTCGTCTATGCGCCGCCCGGCCGCTGGCACCGCGCAGCTTCCGCCGACGGACAGGTCGGCACCCGGCTCGCGATCATCGCCCGCCCCCGCAACATGCACAACTATGCCGCCGACGCCGGCGCCAAGCAGTGATGGCCAAATAGTGATGGAGAGCTTGATGAAAAAACGGATCGCTTCCGCCGTCATTTTATCCGCCCTGCTTTACGGCGCGGCACAGGCGCAGTCTCTCAAGCCGGGCGAACCGCAATACCTGTCGAACGACGACATCACCAAACTGCTGAAAGCCGATCCCTCCGGCATGTATTCCCAGGTGATCCTGTCGCGGGAAGGCGGACTGGTGATGATCACCACCCGCGACAAGTCGGGCGAAGGCGAAAGTCATGCCGGCTGGAACGACTTTATCATCGTGCAGGAAGGCGAAGCCCACTTCACCCTGGGCGGTACGCTGACCGGGGCGCGCGAGGTTGGCCCCGGCGAAGTGCGGTCCAGCGGCGTCATCGGCGGCCGCACGGTTACCTTGCGCAGCGGCGACTATATCTTTGCGCCGGCCGGAACCGCGCATCGCATGGAAGTGCCCGCTGGCGGCAAGGTCCGATACATCGTCTTCAAGACGCGCAAATAGTCTCGGCGATTTTGCGTCAGCGCGGAATTTCGGGGATAACGAGCGCATGCCCGGCCGCGCCCTGCCCCTCCTGGTTCTTGCCTTTGCCGCTGCCGCGACCTGCGCCCTTGCCGCCGGCAGCGACTGGGGCATCTATGGCGGCACATCCGACGGCACCCGCTATTCCAGCCTGACCCGGATCACCAAGGGCAATGTCAGCCAACTCGCGCCCGCCTGGACGCATTCCATGGAAGCGGGCGGCGATCCGCAGACCCATCCTCTGGCGATCGACGGCGTGGTTTACGCCTATACGCCTTCGCTGAACGTCATTGCGCTGGACGGCGCCGCCGGAAAGCAGATCTGGCAATTCGATTCCGGCGTGGCGGGCCGCGGCGCCCAGCGCGGCCTGACCTGGTGGAGCGAAGGCGGCGAGAAGCGCCTGTTCGCGTCGGTGATGCATTATCTCTATGCGCTGGATCCTGCCACCGGCAAGCCGCTGGAGAGTTTCGGCGACAAGGGCCGCATCGATCTGCGTCAAAATCTCAGCCGCGACAGCGCGGGGCTGTATGTCTCCCTCACCACGCCGGGGGTGACTTACAAAGACACGATCATCACCGGCTTCCGCACCGCAGAATCCGCGCCCGCCGCGCCGGGCGACATCCGTGCCTTTGACGTGCGCACGGGGAAATTGCGCTGGGCCTTCCGCACCATCCCGCGCCCCGGCGACGACGGCCATGACAGCTGGCCGCCCGAAGCTTGGAAAAGCGCGGGCGGCGCCAATGCCTGGGCCGGCATGGTGGTGGACCACAAGCGCGGCATTGTTTTCGCGCCCACCGGATCGGCAGTGGATGATTTTTATGGCGCGGATCGCAACGGCAACAATCTTTATGCCAACAGCCTGCTGGCGCTGGATGCGGGGAGCGGAAAGCGCCTGTGGCATTTCCAGGGGGTGCATCACGACATTTTCGACCGCGACTTTCCCGCACCGCCCGTCCTGATCACTGTGCGTCACCAGGGGCGGATGGTGGATGCGGTCGCCCAGCCCACCAAGCAAGGCTTCCTGTTCGTGCTGGACCGCGTGACCGGCAAGCCACTGTTTCCGATTCAGGAGATGTCGGCGCCGCCCTCCACCGTGCCGGGCGAAACAGCGTCGCCCACCCAGCCCGCGTCTCAGATACCCGTGCCTTTCGCCCGCCAGCATTTGACCGAGGAGATGCTGACCGGCCGCACGCCCGCGGCGAACGCCTGGGCGCGGTCACAGTTCCGGAGGTTTCATAATGATGGACCGTTCGCGCCCATGCGCCTTGGCCAGCAGACCATCGCCTTTCCCGGCTTTGACGGCGGCGCGGAGTGGGGCGGGGCAGCCGCCGATCCCAAGCGCGGCATTATCTTTATCAATGCCAATGATATCGCCTGGACCGGCGGGTTGGCGGACGCCGCCACCGCCGGCGGGCCCGGGGCCATGGCCTATCAGGCCAACTGCGCGGTCTGTCATGGCCAAGACCGCAGCGGTTCGCCGCCGGCCTTTCCGGCCCTGACCAATATCGGCAAGCGGATGACAGCGCATCAGATCACGGATGTGATTCACACAGGTCGCGGACGGATGCCCGGCTTCGCCAACCTTCAGGGCGATACGCTGAAGGCGCTGATCGATTTTCTGATCACCGGCAAGGAGGAAACGCCGCAACGCGAAGTGACCGGCAACGCGCCGTCCAAATACCGCTTCACCGGCTATCGCAAATTTCTTGATCCCGACGGCTATCCGGCTGTGGCGCCGCCCTGGGGTACTCTGAACGCCATCGATCTCAACACCGGAAAATATCTCTGGAAGATTGCGCTGGGCGAGTATCCCGAACTGTCGGCAATCGGCATGACAGGAACCGGTTCAGAGAATTACGGCGGCCCGATCCTGACGCAAAGCGGCCTGCTGTTCATCGGCGCCACCGTTTATGACAGAAAGCTCCGCGCCTTCGACGCCAACAATGGCAAGTTGCTGTGGCAGGCCAGGCTTCCTTACGCCGGCACCGCCACGCCGATCACCTATATGGCGGATGGGCGGCAATTCGTGCTGATTCATGCGAGCAATGCACGCGACAAGAAAGCGCCGCAGGGCTCGGCCTATATCGCCTTCGCCTTGCCGCGCTAGATGCACCGAACGAGCGGGCGCAGGCTCAGAGGTAGCTGTATCGGCGGAAAAAGGCGGCAACACCGAAACTGTCGCCATTTTCCTCCAGCAGGCGCCAGATGGTGACGTCCTGGATCAGGAAGGGACGGCCATTGCGGCTGACGCGGCGCCCCTCATAGCCGGACACGAAGCCGTCCCGCATAACCTGCTGCATCATCGCTTCGCGCGAAGCGCGGTCATCATCGGGCGCGGTGGCGGAGGACGGCGTGGCGGTGAACTGTTGCCAGTCACACTCCCAAAGGCCCAGCGCGAACATGTTGCCGTAATTCAGCATCGCCCTGGGATCGCCGCGATGGGTGAGGAGGGCGAAATCGCCCGACCAGACATCGCGTCCGCTTAGACCTTCCAGCAGCGGGCGCCCCACAACACGCAGGTGCGATGCCAGAATCTTCTGAACGAACGCATCGTGAAAATCATTTTCCTCGCCGGGCACGGCAAGGACGGGGCCGATACTCATTTGATCTTGCCGCGCCCGGCGACCTTCCATACCGCTTCGACCGCGCCGCCGCGCAAGGCGACGATCTCCTCGTGCAGATGGATGGTGGTGTCACTATATCCCACCACCAATTCGATCTTGTCGCCGACGCGCGGCGTTTCGCTGGGCGCGCCCAGTTCAATCTGGGCGTGCTCGGCCGACAATTTCACCGCTGCGATATCGGCCAGGCCGATGGGCCGCGGCAAGGCCATGTCGGTGCTCATGGCCTTGCGGCCCACATCCAGGATCACGCGGCAGGGATTGGGCCGGCTGATGACGGTGGCCAGCACCGTCAGGGCGCAGGGCAGGTCGATGCCATAATGGGTGCGGTAATGCTCGTCATTGAATATGGCGCCGCCTACCTGCACTTCCGTGACGCCTGGCTGGCTGACACAATAAAGAAGTGTGCCGGTGCCGCCGCAGCTGACGATGGACATGTCATGCCCGCCCCTGCGGCAGGCATCAGCGCTATCGGTCAAAAGCGCGATGGCGTCAGCCACGGCTTCGGCCTTTATGGTGGGATCTTGAATGGCGGTGACATGCGCTTCCCAGCCCATGACGCCCACCAGACGCAAGGATGGATGCTGGGCGATGAAGTTCGCCAGCGCCACCGCCGGGGCGCCCGGTTCGACCCCGGCGCGGTTCATGCCGGTATTGACCTCGATCACCACCCGCAGCTTGCGCCCCGCCGCCTTCGCGGCCTCCGCCAGTTCCGCGACATTCTCGCGGGAATCCACCGAGACAATCATATCGGACGTATCCGGAAGCGCCATCAGCCGACGGATTTTCGTGTCGCCGACGATCTGGTTGGCGATCAGGATATCGGTGATGCCGGCCTCGGCCAGCACTTCAGCCTCACCCAGCTTGGCGCAAGTAACGCCGATGGCCCCGGCCGCGATCTGTTTTCGGGCGATCTCAACCGTCTTGTGGCTTTTGACATGCGGCCGCCAGTTCACCCCGGCGGCACGACAGGCGCCCGCGATATGGGCGATATTGGCTTCCATCACATCCAGATCAACCAGCAGGGCCGGGGTATCCAGCGCGAATTTGGCGTTACGGCCCGTTGCGCCGCCCGCCATGCTGCGCAGCCGCTGCGTCCCGGCGGCTTCCGACATGCTCATAGTCCTGAATTTCCTCGGCCCAATTCCACTTTGGCGGAGCCGTTCGGGGTGGTCAAATGCCCTGCCTTTTCGCGCCACATATAATAAAGAAAAGCGCCATGACCTTGCCAACTGTCCCTGTCATCGACCCGCACCAGCATTTCTGGGACCTGGACAGGAATTACCTGCCCTGGCTGCGCGACCAGCCGCCGATTCCCTTCCGCTATGGCGATTACAGCGCCATCCGGAAGAACTACATGCCGGCCGATTACCGCCGCGATGCCGGCGGGATGAATCTGGTGGGCACGGTCTTTGTCGAAACCGAATGGGATCGCGCCGATCCGGTGGGCGAAACGCGCTGGGTGCACGAGTTGGCAGCTGGGAGCGGCCTTCCCACCGCCATGGTGTGCCATGTCACCCTGCACCGTTCCGATGCCGCCGACATACTGGCGCAGCAGGCCCAGTTTCCGCTGGTGCGGGGCATCCGGCACAAGCCGGCAGCGGTCTCGTCGCCAGACAAAATCGTCACCGGCCTGCCCGGATCGATGGACGATCCCACCTGGCGGCGCAGCTATGCCCTGCTGGAGAAACACGATCTCTCCTTCGACCTGCAAACGCCCTGGTGGCATCTGGAGGAAGGCGCGCGGCTGGCCGCCGACTTCCCGCGCATTCCCATCATCCTCAACCATACTGGCCTGCCGCGGAACCGCAGCGACGAAGAACTGGCGGGCTGGCGCCGGGCGATGGAACGCTTTGCCGCCGCGCCCAATGTCACGGTCAAGATTTCCGGACTGGGCGAACCGGGCATCCCCTGGAGCATTGAGCGCAATCGCCAGGTCATTCTGGACACGATCAGAATCTTCGGGGAGGATCGCTGCATGTTCGCCAGCAACTTCCCGGTGGACGGCCTGACCGGCAGTATGGCGACCATCTTTGCCGGTTTCGCGGAAACAACAAAAAACATGGGGACAGACGTGCAGACGAAATTATTCGCGGGCAATGCCAGGCGCATCTATCGCCTGACCGAAACGCCATGAGCGCGAAACCCAGGATCGGTTTTGTCGGCATCGGCATCATGGGCGCGCCCATGGTGCGCCGGTTGATGGCACAGGGCTGGCAGGTTTCGGTGTGGAACCTGGAGCCGGAGCGCTATGCCGAAGTGCCGGGCGCCACCGTGCTGGACAGCCCCGCCGCGGTACGCGCTGCCAGCGATATCGTGATCTTTTGCGTGCTGCATGGCGAGGCGGTCGAACAATGCTGCTTCGGCCCCCACGGCATGGCGCGCGCGGACGGCGGCGCGACACTTCTTATAGACACCTCCACCATCAATCCCGACACCACGCTTGCGCTTGCCGAACGCCTGAAAAAGGAAACCGGCATGGGCTGGGTGGATGCGCCGATCTCGGGCGGGCCGGTGGCGGCGGGCGATGGTGCGCTGACCATCATGATGGGCGGCAGCGATGAAGACGTGGCGCGGGCGACGACCGTGCTGAACGACCTTGCCACCAACCTCACCCATATCGGCGCCTTGAGCGCGGGCCAGACCGCCAAGATCATCAACCAGGCGATTGTCGGCGTCGGTTATGTGCTGATGGGAGAAACCCTGGCGCTGGCCGAAGCCGCCGGCATCGATGCCGCAAGGCTTCCCGGCGCACTGGCCGGCGGCATGGCCGACAGCACGGTGCTGCGGCGCATCTATCCCCAGCAACAGGCGCGCGATTACCTGCCCCCGCGCAGCTATGCCCGCCAGCTCGACAAGGACCTCAAGAACGTCATGGCTTTTGTGAAGGCGCACAATCTGGAGCTGCCGCTGCTGGCCCGCGCGGTCGAGCGCTATCACGCCTTTGCCCAGGGCAATGAAATGGTGGACGGCGCCGCCGTGGCACGACTGTACGAAAAGCCGAAAAGCTGAGCGCCCATGGTCAGGGCACAATGAGCGACGCCGAGCTGGAACGGCGCACCATGCGCAAGGTCATGTGGCGGCTGCCGCCGCTGATGGCCCTGATGTTCCTGATCAACCAGTTGGACCGGGTCAATGTCAGCTTCGCGGCGCTGACCATGAATGCCGATCTGGGCCTGTCGACCACGGCCTATGCCTGGGGCGCGGGAATTTTCTTTCTCGCCTATTTCGCCTTTGAGGTCCCGAGCAACCTGATCCTGGAACGGGTGGGCGCGCGGCGCTGGATTGCCCGCATCATGATCACCTGGGGAATCATTTCCGGCGCCATGGCATTGGTGACCGGGCCGACCAGCTTCCTGATCATGCGCTTTCTGCTGGGCGCGGCGGAAGCCGGCTTCGTGCCCGGACTGGTGCTCTACATCACCTATTGGTTTCCCCCAGGCTACCGGGCGCGCGCCACCGCGATCTTTTTCTTCGCCGCACCGATGGGCAATGCCGTGGCCGGCATGCTGTCGGTGCCGCTTTTGGCGATGAACGGCGTGTGGGGGCTTACGGGGTGGCAATGGATGTTCATCGTCGAGGCGCTGCCCGCCGTGCTGCTGGGTTTTTACATCTTGCGGGCCTTGAGCGACCGGCCGCGCGACGCCAAATGGCTGACGATAGAAGAGCGCACCTGGCTGGAAAGCGCGGTGCAGACTGGCCGGCACCATGGCGGGGTTTGGGAACAGATCCGCGCCATCCTCAATCGCCGCGCCGGGCTGTTGTCGCTGATCTATTTCACCCGCAACATGGCGATGTATGGCGTCAGCCTGTTCCTGCCGCTGATCCTGTCGGGCGCGGGCCTCTCCAACACGCAAGTCGGTTTTGCCGCCACCATCCCCTTTCTTACCGCCGCCTTGGGCGCGGTGGCTTGGGCCTGGAGTTCCGACCGTTTCAACGAACGGCACTGGCATGTGATCGCCGCCATGCTGCTGGCGGCGGGCGGGCTGACCATCAGCGCCTTTCTGGGACCGTCGATCTGGTCGCTGGTTGCCATCTCCATCGCCGCCATCGGACTTTATGCCCAGGCCGTGGTTTTCTGGTCGCTGCCGCCCCTGATGCTCAGCGGCATGGCAGCGGCGGCCGGCATCGCTGCCATCAATGCCACTGGCAATCTGGGCGGGTTCCTGGGGCCCTATATCGTGGGCGCCACAGCGCGTGGCGGCGATTTCTCCACCGGCCTCTATGTGATGGCGGGATGCGCCCTGCTCTCGGCCGCCCTCAGCCTGCTGCTCAAATATCTCAAATGGGATGAGAAGCCCGCATGATCCTGGAAACCGCCTTATTCACCATCCATCCTGGCCAAGCCGATCAGTTCCTGGAAGCGTTCTCGCGCGGGCGAAAGTTCATCGAACAGTCCAAGGGCTGCCACCGCCTCGAACTGCGCCGCGGCATCGAGGAGCCTGACACTTTCATTCTGGTGGTGTGGTGGCAGACGCTGGAAGACCACACCGTGACCTTCAAGCAATCGAGCAATTTCACCGACTGGCGGGCGGTGGTCGGACATTACTTCGCCCGCCCGCCGGTGGTGCATCATTATCTGGACCAAACCTGACGCCGGGCTGGGTGTGCCGTCCCATGTGCCAACGGCCGGATCGTGCTTGGTTGCGCGAATGAAAAAGCGCGCTTAAAACAACTTGGGCGCGCCGGTGGTTTGGCAAATCGTGTGGCTTACCGAGGGGATGGCATCGTGATTTTGAGAATTGTTTCGCTCGTCGCGGCAGTCCTTTTTGCGACGGCTCCGGCATTTGCGGCCGAAAATTACCAGACGGACATCGGACCGACCCCGAAGAACAACCGGCAGGGAGCCAACGTCCAGGGCCGCGGCACGGTGCTGGCCGTGCTCGACAGCAACACATTCTCGCTGCAGGGCAAATTCTCCGGTCTGTCCTCCCCGGCGACCGAGGCGCGGCTTCATATCGGTAGTGTGATGGGGGGAACGGGGCCCGCCATCGGCGATCTCAAGATCGCGCAGGCGCAGAGCGGCGAGATTTCCGGCACCTTCACCCTGACGCAGGCCCAGGTTGAGGCTTTGAAGGTCGGAAAGCTTTACGTATTGCTCAACAGCCAGAGCGCGCCCAAGGGCAATCTGTGGGGGTGGTTTCAGCCGGCGCATGTGACGGTGCCCGAAGGCGAGCCCCAGATGGGCACCTGGTATATCCCCAATCTTCTCGACGGCCAGGACGATGGCGCGGCGAAGAAGAACAATAGCTGACCGCCGACAGGAGCAGACATGATCAAGAACCAGGCTTCCATGCGCGCGTTCGCAGGCCTTGTCGCCGTCGGCGCGGCGGCTGCCGCCGCCATCTGGGTGTCGCATGCCATCGCGCAAACCAGTGCCGGTCCCTTCACGGAAAGCCAGGCCCAGGCCGGGCAGTCTCTTTATGTCAGCCGTTGTTCCGCCTGCCATGACAGCGGCGGGGAGACCATCCGCCTGGTGGGGCCGGCCTTCACCCAAGCCTGGACGAAGCGCAGCACGCGCGAACTTCATACCCGTATCCAGAAAACCATGCCGCTCACCAATCCCGGCAGCCTGACCGATGCCGAAACCGATTCGATCGTGGCATATCTCCTGAAGGCCAACGGGGCCACGGCCGGTACCGCGGCCCTCACCCCTGCGACGGATGTGGCGATCAGTACCGTCATTCCGACGCGCCGAGACCCGTATGCCGGTTATGTCAGCCCCAGCGGCGGACCCGAAGTTTTCGGCCTCAGCTTTCCGGGAACGGTCGCAAACTACACGCCCGTCACCGAAGAGATGCTGCTGAATCCGCCTGCATCCGACTGGCTGATGCATTACCAGAATTATGCCGGCTGGAGCCATTCGCCACTGAAGCAGATCAACGCCCAGAATGTGCACAATCTGCAACTACGCTGGGTGTGGTCGATGGAGGATGGCGAACGCCAGCAGATCACGCCCCTGGTGCATGACGGCGTGATGTTCGTTTCCACCGTCATCAACAACACGGTGCAGGCGCTGAATGCCGCGACCGGCGACCTGATCTGGGAAAACCGGCTGGGGCCCAGGCTGGTAAACCAGGTCAACGCCACGGCGCGCGCCATGGCGCTGTATGGCAACCAGCTTTTCTATCCCGCCAGCGACGCCACCATGTATGCGCTGGACGCGCGCACCGGCAAGGTCAACTGGAAGTTCAAGATTTCCGATTACGGCCGGGACAAGATTGGCAGCGTGATGATTGCCGACGGCAAGCTCATTCTGGGGCTCGGCGTTTGCGACGAAGCCACAGAGTTGGACCGCTGCTTCATCGCCGCCTATGACGTCAAGGACGGCCACCAGATCTGGAAATTCTCCACCGTCGCCTATACCGGCGAGCCGGGCGGCGACACCTGGGGCGACATGACCAACGGCGAGCGGTCGGGCGCCGATGCCTGGATCGCGGGTACCTACGACCCCAAGCTTCGTTTGATCTATTTCGGCACCGGCCAGGCCAAGGCCGGCAGGCACGGCATTGGCGACAAGCTGTTCAGCAACGCCACCATCGCGCTGGATGTCGATACCGGCAAGCTCAAATGGTACCACCAGACCGCGCCGGATGAGGGCCTGGACCTGGATGAAGTCTATGAGAAAATCCTGGTGGACAATGGCTCGCAGAAACTTCTTCTCAGCGCCGGCAAGCCGGGCATCCTCTGGAAGTATGATCGCACCAACGGGAAGTTCCTCGACTATGTCCCGATGGTTTTCCAGAATGTCTTTACCAACATCGACCGCAAGACCGGCCGCGCCACCTATCGCCCAGACATCGTGAAGCAGGCGCCGGGGGCGGCGCGGTCTTCATGCCCGGCCCAGTCGGGCGGCCATAACTGGCCGGCCGCAAGCTACGTTCCGGGCGAAGATCTGATCATCTATCCGTTGATGCAGATCTGCGTGATGTCGGGGGGTGACATGCCCGGCAATTACGAAGCGCCGGGCTCGGACGGCAATATGGGACGGCTGAGCGCCTATCGGGTGAAGGACCTGAAGCCGGTCTGGACCTTGCAGCAGCGCGCACCATTCCTGACCAGTTCGATGACCACGGCTGGCGGTGTCGGATTTATCGGCGATTGGGACCGCACGTTCCGGGCCTTCGACGTCAAGACCGGCAAGACCCTTTGGAAGACCCGGCTGGGCACGACGGCCGCGGGTTTCCCCACCACCTTCACAGTCAATGGCGAGCAGTTCGTTGCTGTTCCAACCGGCTATAATGGCGGCAGCCCGCAGGTCAGACCTGCCAGCATGTTCGCCTTCGAGCGCAATCGCCCGCTGGTGGGACACGCCGTCTATGTCTTTGCCCTGCCAAAAGCAAAGTGAGTGCCGGAATCTGAAATATCAGGAATCCTCGCTCGCTGAGCCGATTCCCTAGCGAAACGCTGGGCAGTCGGAGCAGCCCCAAATGTCCGCTTTGGGTCAGGACCGGAAGGTCCGCCTTGCGCCAGAAGCAGACATTGACGCCAAAATAAAACGATCCCGCCGGATTTCGCCAACGGGATCGTTTTTAATTTCAGTCTGTATAGGTTCTAATGAGCCTTATCCCGGCCACGGTGTTTATTGTGGTGGCGATTGCGATCATAGTTTTCCCACACATAATGATCATTATGCTGGCTCCGGTAGTAACGAGCATGCTCTGCATTTTCCCAGGCATGGTAACGGTTGTCCCGGTCCACATATCCGCCACGGTATCCGTAACCAATGTTGCCCAAGTTAAACGATAAGCCGATCTGAGCATAAGCCGGGGAAGAAACCACAGTGGCAGGCAACACAAATGGGGCTGCAGCCACCAGCGTAGCCGCTACCAGTATCCGTCTGGCAATCATCGTCATGAAGTTCTCCTTAGAAGCGGTCAGGGGAGATCTCGTCGCCAGCCGGAGCCGCCACCGGAAAATTGGCTATCTCACGTCACGTAACGCGCGAGTGCAGCGTTCGCCCGAATTACTTCACCGTTCGGCCCGGAGGTCGTGCACCGGCGCGGCCTTGCCGTTCCATATATTGCCTCGTGAGTTTGGCCAGCTCGTACCCCCTGCCAAGCGAATGTCTGCTTTGCGCGGTGGTTCCGCGGTTGCGGTAGCGGTCATCGCGTTCGTGGGAGGGCGGCTGAGGCACCGAGAATTTCCATGGTTGGAACCATCCTCTTTTCACCTCGTTTATTCGGCACGGGAAATCTGTCGAACGGGCTGGTGGCAAACAAAGGTTCCACATGAGAAAGTTTCACACTGCGCTTGGAGTTGGTTCATTTCTGGCTATTGCGGGCGCAGCCTTGATGATCCCCACTATAGCTAGCGCCCAACCTGTCGAAAGTTCCTATCTTGCCTGCAATAAGTATGGCGATTGCTGGCGGACGAGCCGGATGTATGCCTACGGGGAAACCGCGCCGGTCACCTATTACCGCTATCGCCCTGACCCTGTTGATGGGCCCGGATATTACGACCGGGATGGACGTTGGCGCCCCGATCCCGGCGCTCGCGCCGTTGAAGGCGGAGTAGTGGGCGCCGGCCTCGGCGCGGCGATCGGGTGTATCGTGACGCTTCCGATCGGGTGCGCGCCCGGCGCCGCGGTTGGCGCGGCTGTGGGTGGCGGGACCGGCGCTGTGGCCGGCGCAGCCTCGACGCCCCGGCCTTAGTCCAACTCGCGCCAAGTTCCAGGACACGCTGAAGAACAACCTGGACAATGCCCGATATGTGAAGCAGTTCGGCTGCAATCACCTCAAGGTCAATCTCAACAGCCGTCCTAGCGATGAGCGCGACATGACAGT
>JBEGVG010000083.1:0-11612 GCA_041178445.1 Pseudomonadota bacterium | reverse complement strand
GCCCGCCTGTCGGACGCCAAGTTCTTCTGGGACGAAGACCGCAAGCATTCGCTGGACAGCCGCGTCGAAAAGCTGAAAGGCATCGTCTTCCACGCCAAGCTGGGAACCCAGTTCGAGCGGGTGGAGCGTATCGAGAAGCTGGCGGGCGAAATCGCCGCCAAGATTGGCGCCGACGTCACCAAGGCAAAGCGTGCCGCGCGTCTGGCCAAGGCTGACCTGACAACCGGCGTGGTGGGTGAATTTCCCGAGCTTCAGGGCGTGATGGGCCGCTATTACGCCCAGCATGACAAGGAAAATGCGGCCGTCTCTGATGCCGTTCGCGATCATTACAAGCCGGTCGGTCCCAGCGACGCGGTGCCCACTGAGAAAGTCTCCATCGCCGTAGCGCTGGCCGACAAGCTGGATGCGCTGACCGGTTTCTTCGCGGCGGGCGAAAGGCCCACCGGCTCGGGAGATCCCTTTGCGCTGCGCCGTGCGGCGCTGGGCATCATCCGCATCCTGCTCGAAAACAAGCTCGGTTTCCCGCTGGCTGTTTCCAGCGATCTTCTGACCTTCTTCGCCGACCGCCTGAAGGTGGCGCTCAAAGAAAAGGGCATCCGCCACGACCTGATCGATGCCGTATTCAGCCTGGGGCACGAAGACGATCTGGTGCGGCTGGTGGCCCGCGTTGAGGCGTTGCAGGCCTTCCTGAAATCCGACGACGGCGCCAACCTGCTGGCGGGCTACAAGCGCGCCGCCAATATTCTCAAGGCCGAGGAAAAGAAGGACAACAAGACCTTCACCAGCGAAGTGCTGGAAGGCCATCTGTCGGAACCCGCTGAAAAGGCGTTGTTCGCGGCGCTGGGCAAGGCTAAGGGCGCGATCAAGCCCGCGCTGGAAAAGGAAGACTTTGCCGCGGCCATGCAGCAGATGGCCGCGTTGCGCACCCCGGTCGATGCGTTCTTTGATGGGGTGAAGGTAAATGCCGACGACAAGGCGGTGCGCGAGAACCGGCTGAACCTGCTGGCATCCTTGCGGGCGACGCTGCATCAGGTTGCGGATTTTTCAAAAATTGAGGGTTGAGTAATGACGAAGTGGGTCTATGCGTTCGGCGACGGCAAGGCCGAGGGCAAAGCCGACATGCGCAATCTGCTGGGCGGCAAGGGTGCCAACCTAGCGGAGATGAGCAATCTGGGCCTGCCGGTGCCGCCGGGCCTGACCATCACCACCGAGGTCTGCACCTATTACTACGCCAATGGCGAACGCTATCCGTCCGACCTGAAGGAACAGGTCGGCACCGCGCTGCGCGAGATTGGCTATTCCGCCAAGGGCAATTTCGGCGATACCGAAAAGCCGCTGCTGCTCAGCGTGCGCTCCGGCGCGCGGGTTTCCATGCCCGGCATGATGGACACGGTGCTGAATCTGGGCCTCAACGCCGCCACGGCGGAAGGTCGGGCCCGGCTGACCGGCGACGAGCGCTTCGCCTATGACCGTTATCGCCGCTTTATCCAGATGTAGTCCGCTGTGGTGCTGGGCGTGGATCACGCCGCCTTCGAGGAAATCCTGGACGAGGAAAAGCACAACAAGGGTGTCGAGCTGGACACCGATCTGGATGCGGAAGACCTGAAACGCCTCGCCGGTCTTTACAAGGCGCGAGTGGAAAAGGAGCTGGGCAAACCCTTTCCGGAAGATGTGCAGGAACAGTTATGGGGCGCCATCGGGGCGGTGTTAGGGTCCTGGCGCAGCCCTCGCGCCAACACCTATCGCAAGCTGAACAGTATCCCCGAAGACTGGGGCACGGCGGTGACGGTGCAGGCCATGGTGTTCGGCAATCGCGGCGAGAGCAGCGCCACCGGCGTCGCCTTCACCCGCGATCCGGCCACCGGCGAAAAGCTGCTCTATGGCGAATTCCTGATCAACGCCCAGGGCGAGGATGTGGTGGCGGGCATCCGCACGCCCCAGCCCATCTCCAAGATGGTGCGCGAACGCCAGGGCGGCAAGAAGGCCAGCATGGAAGAAGCCATGCCCAAGGCATACGAAGAACTGAAAGCGATCGGCGAACGGCTGGAACAGCATTATCGCGACATGCAGGACGTCGAGTTCACCATCCAGGAAGGCAAGCTTTTCATGCTGCAGACCCGCAGCGGCAAGCGCACGGCGGAAGCGGCGCTGAAAGCCGCTGTGGACATGGAGCGCGAAGGGCTGATCGACAAAAAGGTCGCCATCACCCGGGTCGATCCGGAAGCCCTGAACCAGCTCTTGCATCCCACGCTGGACCCCGATGCGCCGCGCGAGCAGATTGCCGTCGGCCTGGGCGCCTCGCCGGGTGCTGCCACCGGCGAAGTCGCCTTCACCGCGGAGGAGGCCGAAAAGCTGGCCGCCGATCACCGCGACGTGATTTTGGTGCGCACCGAAACCAGCCCGGAAGACATTCACGGCATGCATGCGGCGCGCGGCATCCTGACGGCGCGCGGCGGCATGACCAGCCATGCGGCGGTGGTGGCGCGCGGCATGGGGCGGCCCTGTGTCTCGGGCGCGGGCATGCTCAAGATCGATGCGGCGCGCGGCGAGATGGTGGCGGGCAATGTCACCATTGCGCGCGGCGATGTCATCACCATCGACGGCGCAACGGGGCAGGTGTTCAAGGGCAAGGTGGGGCTGCGCCAGCCGGAGATGACGGGCGATTTCGGCACCCTTATGGGTTGGGCGGACGATGTCCGCCGGTTGCGCGTGCGCACCAATGCCGACACCCCCGCCGACGCCGCCACCGCGCGCAAGTTCGGCGCGGAAGGCATCGGCCTGTGCCGTACCGAACACATGTTCTTTGACGCCGAGCGCATCATCGCGGTGCGCCAGATGATCCTGGCCGACGCGGAAGACGAGCGCAAAGCCGCCCTGGCCAAGCTGCTGCCGATGCAGCGCGGAGACTTTGCCGCCATCTTCAAGGAAATGGCCGGGCTGCCCGTGACCATCCGGCTGCTCGACCCGCCGCTGCACGAATTCCTGCCGCAGAAGGAAGAAGAGTTCGAGGAAGTGGCGGCGGCCGCCGGCACCAACGCCCGCAAGCTGCGGGCCCACGCCATCGCCCTGCATGAATCCAATCCCATGCTGGGCCATCGCGGCTGCCGGTTGGGCATCACCTATCCGGAAATCTATGAAATGCAGGCCCGCGCCATCCTGGAAGCGGCGCTGGAAGTGGAAGAGGGCGGCGGCGACCCGGTCCAGCTGGAAATTATGATCCCGCTGGTCGGTTTCAAAGCCGAACTGGATATCCTGGCGGGAAAGATCGCGGCGATAGCGGATGCCATCAGGAAAGAGCGCGGAAAAGTGCCCGCCTATCTGATCGGCACCATGATTGAATTGCCGCGCGCCGCCTTGCGCGCCGGGGACATCGCCGAGACGGCGCAATTCTTCTCTTTCGGCACCAACGATCTCACCCAGACCACCATCGGCATCAGCCGCGATGACGCCGGCATGTTCATCAATGACTATCTGGGCAAGGGCGTGATCGCGCGCGATCCCTTTGTCACGCTAGATATTGAAGGTGTCGGCGAACTTATCCGGATTGCGGCGGAAAGGGGGCGCAAGACCCGCGAAAAACTCAAGCTTGGCATTTGCGGAGAGCATGGCGGCGACCCCGACACGATCCGATTCTGCCACGACTCAGGGCTCGACTATGTGTCCTGTTCACCCTTCCGTGTGCCGATTGCGCGTCTTGCGGCGGCGCAAGCGGCTCTTACAAAAGTGCAATCGGACGTATAATCCGTGTACAGACGAAGCAGGAAAACGCTGGATTTTCCTGCGTCAAATGACGGTCTGTCACGTTAATGAAAAAATTAATTTGACGATTCGTTTTTTGCCATGCACAAGCCCGCTCACAAGAGGGTGCTGGGAACCATTCGGAACTTTTGAAGGACGACGCCAAATCGAAACAGCCTGAATCGAAATAGCAGATGCGAGTTTGAATGCCATGAAGGGGCAAACGATACGCACACGCCAATTTGAGCAAGCCAGATAGACAAAGCGAAACCTAAAGCCGAAACGAGTTCATTCCTCCATGCCCAAGAAAACCCATGACGCGATTTCGCGTTCCGACCGCGTGCTCGTAGCGGCGCTGGCGATTATTCTCGCCACCGCCAGCGCCGCCATCGGCGCCTCCATGACGCATCGTCCGTCCACGGACAAACCCGTCGCCCCGGCGGTCCAAGTGGTCCAGGCCGCGCCCAAGCCGGCCGTCGATCCCATCAGCAGCCGGCTTCTGGCCGAGCATAAATGCCTGGCGGAAGTCCTGTATTACGAGGCTCGCGGCGAAGGTGCCGGCGGCCAGAAGGCCATCGCCGAAGTGGTGTTCCACCGTCTCAATCGCGGCAATTTCGGTCCCTCCATCTGTGCCGTGGTCTATGAAGGCTCCAAGGGGCCTGGCTGTCAGTTTTCCTTCACCTGCAATGGCGACATGAAGCGTCCCAAGCATGCTCGCGCCTGGCGTGATGCCGAAGAACTGGCGGCCCGGATTCTTACCGGCGAAATCCGGCTGCGCAACGCCACCGGCGGCGCCACCAATTTCCACGCGATTTCGGTTGCGCCCGACTGGTCCTACACGCTGGAAAAAACCACCCAGATCGGCAACCACGTCTTTTATCGTGTGGCGCCGCGGGTCCGGTCTGCCCGGACGTAAGTTTCGGAGCAGCCCCGAACCCGAGCGAAGCGAAGGGCCTCGCCGTGCGACCAATCTAAAAGTCCAGTCCGATATCCAGGTTTGGCGCCGAGTGCGTGATCGCGCCTGAACTGATGTAATCGACGCCGGTCTGCGCGATAGCGCGCGCGCTGGTCAGTGTGACATTGCCGGAGGCTTCCAGCACGCACCTGCCTTTGGCCATGACGACCGCGCGGCGCAAATCCTCCAGGCTCATATTGTCGAGCAGGATGGTATCCACCCCGATCTCCAGCGCTTCTTCCAGCTGGGCCAGGCTATCCACTTCCAGCTCGATCTTGACCATGTGACCAAGTCCGGCGCGCAGCCGTTCCATAGCGGGCCGGATGCCGCCGGCTGCCTGGATATGATTGTCCTTGATCATGGCGGCATCATCCAGCCCGAAGCGGTGATTGAAGCCGCCGCCGCAGCGCACGGCATATTTCTGCAGGGCGCGCAGGCCGGGCAGGGTCTTGCGGGTGCAGACGATGCGCGCGCTTGTACCTTCCACCGCCTTGACCAGGGCCGCGGTCGCCGTGGCGGTGCCCGACAGCGGCCCCAGGAAATTCAACGCCACACGCTCGGCCGTGAGGATGGCGCGTGCGCTGCCGCTGACTGTTGCCAGCACCGTGCCCGCGACGATATCGCTTCCGTCCGGGATGCTTGTGCTGAATGTCAGCGCCGGGTCCACAAGGCGAAACGCGGCCTGCGCACAGATCAGGCCGGCAAGTCGGCCGGGTTTGCGCGCAACCAGTTTCGCTGTCGCTGTCGCGTCAGCGCGGATGGTGAGCTGGCTGGTGATGTCGCCGGCGCGGCCAAGATCTTCTTCCAGCGCCGCACGCACTTGCGCCTCGAACAACAGCGCCGACGGTGGACGGGTGAATTCCAGCGCGATCATAAGCTGGCGCGGCGGGGCAGGGCGGTGCCGCCCGACGCAATGGCTTGCGCATCGGCAAGCGTCAGGAAGGTACGGATGCCCTTGGGCGCGCATTGCGGGAAGTCGCTGCGCCAGTGACCGCCGCGCGATTCCTGCCGCGCCAGGGCGCCGGCGGTGACCAGCCGGGCGGCGGCGATCATGTTCTGCAAGGCCGGTTCGCTGCTGGTCTTTTCCACCCGTGCGATCACCTCCAGAGCTTCACGCAGTCCCGCTTCGTTGCGCTCCAGCGCCACCAGCCGGGTCATCGCCTGGCGCAACACCACCGGCGGCGCGGGACTGGCAAAACGCTGTGGCGCCGGCGGCGTGCCGCGCATGGCGCCGCCCTTCAAATGGCCGCGCACATCGTCCGCGACGCGCTTGCCGAACACCAGCCCTTCGAGCAGCGAATTGGAGGCCAGGCGATTTGCGCCATGCAGGCCGGTGGCGGCGCATTCGCCCACCACCCACAGGCCGGGCAGCGACGAACGCCCGCTGGCATCGGAGGCGATACCGCCCATGTGGTAATGCGTGGCCGGCGCCACCGGGATCATCTCGCGCACCGGATCGACGCCCGCCGACATGCAGGCGGCATAGACCGTCGGGAAGTGATGCGGAAAGTCCGCCCCGATGGCGGTGCGGCAATCCAGATAGATTTTTTCACCGGCGGCGATCTGGCGATGAATGGCGCGGGCGACGATGTCGCGCGGCGCCAGTTCGGCGTCGCCATGGATGGCGGTCATGAAACGCTCACCGCGTCCGTTCACCAGCACCGCGCCTTCGCCGCGCAGCGCCTCGGTCGCCAGCGGCGCGGGGTCACGGCCCGCCGCGATGGCGGTGGGATGAAACTGCACGAATTCCGGATCGGATATCAGCGCACCGGCGCGTGCCGCCATTCCCAGGCCCTCACCGCGCGATTCCAGGGGATTGGTGGTGACGGCATAGAGCGCGCCCAGCCCGCCGGTAGCCAGCACCACGGCGCGGGCACGGAACAGGATCAGCCGCGCGCCTGCGCCGATCCCTGAGCGCGCGAAGATGCCGGTGACGCGGCCGCTCTCCATCGCCAGTTCGACGGCGTGAAAGCCTTCCAGCAGGGTAATGCCGTCGGACGCATTGGCGCGCTGCGCCAGGGTGGCGGAAATCGCGGCGCCGGCGCCGTCGCCTTTGACATGCACGATGCGGGGCAGGGAATGCGCCGCTTCGCGGCCCAGCGCCAGGCTGCCATCGGCTTTGCGGTCGAAGGGGGTGCCAAGCGCGATCAGGTCCTCGATCCGGGCCGGGGCCTCCCGCGTCACCAGATCCACGATGGCCGGATCGCAGAGCCCTGCGCCGGCCAGCATCGTGTCATGGGCGTGGTTCTGCCAGCTGTCGTCTTCGCCCATCGCAGCGGCGATGCCGCCCTGGGCCCAGGCGCTGGACCCCGACAGGCCGGGCCGCGTGCCCGCCAGCACGATGGACGGCATGGGGCTGAGTTTCAGGGCCGTGAACAGGCCCGCGATACCTGCGCCCAGTATGAGGGCGCCGTCTGTTTCGACGATGCTGTCGATGTGGGTCATGTCAGATTTTCACCGCCAGCATGCGGTCGATCGGGGCTTTCGCCCGCGCGGCGATCACCGGATCGACGGTCACTTCATGGGTCATGGTATGCAGGCTGTGCAGAATGCCGTTCAACGTGATGCGCTTCATGTGCGGGCAGAGGTTGCAGGGCCGAATGAAATAGGTCTGGGGATTTTCCACCGCGACATTGTCGCTCATCGAGCATTCGGTGATCATCACCACCCGCTGCGGCTTGTGGCTGCCGACATAATTGATCATCGCCGCGGTGGAGCCGGCGAAATCGGCCTCCGCCACAACCTCGGGCGGGCATTCGGGATGGGCCAGAACCACGATGCCGGGATGGGCAGCGCGATAGTCGCGGATTTCCTGCGCCGTGAAGCGCTCATGCACCTCGCAGGCGCCTTCCCAGGTGATGACTTTCACGCCGGTCTTGGCCGCGACATTGCGGGCCAGATACTTGTCGGGGATCATGATGACGGTATCGACGCCAAAATCCCTGGCGATCGTCTCGACCACCGCCACGGCGTTGCCCGAGGTGCAGCAGATGTCGCTTTCCGCCTTCACCTCCGCGCTGGTGTTCACATAGGTCACCACCGGCAGGCCGGGATATTTCTGCTTCAGCAGCCGCACATCCGCGCCGGTGATGGACGCGGCCAGTGAGCAGCCGGCCTCCATGCTGGGGATCAGCACGGTCTTTTGCGGCGACAGGATTTTCGAGGTCTCGGCCATGAAGTGGACGCCGGCCTGCACGATCACGGTCGCGTCCGTGCGTGCGGCCTCGCGGGCGAGGGCGAGACTGTCGCCCACGAAATCCCCCACGCAATGGAAGATTTCCGGCGTCATGTAATTGTGCGCCAGGATGACGGCGTTCTTCTCGCGCTTCAGCCGGTTGATTTCGGCGATCAGGGGTGCATGGACGGGCCACTCCACTTCGGGAATGACACTGGAAACCTTGGCGTACAGATCGCGGGTCGCGCGGGCGACGGCGTCAGTATAGGCCAGCTCAACTCCCATTTCGTCCTCCTGCCGCCAATTAATACTCATTTCGAGTATATATATGGGGCAAAAAACCCGGCCTTCAAGGAGCCGGTTCGCGCTTTATGCTACACGCGAGCATATTAGGGTCAAGAGTCGGCAACGCCGAATTCAGGCTTTTGCGACACGCCTATGACGTTTTCGACACGGTCCCGACCTGCGTCAGCCGGCCTTGGTCCGCCGGGAGCCCAGCCGCAGCCCGGGCGCGGGGCGCTCGCGCAGCACCTCGCGGCGGAAACGGAACAGTTCGGCAGGGCGGCCGCGGGCAGGGGCGGAGAACTTGCCGGTGCCTTCCACCAGCCCCTGTTCGGCCACCAGGCGGCGGAAATTCTGCTTGTGCAGGCGCAGTCCCGCTAGGGCTTCCACCGCCCGCTGCAGTTCCAGCAGGGTGAAGGTGGGGGACATCAATTCGAACACCACCGGACGGTATTTCAGCTTGCCGCGCAGGCGGGCGATGGCGGTGGCGAGAATGCGCCGGTGATCGAACAGCATGGGCGTGCCCAGGGCAGGGCCCCTGGATAGCTGCCCGGCATCGCGATGGAATTCCTCCACCAGCCCGGCCTCATAGAGAAGTTCGTAGCGTTCCAGCACGCGCTCTTCGTCCCAGCCTTCGCCGAAACAGACATTCACCCGTTCGCGCCGCAATTCCGCGCTTTCCGTGTTGGGCGCATCCTTCACGAATTTCTTCAGCGCGGGCAGAATGACGCTGTCGATCATGGCGGGCCTGGCATCGCGCCAGTCTTCCCAGGGAAAGTAATTGTACCAGCCACGCCACTGGGTTTCCGGGGCCTCTTTCACCCGCCGCGTCAGCGCCAGATAACCCACCGACACCACGCGCGCACCGCCCGATTGCCGCCCCTTGTCGCCGCCCGCCGGCGTGTGCCGACCCTTATCGCCGAAGGTGTAGAGCTGCTCGGTATAGCCCAGGTCGAAACGGGTCTGTTCGCCGACCCATTTGCGCAGGCCCGATTCGAGCGTGCGATGATGCGCGGGATCGAAAGGCCCGAACGGTAGTGCGTCGTCGCTGTCATCATGGGCGACGACCAGCACGACGGGCTGTTCGCTTTCCACCGCCACAATGGCGGCGGACAGGCCGATGCTGACGACGGTTTCCTTGCTCACAGGCCCACCAGCGGAAAGGCGGTGGTGACGCCTTCCTCCACCACGATGGGAGGGCCCATGGCATTGAGCGCGGCGATCAACCGCCCGCCACGCCGCAATGCGTCATCCGCGTGCTGCACCAAAAGACGGTTGGGCTGGGCGTGCGGCGCGCGCTGGCGGATGGCGCGGGCAATTTCAATCTCACGGTCCGGGCCCAGCCGGTCGCACAGCACGGTGAAAGCCGACGCCATCGAGCGCGAAATCCCGGCCCAGCAGTGAATCACCATGGGCGATCGGGTGTCCCAACTGCGTGAAAAGGCCAGCAGTTCCTCGATATGCTGGCGCGCGGGCGGAGCGGTGCCCGCCGCCGGATCGACAATGTCATTGACCCCCAGCCGAAGGTGTCCGCTGGCGGGAAACCCTTCCGGCGTCGGAATCATGTGCTCGGGCGACAGCAGGCTGACCAGATGCGACGGGGCATGGGTCTTCAGGGCGTCGGACAGGCTCGACAAGGGGGTGACCAGCAGGCGGGGCATGGCCCTTTTTAGCAGCTATTGAGCATAAAGGCGGTGAAACCTTGCCAGGAACTGGGCCTGGGCCTCGGCGGTGCTGAGCGGGGCCAGCCGGGGCGTTTTGAGGGCCTTGGGAGGCGTTCCGAACAGGCGGCCGGCCTCCGCCTCCCCGAACCCGGCCAGCTGGGTGGCCTCGTAATAGGCCGAGAGATGGTCTGCCCGCTTGAACAGGGTCTTGAGCGTTGCCGGAACATGGGCGCTGAGGCCAAACCGTTGATGAATTGCCGCCTGAAGTTTTTCCTCCAGGTCCTTGTAATCGATTCCGATTGCCGCCTTGAAGGGGCTTATGAGGTCGCCGACAACATATTCGGGGGCATCATGCAGCAAGGCCATCAGCCTCACCTCCCGGGTCAGCCGGGGCGACAGGTCGGATACCAGCCGCTCCACCAGGACGCTGTGCTGGGCGACCGAGAAGGCATGGGCCCCCTTGGTCTGGCCGTTCCAGCGCGCCACCCGGGCCAGGCCATGGGCAATGTCCGCGATCTCGATGTCCAGGGGGCTGGGCTCCAGCAGGTCCAGCCTGAGCCCGCTCAGCATCCGCTGCCAGGCGCGCCGCGCGCCGCCTTTGTTGATCCGGTCAGGCATAGAGCAACCGGATGGCGACCAGGGTAAGCGTCACGGACAGGATAATGCGCAGCGCCTTGTCGGGCATGCGCGGCGCGAACTGGCTGGCCAGCATGACCCCGGGAAGCGAGCCGCATAGCAGCGCCACCAGCACGCCGAAATCGACTCCCCCGCCCACCATATGTCCCATGCCCGCCACCAGCGTCAGGGGCACCGCATGGGCGATATCGGAGCCGGCGATCTTCACCACCGGCAGTTCGGGATAGAGCAGCAGCAGGGCGGTAACGCCCAGCGCCCCGGCGCCCACCGAGGAGATCGTCACCATCATGCCGAGCACCACGCCGGTCGCGACCGTATAGACGAAGGTCCGGCCATCGCTCATCACACCTACGCGCCGCGAATAGGTGGCCAGGAGGCGTTTGCGCATCAGCAAGGCGGCCGCGGTCAGCAGCAATGCCACACCCAGCACCTTGGTGACGATGTCGCTATAGGCGGCGCGGTCAACCTCCAGCAGCCATAACGCGCCCAGTGTGGCCATCGACGCCGGCAGGCTGCCCAGCGCCAGCCGCCGCACCACCCGCCAGTCGATGGTCTTGTTGAAACCATGCACCAGGCTGCCGCCGGTCTTGGTGACGCTGGCATAGATCAGGTCGGTGCCCACCGCTGTCACCGGGTTTACATTGAACAGCAGGATCAGCAGCGGTGTCATCAGCGAGCCGCCGCCGACGCCGGTCATCCCGACCAGGAAGCCGACGGCAAATCCGGACAGGACAAAGAGAGGAGAGATACTGGCAAGCAGGTCCATGCGGATTTTTGTTTTTCTGGCGCTTTTTGAGAAAAGGCGCGCAATTTCACACAAAGTTCCGTTTCCGACAATTGCTGCCTTTCGATACCGGCTGCGCGGCAAATGGGCACTTTCGGTAACTGCCGGACGCATCGGGGCACGCATGCACTGCCAAAGTGCGTGGAATTTAACGTCCCACTCATCAAGATTGAAAAAGCCCTAATAACCCCGCGGCGAGATGCGCCCCAGATGCGTCTAACCGCAACTGGACATTTAGGAATTCGCGTTAAGACAAAGTATATTTTGGTATTTCGCGACATGCCGCCTCTGATCGATCCTATGCAGAAACACGGCCGCAGCCGATCCGGGCTTGCGGTCGCGCTGGCGTTTTTTGTCGTCGGCCTGGTGATCGGTCTG
>JBEGVG010000082.1:0-7780 GCA_041178445.1 Pseudomonadota bacterium | reverse complement strand
TATTACCGGAACCGCTACGGGGCGGAAAAATCGCATGACGACGTTCGTTGCCACCGTTGGGAGCTACCGTAATCACCTCGAAGACGCGTGACGTGGTGTCTTCACCGGGGAATGGCTCCATCATCACCATGGGATTCTTGGAGCGGCTCTGGCGGGTGAACGAAATACGCCCATCAGACATGATCTGGGCCGGCTGACTGAAGGCCAGTTGCGTGATGCGGTCTTGCGAGCAGGTGCCCATGTTGACCCGGCGTAGCTCCCAACTGCCGCCATCCCAAGGCGAGGCCTCGGTCGGCGCGACCGTGCGCGCGGTCACCACCAGGGTACCGCCTTTTTCCCATTTGGGATGGATGAAGGCTGTGGCTCCGGAGCAGCTTTGCACGACCTTGCCACTGGCCACATCCAGGACATTCAGCGCCCCAAGCTTTTCGTCATGCCAGGTGGCGAAGGCGAGCTTGGTGCCGTCGGGCGACCAGGCCGGGGTGATCTCGGCCGGTCCCTTGCCGTCACCGGCGATCACGGGCGTTGCGTCACCGCTGCCGCCCATATCCTTGCGCCACAGCCGCCCCAATGCCCCGAACAACAGCGTGCTCTTGTCGGGCGATAGCGCGGGCCACATGTAAAGGCGCGCGGTAAAATTCACGGCATTGGCGGCATCGAGCTTGGGCTTCACCAGCTCGCTGACGGTGCGCTGATAGCGGGCGGTGAAGGGAATCTGGGTGACCGCGCTGGTCGCCACATCCACCTTCCACAAATGACCTTCGCGCCAGAACAGCACCGCCTTGCCGTCCGGCGTCCAGTCATGGCCGGGCATCTGGGTATCAACATAATAAGCGTGTGAACGCGAGACATCGCGGGTGACGGGATTGACCAGCACCTTCTCGGTCTTGGTCTGGGTATCCAGCAGCACCAGGGCGGTGGTGCCCTTCAGGTGGTGGCGGCGCCAGAAGTAATTGTCTTCCGGCATTTCCTTGGCATAGGCGATGTAGCGTCCCGAGGGATCGGGATGCGGCTCCATTTCGGCCGGCGAGCGGTCCGGCAGTTCGTGATAGGCCATGACCCAGGGCGATGCGATCTTGTCTTTTGTCGTATCGGGCATCTCGGGGCTCGTCATGGTCTCGACCTTCCCCGTCGCCAGTTCGATGCGCTTCACCTTCTGGCGGTACTGGAAGATGGAAAGCCCGCGATAAGCCATCACCGCGGAATGGAAATAGACATAGCTTCCGTCCGGCGAGAAGGTCGGGGCGTAATACTGGTCCGATGTCCCAGCCAGCAATTCACGCGGCTTTCCGCCATTTGCCGGCACCAGCGCCAACGCCCAGGTGCGGCGATGCCAGCCGCGGCCCGGCGACGCCAAGTTGCGCACGGCGACAATGGTCTTGCCATCGGGCGACCAGGCCGGATCGGTGAACCGCATGAAGGGATCGCTATAGAGAATGCGGGCATTCGAACCGTCGGCATTCATCGCCCACAGATTGTCCTGACCGCCGCGGTCGGAGACGAAGACGATCCTGTTTCCGTCCGGCGAAAAACGCGGATGGGCGTTGACGGCAATACCGCTGGCCTGGGTCAGCGACTGGGCGGCGCCGCCCGTGATAGGCAGGCGATAGATATGGCCCAGCAGGTCGAAAACAACACTGTCGCCCTTGGGCGAGACCGAAAGCCCCGCCATGGTGGCTTCGTCCACCGTGAAATCGAGCTGGTTGGGATTGGCGCCCTTGGCGCGCATGAATTCCGCATCCGCGCCGGCGCCCACGCCGCTGGAACTGCGAATCGGCGCAAGTTGGGACTGCTGCGCGCTGGAGGTCAGGACCGGGAGCGCAAGGCCGGCGCACAGCACCGTGGCCACGAGCAAATGACGGTGTTTCATGTCCCACATTCCCCTTTTTGACATGCGCTTGCGTTGCGCGTTTGAGAAGGCAAAGAAAAATGACTGGCGAGGAGCCAGCAGCCTGCACCGTGCTTAGGAAGCACTGAAAAAGGCACCGCCAATGTCTATTGGGAGCGTGGGGGAGCGCCCGCGACAAGTCAATCAGCCGCACGGCTTGATTTGACTGGGCTTCGCGCTTTTTTTTGCAGCAGCGGCCGGGTCAGGCGCGCAGTTTGCTGGCCTTCACCTTCACCCGCATCAGATGCTTGTTGGCGGCGATATAAAAGTGGCCGTCGGCGCCCAGTTCGCAGTTGGCGGCCGGCCCGCTGATGCGGATGACGCCGATGCGCTTGCCCTGCGGGTTGACGATGCTGATGCCATCGCCCGACAGCCAGATATTGCCGCCGCTGTCGACCTTGAAGCCGTCGCCACTGGTGGATTTGAAGCCTTGGGCGGCGCGGTCTATGAACGGCCGGGACGAAATCGAGCGGCCCTGCGCGTCCAGATCATGCACCACCCAGCCCATGCTGCGATCGGTGTGATAAAGCCGGCGACCATCGGGCGAGACACCAATGCCGTTGGGGGCGCTGTATTTTCCGATCAGGGTTATGCTGTTGTCCGGCGCAATGCGGAACACGCCGGTGAAATCCAGCTCACGGTCGGGTGATTTTTCCGTATCGGTCAGCCCGTAAGCCGGATCGGTGAAATAGATCGAACCGTCGATCGGCGAAACGCAAAGGTCGTTGGGGCTGTTGAGACGCTTGCCCTCGAAGCGGTTCACAATGACCGACCTCGTCTTGGTGTCCAGATCAATCTGGGTGATGCAGCGGTTGCCGCTGTCCGCGACCAGCAATCCGCCACGTCCGATGAACAGCCCGTTGGAGCCGGCTTCACGCAGGCGGGGCGTGGGCGGGCCCTGATAGCCGGACGGCCGCAGCCATACGCTGCCGCCGGACTTGGGCGACCATTGATGGATTACATTCTGCGGCGGGTCGGAAGCCAAAAGATAACCATCGGGTCCGCCAATCCATACAGGGCCTTCCGCCCATTGATACCCGTCCATGATGACCTCGACGGGCGCGTTGGCATCGATCAGGGCGTCCAGGCTGGGGTCCAGCCGCTCGACATAGGCCGTGGGCGCGGGGCCGGTGGTGGCGCCCTGCGAAAAAGCCGAAGGCGAAAAGCCTGCCATTCCTGCGAGAGACAGCCCAGTCGTCATCATCATGCGGCGTGAAAGATCGGACATCTTGCAGTCTCCGGTTCAGGAAACCTCAGAATGGAGCACGCCGCGCGCGGAGGCAAGCAACGCGCCGGCATTCCGTCCCGGCTTTCCTGGGACTTCTTTCCTCAGGATCGCCAACGTTAGAGATGTCAGCCAGGCGAAGTTTCAGATAGCGTTGCGCAAAATACCGGGGAGATTTGCGATGCTATCCAAGTTGATTCCTGCCGCCGCCCTTTTCAGCCTTGCGCTGCTGTGCGGACCAGTTCAGGCCCAAACCGATTACCTGACCCCGTTTCCGGCGCATCACGTGGCGGGCAACATCTATTATGTCGGCAGCAAGAACCAGGCGGTCTATCTGATCACCACCCCTGCCGGAAACATCCTGATCAATTCGGGCGTCGCGGAAAGCCCGGCCCAGATCAAGGCCAGCATCGAAAAGCTGGGTTTTAAATACAGCGACACGAAAATTCTTCTCATCAGCCATGCCCATTTCGATCATGACGCAGGCAGCGCGCAAATCGTGAAGGAAACCGGCGCCAAATATCAGGTGATGGACAGCGATGTGAGCGTGGTGGAGTCCGGCGGCAAAACGGATTTCGCCTATGGCAACAAGACCGACTGGCTCTATCCGGCGGTGAAGGTGGACCGCAGCCTGTGGGACCGCGACACGGTTTCGCTGGGCGGTACCGTGCTGACGGCGCACAAGACGCCGGGCCATACCAAGGGCTGCACCACCTGGAGCCTGAAGGTGACGGAAGGCGGCAAACCGCTGGATGTGGTGATTGTCGGCAGCCCCAACGTCAATCCGGGCTATCAGCTGGTGGGCAATGCGGCCTATCCGGACATGGTGCAGGACTATGAGAAAACCTTCCAGGTGCTGAAGGCGCTGCCGGTGGACGTGTTCCTGGGTGCGCACGGCAACTATTACGGCATGGAAGCCAAGTATCCGAAAATCCAGAAGGGCGGCGTCAATCCCTTCATCGATCCCGCCGGTTACAGGGCCTACATCGCCGACCGCGAGAAGGCCTATCGCAAGTAACTCGCGCGCCAGAAATCCGGCAGCCGCTAAAGGCCATTCCGCTTAAGCTGCAACGCAGCAAAGGCGGCGGCGCCAATTCTTTCGCTGAATTCCCCCAGCCGTCCGCCTGTGCTAAATTACCTTGGGGCGCGCGACGCCGGCGTGGGGGAAAAATTGCTCACGAATATGCGCAGGACATTGGCACTGGGCGGCATCGCGATATGGCTTGCTGGCCCTGACGTCGATCGTGGCGCCGGTATGCGCAGCCAATGTGCAGCGCTACATGGATCTGCAGCGTGAGTGCGTTTTGATGTCCTTGGCGCGGGATGGCGCACCCCGACAGCGAATAGGCCGTGTTCATTTTGCGCCACGCTCTGTTCATCGTGCGCCACATCGCAAGCAAAGCGGGAGGCTTATATGAGTAGATTACGGTGGGCAGCGACAGCCATGTTGCTGGGATTCGGTGCTGGTCTTGCACTACCGGCGACGGCGGCCTTCGACCCAAACCTGCCTTATCCGGCACAGGTGGCTGTCTCGAATGAAGGCGATAAAGGCTATATATTCCGGCGTTTTCCGGGAAGCGGACGGCTCTATACTTATGACTTGGACAGCAAGACCCGTTCGGCCTGCAACAAGGAATGCGAAGGCAGAAGGCGCCCGGTGCGCGCGCCTGCGAGCGCCAAGGCTATCGGTGACTGGACGATCATCAAGCGATATGACGGCACCGGTCAGTGGGCCTATAAAGGCCGCCCCGTCTACACGCTGTTCCATGACACCCCGGAGGGACAGGGCGAGGCTGGCCCCTGGCGCCTGCTGCCCTATGAGAAATAGGCAGCCGCTCTATCGGGGCCGCCACATACAACTATCTTCAAAGACAAAAGGCACAAAAATCCCGGTTATTCTTCCTGGGATCTCACGCTACACTTTCCCGCCATCAGGTCAGCGCTGATCTATAGAGTTGCGTAATTCAGACAGTAGTTGAGACCGCCACAAACTTTATGGACTAGCGACCGCTGACATGAGCATAGCAACAACCAAGCGCATGCCCATCGTACCGGCCTCTTCACCCTCCAATCCGCGCGTGGCGGGCCATACCCAGATCGTGGCGATTCTGGGTTCCGAAATCCTGTCCGGCGCCCGCCGGCCGGGAAGCCGCCTGCCCTCGCCTGAGGAAATGTTCAGCACCTTTGGCGTCTCCCGTGTGGTCCTGCGGGAAGTCACGCGCACGCTGGCCGCCAAGGGCATGGTGAAGTCGAAAACCAAGGTCGGCACCCTGGTGCTGAATCCATCCCACTGGAACTGGCTTGACCCCGAAGTGCTGACATGGCGCAGCCGTCTCGGCCTGGACAAGGACTTTCTGGACCATATCACCCAATTGCGGCTGGCGGTGGAGCCGGCAGCCGCCGCGCAGGCCGCGCGCAATCGCACCGAGCTGGATCTCGCCGCGATGCGCGCCGCGCTCAGCGGCATGCATGACAGGGAAGACTATGATTCCTAAGCCCAGGCCGATCTCGAATTCCATGTCGCGATCGGTACCGCCTCGGGAAACCCGCTTTTCCGGTCCCTGACCTCCGCCACCCGGGTGGCGCTGTTTGAGTTCCTGCGGGTGATGGTGATCAGCGTGTTCAACGAAGAACACACCCTCGCCATCTCCTATACCAAGCATGCCAAGGTGTTCGAGGCCATCGCGGCGCAAGAGGTGGACGGAGCAAGGGCCGCCATGATCGAGCTGCTGGAACATGGCCGCACCCATGCCACGTCGCAGATAAAGAGCGGCTGACGTCCCGGGCGTGGCATCAGGGACCGCCAGGCCGGGGCCGGGGCGGAACCCGCTTAGCTCTTACGGAAGTGCAGCAGATAGTTTTCCCGCAGTCCGGGAACATCGACCTGCTCGACCAGCTTGAATCCCGATTTTTCGATCTCCGCGATCACGGCATCTTTGGGTGCGCGGACATGGCCCGACTGCCCTCCAGCCTTTTCCATCTCCAGCACATAGAGCCGTCCGTCAGGCTTCAGGGCGCGCCGGATATCGGCGTTCATCGCTACGGGAAACTCGAAGTGATGATAGACGTCGGAATGAAAGATCACATCCACCGACGCGGCTGGAAGATTGGTGCTGCGGTCGCCGCCCAGCACCGTCTGAACATTCTTCAGACTGTCCTGCGCGGCATTGCGGGCGATATAGGCGAGAAATTGCGGCGCAATGTCCGTGGCGTAGACCTTGCCAGTGGGGCCGACGGCCTGTGCGAACAACCGGGTATACAATCCCGTTCCCGCCCCGACATCGGCGACATGCTCACCAGCCTTCAGCGCCAGTCCCTTCAGCACATCCATCCGCGCGCTAAAGGCTTCGCGGCTTTCACCGGTGAACCGCGTCGCCCAACCCTCGACATCCAGGTCGGCGCTTCTGAAATTCTGGTTGATGGTGGGCGCAACACTGGCTTCCTGCGCCTGGGGCGCGCCAATCAGGGCCGTCAAAAGGAGGACTGACATTGTCAGAATTTTGCGCATAAGCATTTCTCCGACCGGCTTGATGATTTAAGGCCTTTGTTTATAGGTTGCTTTTCCTCATCAATCCAAGCCCTGCACTGCCTTGGCAGCCACCCTGAGAACAGCTTTGCACACCGACTATGTTTTTTATGCCGTGGCCATCCCGGCCGTTGTGCTGATGGGGCTTGCAAAGGGCGGATTCTCGGGTGTGGGACAGATTTCGGTCCCCCTGCTCGCCGTCGCGGTTTCGCCCGTTCAGGCCGCGGCCATCCTGCTGCCAATCCTGCTGGTGCAGGATGCCGTCGGCGTGTGGGCTTTCCGCAAGGACTGGGACGCCCATATCCTCAAAGTGATGGTCCCGGGTGCGGCGGTGGGCATCCTGGCGGGCTACCTGCTGGCCGCTCGGGTATCGGTTTCCGCCGTTCTGGGCACGCTGGGCGTGATCTCGATCGTCTTTGCGCTGTACCAGCTTTGGGGCCGCCGGGCCGCCCGCGCCCTGGCAACGCCGCCGCGCTCGTCCACCGCCATGGGCTTTGCTTTGGGAATAGCGTCCGGCTTCACCTCGCAGATCGCCCATGCCGGCCTGCCGCCTTTCCAGATGTGGGTGTTGCGAAAAAGACTGCCCCCGGCGACCTTCATCGGAACCGCCGCCCTTTTCTTCGCGATCATCAACTGGGTGAAGGTTCCGGCCTATGCCGCCCTGGGCCAGTTCACACGCGAAAACCTGTTTGCCGCGCTGACACTGATGCCGGTGGCGATCGCCTCCACCTTTGCGGGCGTGGCGCTGGTCAAGCGCGTCTCCGCGGAGAGATTTTATACAGTGATCTACCTTCTGATGATCGCCGTGGGCGGTCAGCTGATCTGGAAGGCGATCCTTGGCTAGGCGGTTCAGAAGCAGGGTTGCAAAATTCGGCTCGGGTATCGCCGCGCTTGCTTGCATGACCGCGTGTGACGCCCCAGACCCCGCGCGCGCGCAGGCCATGGCCTGTCATCGCCAGCTCCTGAAAAGCGAGCTGCATCGCCCCGGCGATATCATTGAAGTGATGTGACCTGCCCGGTTCTTTTTGTACCAAGCGAATTGATAGAAACTGGCTTGGATAAGGAGCTTGGACATGCCGAAGAAGAGTCCAACGCCGGAGCAGATAGTAACGCTGTTGCGGCAGATAGAAGTGGCGACGTC
>JBEGVG010000081.1:0-12063 GCA_041178445.1 Pseudomonadota bacterium | reverse complement strand
GGCATCATGGTCAGTTGGGACGAACCGCCATCCTCGAGATGGAGATCGGCTGGCGCTTCCACATCCGGACGGCCGGGGGCGGGCCGGATGGCCGGTGGGGCGGCAGGCGAAAGCTGCGATACGGACGGCGCGGCCTTGCGGCCGCCAAGGCTGGCCTGCACCTGATTGGCGCGGTTGAGGAAACCGGCGATCGCGTTCTGTTTGGCCTGCAGGCCGTCGGCGATTGCCTTGAAGCGGTCTTCCGCCCCGACCAGCGCGCCATTCAGCTCGTCATAGGAGACCTGCAGATCGGCGACGCGGTTTTCATAGGCAGCCTGCATCTGCTGATAACGGTGATCCTTGGCGGTGATGATGCGGTCCTTGAAAATCACATTGACGGTGGCGAAGGCCACCCAGCCCAGGAAGATCAGGGTCAGGCCGGCCAGGGTCGCCTGGAGCGACGGCCAGAAGGTGAAGAACTGCACCCGCCCATCACTGCGGATATAGATCTGGCGCTCTGGAAAGGTTTGATGAATCCAGGCCCAGACGCGTTCCAGGAACGTCGCCGTCATTTCAGAATTCTTTCGGGACTTGCGGCCAGTGGCCGGCATTTCACCCTGTTGATTCTGATCCGGCAACCGCCTGTTCCAGAAAAACGATCGTGAGGTTAATCGCGGGCTACGGGCGGGGCGAAAGAGGGATTTCATAGGCTTTTCGCGGCCTCCAGCACGGCCTCGACATGGCCGGGCACCTTAACCTTGTGCCAGGCCTGTGCGATCGTACCCTTGTCATTTACCAGGAAGGTGGCGCGTTCCAGCCCCATATATTCGCGGCCATAAAGGCTTTTCTTGACCCAGACGCCCCAGTCCCTGGCCATCTTGGTCTCTGGGTCCGAGCCCAGCGCGACTTTCAGCCTGTGCTTTTTGCGGAATTTGGCGTGGGTCTCCAGGCTGTCGCGGGACACGCCGATCACCTCGATGCCCAGTTTGCGGAATTTTGGCAGGGCGGCCGAGAAGGCAATCGCCTCCTTGGTACAGCCGGACGTGTCGTCCTTGGGATAGAAATAGAGGATATAGGGCGATCCCTTCAGCCCGGCCGAAGAGAGTGTTTCGCCCCCATCGGTGGCGATTTTGAATGAAGGTGCCCGGTCCCCTGACGACAAACCGCCCGCTCCCAACCCCATAAAGTTCCCAAAACCTCGCCGCCCCTGGATTTAAGCCTATTCGGACGGGTCTGTGCAATCGCACCATGCGTTACCAAGGGGCTGGAACATTTGCCCTTTTTAAGCCTAACAGTTGCAATACTGGACCCGATATCAAGCCGGACCCCGCGTGAAGCTGCCTTTTTCCGACTATATAAAGGCTCATCATATCAGCCGCGCCGCGTTGACCGCCGGCGTGCTGGTTGCGGCTATCGTTTTTTTCATGGTCGGGGCCGGGATGCGCCTGCTGTGGGGGCCGGTTTCGCTCGGTCCGCTCAAGGGCACCCTGGCGGGGGCGATTCAGGAGGCGCTGCCCGGGATCAATCTGGACTATGACCGGGCTGCCATCGAATGGAGCCGCGACCAGGGCCGGGTAAATCTGGTCGTGATGGGCACGCGCCTCTATGACAATCGCGGGCAGATCGTCGCCACGGCCCCCAAGGCCGCGATCGATCTGGCTGCCGCGCCCTTTCTCCAGGGCGAGTTTGTGGTCACGCGCATTACCCTGGTCGGGGTGCAGTTCGCCCTGGTGCACATGAAATCGGGACGCATCCGGCTGGGCACCCAGCGGGATGCGGATGACGATATCATCGGACGCATCCGCGCCGTGATCGACAAGCGCAGCGGCGAATCCTCCTCGCTGGAGAGCTTCGCGGTGCGTGATGCCAATATCACCATTCGCGACGAGATCAGCGGCCTGGAGGTCACCGCGCCGCGCGCCCAGCTCACCATCCGCGCGCGGGGCGAGACGATTGGCGCCAGTTTCGATTCCGATGTGCTGCTGGCCGGAAGCCGCAGCCATGTCACCACCGATCTCACCCTGCCGCCGGCGGGCGGACCCATCCGGGGCAGCGTCAAGATCGCCGCTCTCGATCTGCGCGGGTTGGGACGCAGCGCCCAGATGTTCGCGGGCCTCAAGAACATACCGCTGACGGCCAACGCCTCTGGCACATTCACTGTCAATCCCGGCGCCGTTCTGGCGGCGGCGGCGTTCGACATGACCGCCAGCGGCGAGATTCCCTTCGCCCAGCTTCGCAGCAAGGCGCTGCATATCCGTACCCTCAAGCTGGCGGGGCGCTATGACGGCACGCTGCGTCACCTGACGCTGAGCCAGGCCGCGCTGGATGCGCGTGAGGCCCAGGCAGTGATGACGGGTGAGGGAAATTTCATACTGGACGCCGAAGGCAAGCTGGAACGCGTCCATGGCGAGCTGATGGCCACCAAGATCGCTCTGGATATGCCTGGCCTGTTCAAGGACAAGGTCGCTTATCAGTCGATGACGTTCGCGGCGGATTATCTGACCGCCACGCGCCAGTTCGAGGTCGCCAAGCTGGCGGTGGCGGCGCAGGGCTTTGCATTGGATGCCTCGGGCACCGTGACCCTGAACGACAAGGGCGCGCCAGGGCTGGTGGCCAAGGCGCGCATTCCCGCTTTGCCGATACGCACCCTGTTGCGGTACTGGCCGCAGCCGGTGGCACCGGGCGCGCGGGACTGGATCGATGAGAATATCTTCGCCGGCATGATCGGCCCGCTGGAGGCCGCGACGAATTTCGCGCCAGGCATGCTGGACCAGGCGATCCTGCCCGAAGAGTCCCTGAAGATGACCTTCGCAATGAAGGGGCTGGAGGGCACGTATGTCGACGGCCTGACCCGTGCGACGGGCGTCAATGGCGACGCTGTCCTGACCGGTGACACCTTCCGCGCCAGCTTCCCCACGGGAAGAATCGGAGCGCTGAGCGTCAGCAGGGGCGCGGCGCTGATCCCGGACCTGCACCAGACCGGCACGGTCGGGCTGTTCAACGTGCATATCGACGGAGCCATGACCGATGTCATGACCCTGATCGACATGAAGCCGCTGAACTATCCCACCAAGTTCGGCATCGATCCCAAGCTGACCGGCGGTATCGCCAGCGCCGATCTTGCCTTCAAGGTGCCGATGCTCGCCGACTTGCCGGTGGATGATGTCGGCATCTCGGTGAAGGCGCGGGTTCAGGATTTTGCGGTGACGCTGGGCGCGCGCACCCGCATTACGGATGGTGACGTCACATTTGATATCGACAATGCCCGCCTGCGCCAGGTCGGCGTGGTCAACCTGGCGGACTCACGCCTGAATGTGGACTGGACGGAAGATTTCCGCACCACCGATCCCAATACCACCAAGCTGTTGGTCAAGGGCGTCATGACCGAAGGCGGCCGCGCCGCACTGAATATCAACCTGCTGCGCTATTTCCGCGGCGCGGTGCCGATCACCGCCGACATTATCGGCCGCAGCGGCAATCTGGTGCGCGCCGATGTGGCGGTGGATTTCACGCCCGCGCGTCTGAGCGTCCCCATCGTCAATCTGGAAAAAACGCCGGGACAGGCCGCCAGCGGCCGCATCGTGGCGAATTTCGCGCCCGGTAATGTGTTGTCGGACGAGACCATCCGCATCACCGGGCCGGTGCTGAATGCCACCGGCACGGTCAACTTCGACAAGGAGGGCGAACTGACGGTGCTGAATTTCCCCTCCGTCAAGATGGGCTCGCTCAACGACCTGTCCTTCCAGCTTACGCGCACCGCCAATGGCAACGACTATGTACTCCGCGGCCGCTCGCTGGACGGGTCAAAGGTCGGTCGCAACGGCACCAACGAAGTGCCGGGCGGCGCGGCGGTACAGGCGCAGGACGATACGCCAGAGGGGCGCTTCCGCATCGATGCCAGGCTTGACCGGCTGGCGATGCGCTCGGGTGTCGCCATCATGCCCTTCAATCTCAATCTGGCCGGCATCGGCATTCGCCCGTCGGCGCTGGCGATGAGCGGCAATCTGGCGATGACCGGCCGCGCGGCGACGCCGATCGCCGCCAATCTCGAAACCTCGTCCACCGGGCGCAAGGTGACGCTGACAAGCGGCGATGCCGGCCTGCTGGCGCGTGGCCTGTTTGCCTTTGAAAGCATGCGCGGCGGTCAGCTTTCCACCGTCGTCAACCTGCCGGGTCAGGCCAGCGATCTGGTCAATCCCAACAATCCCGCGCCGGACTTCACCGGTACGCTGACGGTGAGGGACTTCACCATGGTCAATCAGTCGCTGCTGGCGCGGCTGTTCTCGGCAGGATCGCTGACGGGCCTGGGCGATCTGATGGGCGGCGACGGCATGACCCTGGATGAGCTGAACATGCCCTTCAGTTCCAGGAACAATGTCATCAGCGTCAATGGCGCCCGGGTGCGCGGTCCCGCCATCGGGGCCAGCGCCGACGGCTATATCGACCGGCCCAAGGGCGTCCTGGCGCTCAAAGGATCGTTGGTTCCGGCCTATGGCGTCAATTCGCTGATCAGCAACGTGCCGTTGCTGGGCGATATCCTGGCCTCCAAGAAGGGCGAAGGTATTTTCGGCATCACCTATTCGATGGCCGGCAATTCCGAGCAGCCGGTGATCTCCACCAATCCGCTCTCGATCCTGACGCCCGGCATCCTGCGCCGCATCTTCGAAGGCGACATGCCCAATGCGGCCAACGCGCCGTCGAATGCGCAGGCCACCGCGCCGCCCGCGCCCAAGCCGCCTGCCAACTAGGCTGGCTTCACCAGAACGTGTTTCTTTTTTCCGCTGGAGAGCTTAAAGACTCCATCGGCATTCAGGGCCGAGGCGTCCACCGTCAGCTTCGGGTCCGACACGGCGGCATCGTTCAGCTTCAGGCCATTGTTGGCGATAAGCTTGCGGGCTTCGGAGTTTGAAGCCGCCAGTCCCGCCGCCACCGCGAGATTGAGGATTCCATCCGGCAAAGTGGCGGTGATGGTGGGAAGGCCTTCCGCCGATGCACCTTCTTCAAAGGCGCGCCGGGCGGTGTCTCCGGATTTTTCCGCCGCATCGCGGCCATGCAGGGTGGCGGTGGCTTCGGTCGCCAGGATCTTCTTGGCGTCGTTGAGTTCCGCGCCTTCGAGCTTTTCCAGCCGTGCGATTTCGCTTTCGGCCAGGTCGGTGAATAGGCGCAGGAAGCGGCCGACATCACGGTCCTCGGTGTTGCGCCAGAACTGCCAATAGTCATAAGGCGAAACACGCTCGGCATTCAGCCACACCGCACCGGCAGCGGTTTTGCCCATCTTGGCGCCCGACGCGGTGGTGATCAGTGGTGTGGTCAGGCCGAACAGCTGGGTGCTTTCCATGCGCCGTCCCAGCTCGATCCCGGACACGACATTGCCCCACTGGTCGGAGCCTGATGACTGCAGCTTGCAGCCATAGCGTTTGTAGAGCTCGACGAAATCATAGGCCTGCATGATGGAATAGTTGAATTCCAGAAAGGAAAGTGGCTGTTCGCGGTCCAGCCGCAGCTTGACGCTTTCCATGGTCAGCATGCGGTTGACGGAGAAATGCTTGCCCACATCGCGCAGGAACGGAATGTAATCGAGCTTGTCGAGCCATTCGGCATTGTCCACCAGGATGGCGTCCGACGGGCCATCGCCGAATTTCAGCAGATGGCGGATGCCGCCCAGAATGCTCTGCTTGTTGGCTTCTATCTGCTCGGGGGTGAGGATCAGCCGTGTGTCGTCCCGGCCGGACGGATCGCCGGCCTTGGTGGTGCCGCCGCCCATCAGCAGGATGGGACGATGCCCGGCCTGTTGCAGGCGGCGCAAGGTCATCAGTTGCACCAGGGAGCCGACATGCAGCGAGCCGGCGGTGCAGTCGAAGCCGATATAGGCGGTGACGCGTTCCTTTTGGAACAGTGCGTCCAGATCCTCCGGTGCCGAACAGTCATAATAGGCCCCGCGCGCAGCGAAAGTACGCAGGAAATCGGACTGGAATTGCGGCGCGGGCGGCATGCTATAGACTCTGCTTTGGGTGCAGGCGGCATAGCACGAATGGCGGAAACCTTGAAAGTCATGGGCCTGATGAGCGGTACGTCGCTCGACGGCGTTGACGCCGCCCTGCTGGAAACCGACGGCCAGGACATTGCGCGTCCCGGTCCCAGCCTGACCTTGCCTTATACTGAGCAGATGCGCAGGCAGCTGCGGGCCGCGCTGGAGACCGCCCGGACCTTGCCGCAGGGCGGGGCCGTGCCCGACTCCATCCGCGATGCCGAGCGGCGTTTGACCGAGGCCCATGCCGAGGCGGTTGAGGCGCTGCGCGCAAAAGCGGGACATGCCGATCTGATCGGCTTTCACGGACAGACCATTTTGCACCGGCCCGATCAGGGCTGGACTTGGCAGCTCGGCGACGGGGCTTTGCTGGCGCGGCTGACGGGCGTCGATGTGATCAATGATTTCCGCAGCGCCGATGTAGCGGCGGGCGGGCAGGGCGCCCCCTTGATGCCGCTGTACCATGCCGTGCGGGCCCGGCAGCTCGGCCAGCCGGAGCCCCTGGTGGTGGTCAATATCGGCGGTGTCGCCCAGGTCACTTATATATCGGGCGACATGGTGCTGGCCTTCGACACCGGCCCCGGCAATGCCCCCATCGATGACTGGATGCAGCGCCACACCGGCAGGCCGGTCGATCAGGACGGTATTCTTGCGGCGACGGGCAAGGTGAATGAGGCGGCATTGGCCCGGATGCTGGACAATATGTTTTTTACACGCGTTCCGCCCAAGTCGCTGGACCGGATGGATTTCGGCATGGCGGCGGTGGAAGGGCTTTCGCCCGCCGACGGCGCGGCCACGCTCACCGCCTTTACTGCCGTATCGCTGGCGCGCGCCGCCGAACATTTCCCGCAAAAGGCAAAAGCGTGGATCGTCAGCGGCGGCGGCCGCCACAACAGGACGTTGATGGCGATGCTGAAAGAACGGGTGGGGGCGCCCGTGATCGCGGCGGACGAAATGGGATGGGATGGCGACGCGCTGGAAGCCGAAGGCTTTGCCTATCTGGCGATGCGCGCGAAGCGGGGGCTGCCGCTATCGCTGCCGACAACCACCGGCGTGGCGCAGCCCATGACGGGCGGAAAATCCTGGCAAGCCTGAAGGCTCAGCGCGGCGGCAGGGCGCCGAGCTCATCCATCCGCACGCACACATACTTGCGCGCGCCTGACGCGAAAGCGGCCTTGCTGGGTACATCAAGCGAAGCCGGCACCGATGCCTTGATCGCGGCGAGACAACCGGCCTCGGTTTTGAAGGTGCCCGGCGCGGTGACGACGATGGCCTGCGGCCCGGCCAGGAGATTTACGGTGACAACAACGACGGCCCACATGGCAGGATATCAGCGGCCTTCGCGCGGCTTGGACATCATGTTGGAGACGTATTCCTTCACCGTCTCCACCACATCGGCTTCATGCTTGTCGAAGAAGTGGTTGGCGCCGTCGATCTTGTTGTAGGTGATCTTGATGCCCTTCTGGGCGGTCAGCCGGTCCACTAGCTTCTGGACATCGGGTTCCGGCACCACATTGTCCCTGGTGCCGTGTACGATCAGGCCTGAAGCTGGGCAGGGCGCCAGAAAGGCAAAGTCATACATGCTGGCGGGCGGCGCGATGGAGACGAAGCCGGTGATTTCCGGCCGGCGCATCAACAGCTGCATGCCGATCCAGGCGCCGAAGGATATGCCGCAAACCCAGACATTGGACGGGTTGGGATAAAGGGTGTTCATCCAGTCCAGGATGGCGGCGGCATCGGACAATTCGCCCGCGCCATTGTCAAAGCTGCCCTGGCTGCGGCCGACGCCGCGAAAATTGAAGCGCACGGTGGTGCAGCCCAGCCCGTGGAACATGTGAAACAGATCATAGACCAGCGGATTGTTCATGGTGCCGCCGAACTGGGGATGGGGGTGCAGCACCAGTGCCATCGGCGCGCCGGGCGCCTTTTGCCGCTGATAGCGCGCTTCGATGCGCCCCGCCGAGCCGGGGAGAATGATGTCAGGCATGGTTTTTTGTTTTCCCCACCGGGCTATCTGCCAGCAAAAAAGTCAGGTTTTCCGCTGCACAGGAGCGACAGAAAACCTTGAAATTTGAGATGCTTGCAGATCACCCCACCTATGCGCCGCGAATACTTGACCAATATAGTCGGGAACTCTATACCCCGGGCCATCAGGTATTCCTGAGGCTTGGCTTCTCTACACCGGGAGGGGGGTCAAAAAGCAAGGAAAAACGCCCGGTTTGCGCCTCTTCGGCGAAAGGAACTGCCATGCGGCTGAGCACCAAGGGACGTTATGCGGTGATGGCGATGGCTGACCTGGCCGGCAACGCCGCCGACTTGAAATCCGACTCCCGCCCTGTGGCGCTGGCCGACATCGCGGCCCGCCAGGATATTTCCCTTTCTTATCTGGAACAGCTGTTCGCCAAACTGCGGCGCGGCGGCCTGGTCACCAGCGTGCGCGGGCCCGGGGGCGGCTATCGCCTGTCGCGCCCCTCCGGCGAGCTGCGCATTGCCGACATCATCCTGGCGGTGGACGAACCCATCGCGGCCACCCGCTGCAAGACCGGCAGCACCAAGGGCTGCACCAAGACCGGCGCGCGCTGCGTCACCCACGACCTGTGGGAAGAGCTGGGTCAGCAGATTCATGTTTTCCTGTCCTCGGTGTCCCTGGCTGATGTGGTGGAACGCCGAGTTCTGGGGCGCGCCAAGCCCTGCAACGACATGAATGCTGGTCTCGACAGCGAGACCGCGGCGGCCTGACATGCATTACCTGGATCACAACGCCACATCGCCGCTGCGCCCCGAGTCCCTCTCAGCGGTGACGCATGCACTAACCATCGGCGGCAACCCGTCATCCATTCATGGCGCCGGCCGTGCCGCGCGCGCCGTCATGGAAGAGGCGCGTGAGCGCATTGCCGCATTGGTCAGCGCCAAACCCGCACAGGTGGTCTTCACCAGCGGTGCCACCGAATCCTGCCATCTGGCATTGTGGGGTGCCGCCGAAGGTTCGCTGGAAGGCGAGGCTTCGCGCATCACCCGCATTTTCGTTTCCGCCATCGAGCACAAGGCGGTTCTGGCCAGCGCCAATCGCCTGGCGGAACGTTTTCCCTGGATCCATGTGACGGTTTTGCCGGTAACCACGGATGGCGTGATCGATCTCGAGGCGCTGCGCGTGGCGCTGCGCGAGGGCAAGGGCCGCGCGCTTGTGGCGGTGATGGCCGCCAACAACGAGATTGGCGTCATTCAGCCCATCGCCGATGTTTCGCGGCTGGTCCGTGAGGCGGGTGGGTTGCTGATGGTCGATGCCGTGCCGGCGGCCGGAAAGATCGATCTGGATTTCGCGCTTTGCGACTACATGGTCTTATCGGGTCACAAGATGGCAGCCCCTATCGGATCGGGTGCCCTGATCGTGGCCGATGGAGCGCCGCTGGCGCCGCAACTGGTGGGTGGCGGGCATCAGCGGGGTCTGCGTGCGGGATCGGAAAACCTATCCGGCATTGCGGGCTTTGGCGCGGCCGCCCATGCGGTGCGTGACGCTGAGGGCGAACGCACCCGTATCGCCCATTTGCGCGATCATTTTGAAGCCGCGCTAAAAGCGGCGATTCCCGGAACAATGATCTTTGGCGAGCAGTCGCCGCGCCTTTGCAGCACGTCCGGCTTTGCAATTCCCGGTCTGACGGCGGAAACCGCGCTGATCGGTCTGGACCTGGATGGCGTGATGATGAGTTCGGGTTCAACCTGCTCCAGCGGCAAAGTCGCGGCCAGCCATGTTCTAACTGCCATGGGAATCGAGGAAAGTCTGGCTGCCTGCGCCCTTCGCGCCAGCTTTGGCTGGTCCTCTACCATGGACGACGTCCATGCCGGGGTTCGTTCGCTGGTCAAGCTGCATGAGCGCGTGCGCGCGAGGGAGGCGGCATGAGCATCGCCGCGGAAACCAAACAGCAGGTCGCCGAGATTGGCGAAAAGTACAAATACGGCTTTGTCACCGATATCGAGATGGACATGGCGCCGCGGGGCCTGTCCGAAGACACGGTGCGCTTTATTTCCGCCAAGAAGGGCGAGCCGGAATGGATGCTGGAATGGCGGCTGGGCGCATTCCGGCGCTGGCTGACCATGAAGGAGCCGAACTGGGCCCGGGTGCATTACCCCAAGATCGATTATCAGAACGCCTTTTATTATGCCGCGCCCAAGAACACGCCGCTCAAGCAGAGCCTCGATGAGGTCGATCCCAAGCTGCTGGAGACCTACAAGAAGCTGGGCATTCCGCTGCACGAGCAGATGGCGCTGGCCGGCGTGGCGGTGGACGCGGTGTTCGACAGCGTTTCGGTCGCCACCACCTTCAAGGACAAGCTGAACGAGGCAGGTGTGATCTTCTGCCCGATCTCAGAAGCGATCCGCGACTATCCCGATCTGGTGAAACAGTATCTGGGCAGCGTGGTGCCGGTGACGGACAATTTCTTCGCCACCCTGAATGCGGCGGTGTTCTCCGACGGCACATTCGTCTATGTGCCCAAGGGTGTGCGCTGCCCGATGGAGCTTTCCACCTATTTCCGCATCAATGCCTCGGAGACGGGCCAGTTCGAACGCACTCTGATCATTGCCGACGAAGGCAGCTATGTCAGCTATCTGGAAGGCTGCACCGCGCCCAAGCGCGACGAGAACCAGCTGCATGCGGCCGTGGTCGAGCTGGTGACGTTGGACAATGCCGAGATCAAATATTCCACGGTGCAGAACTGGTATCCGGGCGACGAGAATGGCTTGGGCGGCATCTTCAATTTTGTCACCAAGCGCGGCGACTGCCGGGGCAAAAAATCCAAGATCAGCTGGACTCAGGTGGAAACCGGTTCGGCCATCACCTGGAAATATCCCAGCTGCATCCTGCGCGGCGACGAAAGCGTGGGCGAATTCTATTCCATCGCCATCGCCAACAATTACCAGCAGGCCGATACCGGCACCAAGATGATCCATCTGGGCGCCAACACCCGCTCGCGCATCATTTCCAAAGGCATTTCGGCGGGCAAGGCGCAGAACACCTATCGCGGGCTGGTCAGCGTCTATGGCAAGGCCAAGAATGCGCGCAATTACACCCAATGCGACTCGCTGCTGATCGGCGACGACTGCGGCGCCCATACCGTGCCCTATATCGAAAGCCGCAACCCCACCGCGCGCATCGAGCATGAAGCCACCACCTCCAAGATCGCGGAGGACCAGCTGTTTTATTGTCTGCAGCGCGGCATTCCGCAGGATGAGGCGGTGTCGCTGATCGTCAATGGCTTCTGCCGCGAAGTGCTGCAGCAGCTGCCGATGGAATTCGCCGTCGAGGCGCAAAAATTGGTCGGCATCTCTCTGGAGGGGAGTGTGGGCTGATGGAAGCGTATTTTTCTTCAGCGGATTGGGTCTCTGCAATTTTCGCAGGACTGAGTGCGGTCGGCGCGGTGATTGCTTTCTACCTATCCAGGATTACGACAAATAACTCATTTCGATTGGAATGGACTCGTGAAGTGATTGGGTGGCGCGGTAAGGCTGTAGATGCTATGACGACTGCTCATGCGATGTGCCAAGCGAAGTCTGAGAAAGATCTCGTCGGGCTCCCCGCCAAGGCGATGGTAATCGCTCAATTATCGTCGTTGATCGATCAGGGTCGTTTCTTTTTTGAAAATGAGGCGCATCCAACCTTTGGTGCCGAAAAGCCTTTGGCTTATCGGGGTTACAGGCCGATTCTGTTAGATCATCTAGTGTTCACCCACGATTATTTGAAAGAAACCTCTTTCCCAGACGCTTCTGGAAATGAAGATGCGTGTAAGGAGCTCTGGGAACTAAGAAGAGAATTCGTGTCAGAGTTGCAGCGCATTATCGAGCCGGGCTGGTTGTCGAAGCTGGCGAATTACGACAGGGACCAAGTCGCAAATGCTTGATATAAAGAATCTGCACGTCACCGTTGGCGGCAAGGAAATCCTCAAGGGTTTGACCCTGTCGATTCAGCCCGGCCAGGTGCATGCCATCATGGGGCCCAATGGTTCGGGCAAGTCCACGCTGTCCTATGTGCTGGCGGGCCGCGCCGGGTATGACATCACCGA
>JBEGVG010000080.1:0-8321 GCA_041178445.1 Pseudomonadota bacterium | reverse complement strand
CAGCCGGCGCTGGAAAAGCGCTTCACGGTGGCATGGCCGATGCCGCGCGAGGCCCCGGTCAGGATCAGGGTGCGTTTTTCGTCGTCGATATGATTGGGCGTATTGGTCTCTGGCATGCTCTCACCCTATCATCGCCGGGCAAATCTGTCCTCATCCTCCCGAAATGCACGATCATCACGGCCTGACGGCCATCGCCCTGCTCCTGGCCGCTGCGGTGGCGATGGGTCTGTTCATGAGCCGCCTGCGCCTGCCCGCCGCCGCCGGCTTCATCCTGGTGGGGGTGGTGCTGGGGCCATCGGGCGCGGGCATGATCGCCACCGACACCGCCATCCAGACCCTGGCCGAGATGGGCGTGCTACTGCTGCTGTTCATCATCGGGATGGAAATGCGGCTGGGTCAGTTCACCAAGTCGCTGCCCGTCGCGCTGGGCGTCACCGGCGTGACCTGCGCGGTGATCCCCACTTCGGTCGGGCTTTTCACCCTGGCGGTGGGCGGCGAAGTGGCGGGCGGTATCGTGATCGGCTTCATGGTGGCGATCTCCTCGACCGCCGTCACCATGAAGATGATGGAGGATGCGGGCCACAAGGATACCGAAGGCGGGCGCCTGGCGCTGGCCATCCTGGTGGCGCAGGACCTGGCGGTGGTGCCGCTACTGCTGATCACCGAGTCGCTGGGTGCGACCATCACCGCCAGATCCATGCTGCTGGTCGCCGGCAAGCTGCTCCTGGCCTAGGGGCTGCTGGCGGTGTTCATCCATGTGCTGAACAGGATCAAAAGCTTCCGCTTCCCGGCTTCCGAATTCTTGATGAAGAACCACGATATCGGCACCTTGGGGGTGCTGGGCATCTGCTTTGCTGCCGCCGCCGTGTCGGGCCTGATCGGCCTGTCGCCGGAGCTGGGCGCGTTTTTGGGCGGGCTGGTGGTGGGCCATTCCACGCTGCGGCGCGGGGCGCTGAGCATGAGCGAGCCGGTGGAGGCGATCCTGCTGTTCGTCTTCTTCCTGTCGGTGGGCCTGTTGATCGACCTCGCTTACCTGCAGCAGCAGATCTGGGTGATCGTGGCGGCGCTGGTGGTGGTGACCGGCGGGCGCACCTTCCTCAACTTCATATTGCTGATGCTGGCGGGCGAGAAATTCCACACCGCGGCGGTGACCTCGCTGATCCTTTCGCCGGTGGGGGAATTTTCCTTCGTCATCGCGGGCGTGGGGCTCGGCATGGGGGCGCTGTCGGCGGACGGCTACAAGCTGGCCATCGCGGTGATCACCATGTCGCTGCTGGCCAGCCCGATTTTCTTCCTGTTCGCGCGCGTCTGCCACCGCAAGGCGACCACAGGCCACTTCCGCCGCCGCATCCAGGTGGCGCCGGTGCTGCCGGGGCCGGGTTAACCCTCCCCTTTGCGCGCAGCGCCTAAAGGGGAGGTGGACGCAGCGATCGAGGCGAGCTAGCGAGCCGAGAGAAAGCTGCGGCCGGAGGGGGGTCATCAAATAGCCGCCGGGTCCTGGTGCGGGTCCTGGTGGATGATGATGTCCGCGCCGGGATAGGCCTCGCGGATTGCGCTCTCCACCGCCTTGCTCACCACATGCGCCTGCGCCAGCGTCATGTCGGGACGCAAGGCCAGATGCAGTTGGATGAAGGTGGAAAGTCCCGCTTCGCGGGTTTTCAGGTCATGGGCATTCACCACCGCCGGATGGTTTTCGGCGATGCGCCGGATGCGGCCGCGGTCTTCTTCCGGCAGCTCATGGTCCATCAGCTGGTCCAGGCTGCGGCGGCCCACGCCCCAGGCGGTCCACACCAGCAAGCCCGCGATCCCCAATGCGATCAGCGGATCGGCCAGCGCCCAGCCCATCCAGGTCGCCAGTACCAGCGCCAGGATCACGCCCAGATTGGTGATGAGATCGCTGGCGTAATGGCTGCTGTCGGCCGCAACCGCCAGGCTCCCGGTCCGGGCCACCACCCGCCGCTGGTACAGAACCAGCAACAAGGTGGCGACGATGGAAATGCACATCACCGCCAGCGCGGGAATGGAATTGTCGATGGGCTCGGGCGCCCAGATGCGCTGCACCGCATGGATGGAAAGAAACAGCGCCGAGGCGGCGATGAAGGCGCCCTGCGCCAGCCCCGCCAGCGGCTCGGCCTTGCCGTGGCCGAAGCGGTGCTCGGCATCTGCCGGGGTCAGCGCCTGTCGGATGGCGAACATGTTGAGGCCGGAGGCCAACAGATCGAGCGCGGAGTCCGCCATGCTGGCCAGCATCGCCACCGAATGGGAGGCGAAATAGGCCCCGGCCTTGATCGCCACCATCAAGGCCGACACTGCCACCGACAGGGTGGCGGCGCGCTTCATCAGGGTGCCCGGATCAGCCACCTTGGAAGCCTGTGCAAAAGATAAGAAAACTCATGTCTGATGCATCATAGACTTGGGCGCGGAAGGGGTAAACTTCGTGCCTGACAACGCAAATGCGCCGCAAGAACGCGCCCAGAACTACACAAGGGGATGAGATGAAAAAGCACAGAATGAAGCTGGCGGTACCCGCCCTGGCCGCGCTGCTGGCGATTCCGGCGGGCGCGCAGGTGCCGGCGGGGATGGACCCCGGCTCGCTGGGTCGGAACGACCCAATGCCGATCCGGCCTGATTACATGCGCACCCGCGCGGTGATTTCGCCGGTCATCCATGCCGACCGGCGCGTCACCTTCCGGCTGAACGCGCCCGAAGCCACCGATGTGCGCCTGACCGGCCATGTGATCGGGGCGCGGATGCACTGGCTGTCGCCGGACCGCACCCTGCCCATGACCAAGGGCGCGGACGGCATCTGGAGCATCACGCTGGGTCCGCTGGAGCCGGAAATCTATCCCTACAGCTACATGGTCAATGGCGCGGGCGTGTCCGATCCGGGCAACCGCATCAACCTGGTGGAAGTGCCCGGCGATCGTGCCGCCTATTACGATCCGCAGGAGGTGCCGCACGGCGATGTGCGCATGGTGGTCTATCATTCGAAAGCGACCAACTCGGTGCGCTATCTGCGCGTCTATACCCCGCCCGGTTATGACGACAGCAAACAGCGCTATCCGGTTCTGTATCTGCAGCATGGCGGCAATTGCTGCGAGTACAGCTGGATGGAACAGGCCCGCGCCAACACGATTCTAGACAATCTGATCGCCGAAAAGAAGGCGCGGCCGATGATCGTGGTGATGGCGCTGGGCGCGCGTTCGGGCCCCAGCGAGGGCCTGGGGCCCGTGCCGTCGCAGCGCGAAGGCTTCAAGCCGCCGCCGGGCCGCCAGAGCAATTACGATCCCGGCAACCTGTTCGAAGTGGATCTGCTGACCGGCATCATTCCGTTCATCGACAAGAAATTCCGCACCCTGGCCAATGCCGACAATCGTGCGCTGTCGGGCCTGTCGCAGGGCGGCATCCAGACCGTGACCATCGGGCTGCGCCATACCGACGTCTTTCACTGGCTGGTGCCGATGAGCGCGGGCGCGGAGAACCAGGGCGACGACCAGTTCATGAGAATCAGCCAGGACATTTTCGCCAATCCCGAGCCGCTGAAGAAAAATATCAAGCTGCTGCATTTCCTGGTGGGGCGCGAGGATGTGCTGTACGAGCCCGACAAGCGGCTGGCGGACAAACTGCAATCGCTGGGGGTGAAGCTCACCTTCCAGGCCCTGCCCGGCATGCACGAATACAAGGTGTGGCGGCGCGGCCTGTATGAGACAGCGCCGCTGCTGTTTCGTTAAGGAAACAGCCGCTCGGTGGTCCAGGGATCGGCGGCGCTGGCGCGGTTGTAGACCAGCCGGTCGTGCAGGCGGAAGGGCCGGTCGCGCCAGAATTCAATACGCAGCGGCGTGATGCGCCAGCCGGTCCAGTGCGGCGGGCGCGGCACGGTGCCGATGCCGTATTTCAGCGCATACTCGGCGATGCGTTTTTCAAACACCCAGCGCCCTTCCATGGCGCGCGACTGCGGTGAGGCCCAGGCGCCGATCTGGCTGTCCTTGGGGCGGGTGGCGAAATAGGCATCGGCCTCGGCATCGGAAACCTGGGCCACGGGCCCCTGCACCCGCACTACCTTGCGCAAGGATTTCCAGTGGAAGTTGATGGCAGCATGGGGATTGGCCGCCAGCTCCTCGCCCTTGATGCTTTGCGCATTGGAATAAAACACAAAGCCGCTGGCGTCAGCGCCCTTGAGCAGCACCATGCGCACATTGGGACGGCCATCGGCATCGGCGGTGGCCAGCGCCATGGCATTGGCGTCGTTGGGCTCGGAAGCCTGCGCCTCCGTCATCCAGGCGGCGAACAGCGAAAACGGGTCGCCGCTCGGCGTGATGCCGCCATCGTCCAGAGGACCGCCCATTTCCATGGTCATGACGCCGCCATAGCAGTTTCACCTCAAGCAGGGTAGCCTTGGGTCACGCATGGCCAAAATGCACAAGATTTTACCGGCTCTGACCGTCTGTTTCAGCCTGTTGGCCGCGCCGCTGCAGGCGCGCACCGGCGCGCAGATCGCCCAGCTGTTCGACACCGGCGTGGCTGCCTATGACGCCGGGCGATATGACGAAGCTTTCAAGATCTGGTGGGGGCTTCAGTATGAAGACGTCGCCGCCATGCGCAACATCGCCATGATGCTGCGCAGGGGCCAGGGCACCACCCGCAATCCCAAGCGGGCGATGGAGATTTACGAGCGGGCGGCGGAAGCCGGCCTGCCCACCGCCCAGGCCGATCTGGCCGACATGCTGCTGAAGGGCGAAGGCGGCAGGCCCGATCCCAAAAAGGCGCTGCCGCTGCTGCGAGCCGCCGCCGCCGCCAACCACCCGATTGCCCAGTTCCAGCTGGGCCAGATGTTCGAGACCGGCGCGGGCGGCCTGGTACCGCGGGATATCGAGGTGGCGCGCAAGCTTTACGCCGCCGCCGCCAACCGGGGCATGAAAGAGGCGTCGGAACGCCTTCTTGAAATGCCGCCGCCCCCGCCCCCCGCCCCGGCCCCGCCGCAAGAGACCCTGGCACCAAGCCCGCCGGCGGCCAGACCCTGAACATGCCCCAACTGGCAAGGCGCAAATCCCTGCCTATATTGGGATAAAGGCAGATTCGAACCATGAACGACCCTTACAAGATTCTCGGCGTGCCCAAGAACGCCAGCGAAGCGGACGTCAAGAAAGCGTTTCGCACGCTGGCCAAGAAGCATCATCCCGACAAGCATGCCGGAGACGCCGCGGCGCAAAAGCGCTTCCAGGAAATTTCCGGCGCCTATGACATTCTGGGCGACAAGGAAAAGCGCGCCCAGTTCGATGCGGGCGCCATCGGCGCCGACGGCAATCCAAGTTCTGGCGCCTACGGCGCCGGGGGCGGCTTCGATCCGCGCCGGGGCGGTTTCCGCCAGGGCCATCCGTTCGGATCTGGCGGCGGCGATCCGCGCGCCGGCGGGTTCAAGTTCAGCTTCGATCAGGCACCGGGTGGCGCGGCCGGTTTCGAGGATATCTTTGCCGACCTGATGGGCGGCGGTGACCGCAGGCGCAGCCAGCCGCGCGCGGCCAAGGGCGAGGATTTTTCCGCCGCCGTCACCGTCAGCTTTGCCGAAGCCGCCAGCGGCGGCACGCGCCGTATCGTGCTGCAGAATGGCGAGCAGCTCGACGTCAAGATTCCTGTCGGCGTGAAGGACGGCCAGGTGGTGCGCGTCAAGGGGCGCGGCGGCGCCGGCCTCGGCGGCGGTCCCAATGGCGATATCCTGCTCTCGGTTTCGGTGGCGGCCCATCCGTCGCTGACCCGCGATGGCAACGACATTCGCACCGACCTGGCCGTGACGCTGAAAGAAGCGGTGCTGGGCGGCAAGGTGCCGGTGCCCACCCTGACCGGCGTGGTTTCGCTGTCGGTGCCGCCCAACTCCAACACCGGCACCATCCTGAGGCTCAAGGGCAAAGGCATCGGCGCGCATGGCACCACGCCCGCCGGCGATCTCTATGTCCGGCTGGTGGTGACCCTGCCGGACAAGCCTGATGAGACCCTGCACGAATTCCTCAAGGGCTGGCCGGGAGATTATGACCCGCGGGCCAAAACACGGTAACCGACTGTTTTAACAGGGATTTATTGACTCCGAAATTCCCTTTTCGCGATCCGGCCCATTCAGGGTAAATGACTGGGGTTCGCGCACCGATTTCGGGGAATTTGCATGTCATTTCAGGGACTCATGAAGGGCAAACGCGGCCTGATCATGGGCGTGGCCAATCAGCATTCCATCGCCTGGGGTATCGCCCAGGCGCTGCATGACGCAGGCGCGGAGCTGGCCTTTTCCTATCAGGGCGATCTGTTCAAGAAGCGGGTCGTGCCGCTGACCGAACCGATGAAGCCGGCGGCGCTGATCGACTGCGATGTCACCGACGCCGCCTCGCTGGATGCGGGCTTCGCCGAACTGGCCAAGGTGTGGGACAGCATGGATTTCGTTGTCCATGCCATCGCCTTTTCCGACAAGGATCAGCTGAAGGGCCGTTACGTCGACACCACGGCGGACAATTTCCGCATGACCATGGATATCTCCTGCTATTCCTTCACCGCGGTGGCGCAGCGCGCCGAGAAGCTGATGCCCAAGGGCGGCTCGCTGGTGACGCTGACCTATTACGGCGCCGAGCAGGTGATGCCGCACTATAACGTGATGGGCGTGGCCAAGGCGGCGCTGGAAGCCAGCGTGAAATATCTCGCCGAAGACCTGGGCAAGAAGAACATCCGCGTCAATGCCATTTCGGCCGGGCCGATCAAGACCCTGGCCGCCAGCGGCATCGGCGATTTCCGCTACATCCTGAAGTGGAACGAATACAATTCGCCGCTTCGCCGCAATGTGACGCAGGTGGAAGTGGGCAATTCGGCGCTGTACCTGCTGTCGGACCTGGCGAGCGCGGTCACCGGCGAAAACCTGCATGTCGATGCCGGCTATCACATTGTCGGGATGAAGGCCGAGGACGCACCCGACATCAATGTGCAGAAACCGGATGGGGCTTAGTCTCAAGCCCGGCCTGACGCTTTACTTCGCGCGCCACGGCCAGACCGAGGCCAATGTCCAAAAGCGCTTCCAGGGCTGGGCGCGCGACACCGCGCTGACCCCGCTGGGCCTGACCCAGGCCGCCGATGTCGCGGCCATCCTGAAGCGAGAGCTTGGCGAGGCGCCTAGCATAACCATGGTGGCCAGCCCCCTACCCCGCGCCAGGACAACCATGGAAATGGTGCGCTCGGCGCTGAACCTGTCCCCAGAGGGTTACACCACCGATGACCGGCTCAAGGAAATCAACCTGGGCCGCTGGGACGGGTTGACCGATAGCGAGGCCCGCGAACAGGCCCGGCGCTGTTCGACGCCCGGATCGCCGACAAGTGGCATGTGCGGGTGCCAGGCGGTGAGAATTACGCCGACGTGGCGGCTCGGGTCGGTGAGTGGATAGCGCAGCTGGACCAAGACACATTCGCCATCAGCCATGGCGCCACCACCCGCATCCTGCGTGGATTGCTGGCGGGACTGGACTGGCAGGCCATGAGCGCCCTGGATGAGCCGCAGGGCGTGGTCTTCCGCGTCCGGGGCCAAGAGGTGGTCCGGCTGGAACTGTGAAGCAAGCCGAACCTCGGCGTTCTGGACCCTAGGGCCAAATCGCTGTAATTCCAGCCTATGTCACACAACACCTTCGGCCATCTCTTCCGCGTCACCACCTTTGGCGAAAGCCATGGGCCGGCGATCGGCTGTGTGGTGGATGGCTGTCCGCCAGGCATCGAACTGACCGAGGCCGATATCCAGCCCTGGATGGAAAAGCGTCGTCCGGGCCAGAGCAAGTTCGTCACCCAGCGCCAGGAGCCGGATGCGGTGCGCATCCTGTCCGGCGTGTTCCAGGACGAGCGCATGGCCGCGCAACTCACCACCGGCACGCCTATCGGCCTGCTGATCGAGAATACCGACCAGCGCTCCAAGGATTATGGCGACATCCGCGACAAATTTCGTCCCGGCCATGCCGATTACACCTATGACGCCAAGTATGGGGTGCGCGACTATCGCGGCGGCGGGCGGCAGAGCGCGCGCGAAACCACCACCCGCGTCGCCGCCGGAGCCATCGCCCGCAAAATTCTCGACAGGCTGTACGGCAAGGTCACCATCCGCGGCGCCCTGGTGCAGATGGGGACCCAGAAGATCGCCCGCGCCAACTGGTCGTGGGACGAAGTGAACAACAATCCCTTCTTCTGTCCCGACGCCAAGGCCGCGGCCGAATGGGAAACCTATCTGGAAGCCATCCGCAAAAACGGTTCGTCGGTCGGTGCCATCATAGAAATCGTGGCCGAAGGGATCCCTGCCGGTCTGGGCGCGC